>JANQHN010000435.1 GCA_028282665.1 Phycisphaerae bacterium | reverse complement strand
TTAACGAAGGAAGGAAAGGTGACCACCTCCTTTAACGGTGCGCCGAGCTACACACCGACCCATCGCGGTTACGCACGCCCCTGGGAAGGAAGCGTCATCGCCTATGGACAAGGCGCAATCGCCAATTGTCAGCTATGGTTCGAAAATGTCCACTTGGTCGTTCCCAATGGCCCGGGTGTCAATTCCCGAATCGCGCAGTTTCAGTTGGTACTGGATGATACGACTCTGGTGGAAGGGCACTTCATTCTCCGAGGCGACGGCTCGATGGAAGGCGGCGGAGTCTACGACCTGCAGCACTTCAACGTCTACAACGATGGGGCTAACTGGCACGCCGAATACACGGGGCCGACAGAAATCGATGTCGATCTGCCGGTAGGCCAGCCGTTCAATTTACTTATGAACGTCGAAGTCGACGAGAATATGTCCGATCCGATGCCGTTCATGCAGCAAGAAGATTTCGATGTTCATACAGTCGGCCTGGCCGTACCCGATGACTACACGCTGGCGGAAGTCAGTGAAATTCCCACTGTAGGTGAATGGGGCCTGATCGTGCTAACGCTGCTGTTGCTCGTAGGCGGTACAATTGTCATCGCAAAACGACAACGCGCAGTTACGCCCGCTTAGTGCCCGATCAAATTGCCGTTCTGCAATCGGTTGGATAGCGGTCATTCCACGAAGAAATTCGAAAATCGCCGCAGAGTAGTGACACGAAGGGTCGACGTTCCCCCGCGTCGGCTCTTCCGATTTCCGGTTGGCGTGACGCAGGGGGTGCGCCTACACTTCCATTGGTGGTATGGCGTCGATTGCATGCCTAATCGTCCTTTTTCGGCAAGGCAGGCCTATCATGCGTGAACCCATGTTCGATTTCGTCCCGGCAACGTTTTTTCGAATGTTAGCCGTGGTATTCTCGTTGATCCTGGTCGGCTGGATCGTCGCGATAACCAAGTACGGCGAGTTAACTCGGGTCGACATGGTGGGTTCGGTTATTAGCGGGTTGATCCTCGCGTATTTAGTCCATTTGTGGATCATTTATGCGCGGGATGATTGGCATCGCGAATAGAACGGCACCAGCCCGCAGCCGGTCGCCACTTGTGCGATTACCCAAATCTCTTGCGGTTCGGATTCATGACCAGGCACAAGAAAGGCAAAGAATCAAGTTCCACTCGCGCCAAGATACCGCCTGACAAACGTCCAAAACGCACCAACAAAGACCCCAAACCACACCGCAGCCCTATCTTCCGTTTCGTGCTGATCTTCGCACTAACCACGGTCATTCTTTACGCATTAACCGCCACCGGTTACTTCGAGAGGCACGGCTGGATTCCCTACCTGAATCTCAACGCCAGTATCAGCGGCGCCATTCTGGATGTGTTCGGCGAAGACGTCACTATCGTAAATCGAAAAATCGTCTCTGCGCGAGCGAGCATTCAAATCGAGCGCGGCTGCGATGCCATTCACCCGACGATATTGTTTGTCGCCGCCGCGCTCGCCCTACCCGCAAGCTGGCGGGCACGAGCGTTGGGCATCGTTATCGGCACCGGTATCCTGATGGTGACGAATCTATTTCGCATCATTACGCTGTTTTACGTGCAAAAGCATTGGCGTAGCGCTTTTGACGTTATGCACGTGGAAGTTTGGCAAGCGCTATTTATCTTTTTTGCCATCGTCCTGTGGTTCGTGTGGGCGAACTGGGCACTTGGTTCACCACCGGAGCCGACCCATGATACCCGTTAAGGCGATTTTGTTTTATTTCGCCAAAGCTGCGACGATCTACGTAGCGCTTGCGCTTCCCATAGCGGGAATCGGCGAAGTGTATAATCACACGTTCCGCACCCTCGCAAACGGTGCGTTCGGCTCGTTCGGCGATGACGGTCTGGTTCGTTTTGAGAAAATCGAACACCCACGAGCCATGTTGGACACGCGCGTTTCCATTCGTAACCTGCGTAACAATCTGTCCGGCAGCACAGAGTTCTCAACAAGATTATGCGCCTACCTCCCCACCATCGAGGTTATCGCGCTTGTTCTGGCCACGCCGATAAACTTTAAACGGCGATTTAGGGCGCTGTTTTGGGCCTTGTTGTTAATTTCCGCATTCGTCGCCGCACGGGCTTACATCCTCATTCTGTTCTGCGCAGCGCAAGAAAGTTTCCATTTGATCACCGTAAGCCCAACCACGATGTCCTTTCTCTCGGGATTGCATAGAGTCGGCGTTCACTGGGCGAGTCCCAACTTCGTGCTCCCGGTGTTTGTGTGGATCATCGCCACCATCCGCCGTGAAGATATCCAAAGATTTACTCAACCTGCGCCTCAACTTCCCTCTTAACATCCAATGCGCAACCGTTAACGACCTCGCCATCACAGGGTAGATTGCCCGAATCGACGAGTTCTTGCTTGTTGATTGATTGGGTTGACTTTAGAATCCCGTGGCGCCGGGCGAAACGCAAATCCCCATCACGATCTGCTCGCCCGTTCGAAGCTTGTTCGACCTGTGAAGGATGCTGCGCATGTTTTGTCCGTCGTGCGGTGGTGAAATCCCGGCCGATCAACGGTTCGCAAGGATGACGGTTTGTGAATACTGCGAATCGGCAGTCATTCTTGACGAGAAAGCTGCGCGCGTCGCAGGCAAGATGGCCGTTCTTGCTCAGACGCCAAGCGACCTGTTTGTCGGTGCGACGGGCAAGTTGCAAGATCGGCATTTCACGGTGCTCGGTCGTGTCCGCTACGGCTACGCCAAAGGCTATTGGGACGAGTGGTACGTCAAGTTTTTAGACGACTCCACCGCGTGGATCAGCGAAGACGAAAACAACTTCTCGCTTGAATCCCATCGGGAAGAAGACACGCCTCCCATCCATTACGCCGAAGTGCGGCCTGGCGACGAGGTACAGATCGGCGACACCTTGTTTCACATCGATGAGAAGGACGTCGCAGAGTGTGAAGGAGGCGAAGGTCAGCTCCCCTTTCCGATACTGAGCGGTGAAAAAGTACCTTTTCTCGAACTGAGTCGCGGGCAGCGATTTGCAACGATCGAGTTCGATCTCGAAGACGAAACGGCTCGCGTTTTTCATGGCAGGCGGTTATCCGCGGATGAAATCCGGGTCGATGTGACGGCGCAAGAAGCCGGCGCCTCATCGAACCTTGTGTCCGAGCGGGCAGGCAGCGAGGATCGCAGAGAACGCATTGTTCGAAGGGATGACCGTTCAAAAGATATCAAATGCTATTCGTGTGGCGGCCCGCTGGAGTTGCCCGATCCTATGCCGCCCAGATTCGAGTGCGGTTATTGCGGCTCGGATCTGGACCTGACGCTCCGCAAAATCACCTGCCCCAATTGCAGCGCGACGATTCCTGCACACGGTGGTAAAGAAGCGAAGAGCGTTTCGTGCAAGCATTGCGATTCGTTCATTGATGTAAGCAAACCCGAGCCCAGCCTGCTGGGGCAGTTGTTTACAGATCGCAGGCCGCCATGCCCGTTCGACCTTGGGCAAAAATGCACGTTTGACGGTGTGGACTACTTTGTCGTCGGCCGCATTCGATTCGTATCTCGAGACGCGTGGGGCGTGTACCCTTCCGACGAATTGATGCTCTACAGTGAGGATCGCGGCTACCAGTGGCTCACCTACGAGAATGGTCATTACTCGCTCTCGGTGGAAATGGACGATCGGCCGATGGGTTTCAACCCACGAACGGCTTATCCGAAAGAACGGCTCCATTACGATGGAAAATCGTGGCAGGTTTACGAACGCGCCGATTTCACGATTGACTGGGTGGAAGGCGAATTGCCCTGGGTCGCCAAGTGGGGCGATCAATCCCATTACATGGACGCCATCAACCCACCCTACCTGCTCAGCGCCGAATGGACGGATACGGAACTCGAGTGGTACTCCTCGAAATACCTGACAAGGAAGGAAGTTGCGGAGGCGTTCAGCGTTGATGAAACTTCGCTTCCCCCTGCGATCGGCGTCGCCCCCCATCAGCCATACCCGAACAAGGTCGCCCGAACACAGTCTGCCATTGTTTTCGTCCTCGCTGCGATTGTCTTCGGTACCGCAGGTCTTGTAGCCCTGTTGCATAAGGGCGAGCATTTGAAACGCATCGAGGTCGCCGCGGAGGGATACGCCCAGCCGTACCTTACCAGCCCGTTTGAAGTAACCAAAAGCAACGCACTTTGCAAAGCGCAATTCAGCGCTCCGGTGAGCAACAGTTGGGTTTACCTGGAAGTCGCCGCGATTAATGACAAGGAAGAGGCTTTACTCGATTTCTCCGCCGAAATGTCTTACTACCACGGTGTGGAAGGGGGCGAAAGGTGGTCGGAGGGGAGCAAGAAGGATTCCGCTGTCTTCAAACTGAAAGAACCGGGCACGTACCGACTCTTGTTACAGGGACAGGCGGGTCGTAGCAACAAAAGCGATTCGGGCACAACCGCGCGGTATGGAAAAACCGTTACCATCGACATTTACCAAGGCGCGGTGATAGCCCGATACTTCCTGATCATCGCCGCGTTAAGTTTGGTCTATCCGTTATTCGAATTCTTCCGCCGGTCATCCTTCGAGAAAGAGCGTTGGGGCGAGGACGACGACGATGATGATGATTAACTTATCGGCGGCCTATCGATCGTGGGCGGGTCGTTGTACGTACCGGCGAACCTTCATAGCGATACAAAGAATACCGAGTGACGGGAAAAGACACGATCCCATACGGGAGATTGAACTATGAATAAGACAGCGACGGGCGTGTTGGGCGTCATGCTTGGTTTATTCGCCGTAACCGGCTGGGCGAGTTACACCGGACTTGGCGCTCCCCGGCCTGAAAAGAAACCCGTCAGCATTCGCGAGGATTCCGCAAGGCAAGGCAAAGCCGCGCGAGGCCACTACCGCACGCGGTATTTCTTCATCGGCGGCGGACTTCACGGCGGAAAGTAAACGCGCCGGATACCCACTAATAAAAAACGGAGATCACCCATATGCTCATTGCTCAAATACCCGAATACGTCTTGCAGGATTTTTGGGAGATTCTGCCATCCCTGATTTACTTTTGCATGGGGCTTGTCCTGTTCGGATTCAGCATCTGGCTCATGGAAAAGGTCACCCCGTTCTCCATCCGCAAGGAAATCGAGGAGGATCAAAATATCTCCTTGGGGATTGTCATCGGTTGCACCATTATCGCGCTCGCCATTCTCCTCGCCGCGGTCATTAAGTAAGGCGAGTTTGTGGAAAACGCGCCACCCAGACCAGACCTCACCCGGTCCGCGGGCGTGGTGCTGCTGGTCGCCATTTTTCTTTTGGCGATCAGCGGGCTCGTCTATGAACTCATCGCCGGCACGCTTTCCAGCTACCTGCTGGGTGACTCCGTCACGCAGTTCTCCATCGTGATCGGTGTGTTCCTCACGGCGATGGGTGTGGGCTCGTTTCTTTCCAAATACATCACTGAAGACCTGCTCGGCCGGTTCATCCTGATCGAACTCGGCGTGGGAGTGATCGGCGGAGCCACGGCCCTTATCGGATTCGCCACCTTCGCCTACACGTCGCTTTACGTTCCTGTGCTGATTTCATTGGTCGTTTTGGTGGGCATCCTTGTCGGGCTGGAAATCCCGCTTGTCGTCCGCATCCTGAAAGACCTGTCATCGTTGCGGGTGACCCTCGCCAACGTTCTCTCCGCCGACTACCTCGGCGCCCTCGCCGCATCCGTACTGTTCCCTTTCGCGATGTTACCCCACCTCGGACTCGTGCAGGCGGGGCTCGTCGCGGGTTTGACGAACGTCGCCGTCGCGGGGCTTTTGCTTTGGAGGTTCGAAAAGGCGATCGGCCGAGGCTTGCGCAAACTCCAAGTCGCGCTGGTTGCCGGAGGACTCTTACTAATCGCCTCGCTCGTTTTTTCCAACTCCCTCGTATCCCACTTCGAAAGCCGCGTCTACCAGGACGAAATCATCCACGCCCAGTCGAGCGCCCATCAGCGCATTATCCTCACCCGCTGGCGCGACGACATTCGGCTCTACCTCAACGGCCACCTTCAATTCTCCACCGTCGATGAATACCGCTATCACGAATCTCTCGTTCACCCCGCCATGTCCGTCGCCGAAAAGCCCGCCAACGTACTCATCCTCGGCGGAGGAGACGGGCTCGCCGCCAAACAAGTCGCTACATACAAAGACGTGGAGCAAATCACCATCGTCGACATCGACCCTGCCGTCACCGAACTCTTCACCACCAAGGACATGCTCTCCTCGATCAACGGAAACGTTTTCTCCGACGCGCGCGTGCGCGTCGTTCACCAGGACGCCTTCATTTTTCTCGAACACAGCGACGACATTTTCGACGTCATTTTGATGGACCTGCCCGACCCGAGCGATCCGTCACTGGGCAAACTCTACTCGAACGTTTTTTACAACCTCGCCGCCAAGCGGCTCGCCCCCGGCGGAGCCATCGCCGTCCAATCCACCTCCCCCTACCGTTCCCGCGAGGCGTTTTGGTGCATCGTCCAAACGATCGAGTCCGTTCGGTTCGGCCTGGAATCCGGCACGCCGCTCCACGTGCTCCCCTACCATACTTACATCCCCACTTTCGGCACCTGGGGGTTCACCCTGGCCGCCAAGCAGCCCGTCAGTCCCGATGGAATGGACATCCCCTCGAACCTCAAATTCCTCACACCCCAAGTCGTACGCGCCATGTTCGTTTTCCCGCCGGACATGGCCCGAATCCCCCAACCCGTCAGCACACTGAACGACTCCATCGTCGTTCACCGTTACCGCGCGGGTTACCATAAATACCTCGATTGAGGAATCCGGACACCTTCGTGGTTGACAGGGCAGTGGGCTCCTGCGACGCTTTATAGCAGTTTCAATCCAGGTGTAGCGTTCAAGGGCGACTTTTTGGCGGTGCAAAACGCGGTGCCGGACGCTCCACCCGGCTTAAGCTTGCTCTGGATATGAGTTTTGATAATTTCCGGCCTTTCCCGGCTGGCTTTCTACTTCCACGTAGGAGTTCAGGTCATGACAAACCCGACCAAGATGTGCCCCTCCTGCTATTTCCAGAACCACATTAGCGCGCAATTCTGCACGATTTGCGGCAAGACTCTAAACGACGCCGGCGATGCGCAAGCCGAAGACCAGCTCGTCCCAAACGAAAGGCCGGAATCGCCCAAGAGCGTGACCGAATCGCTCCTGCACACCGTAGTCAAAGCCAGTGGATACAAATCGCGGCAAACCCGCGCAGGCTACGCCGTCACCGTTCCGCTGGGCAAGAAACGCCAGCAGAAAGTCCACGTCATCTTCAACGGTTACGACGACGACGGCAACGACGTGATTTCGTTTATCTCCATCGCCTCCCAGGCCAAAGACTCCGCCGCCATGTCCATGCTGCGACTCAACAACAAGATGCACTACGGCTCGTTCGCCGTAAAAACCATTAACGGCAAGGAATACTTCGTCGTCATGGCCAGCCAACTCGCCGAAACCGCCGACCTCAAGGAAATCTCGAAGCAACTCTTCGAAGTCGCACGACGAGCGGATATGGTCGAGAATTTGCTCTCGAAAGGGAAAGATGCATTTTAGGAAGATCAGCCCGGCTGCCCTCACCCGGCACATCGAACAAACGCCCCCATCCGAATGAGTTTTGGTAGGATTCGTTACGCAGATCGAAAGTAATGATGCCGCAAAGGTGCCCCACCCCGTGGGGTAGGACGCCCTTGCAATGAAACCACTGTCCTCCCAACCGGAGGACAAATGGCGTTGGTTCCAGGCAAGGGTTTCGTCCGAGAGGTCGGGTACCGGGGATGCGCCTTCCCGCCTGAGGTTCGGTTATTGAGGACGCGTTTCCCCGCCCGGAGGGCGGACGATGTTAGCCAGGGGCGCGGCGCAGCAAGCCCCTGGTTAGCGGGTGTCTTTTAAATCCCCACCGCCCGGCAGGGCGGACGAATCGTTCGTAGAGATGAGGCGTCGCAGTTAGGAGAGATTCGCGCATGCACGTTAGGCATTGGGTGA
>JANQHN010000367.1 GCA_028282665.1 Phycisphaerae bacterium | reverse complement strand
TTTCTGCATTAGAGCCGTTCCAGCGGCTCAAGAAAGTTTTAGCCGTTTTTAATAGTTTTTCTGTATAATCAGTCATTCTTAATGTGCTCCTGCGAACGGATTTGGCGCAGCCTGTCCATTTATATAAAAAATAATCTTCTCCAAAATTTCTAGATATATATAATGACATTAATAGGTTTTGTTGACGGCAGGATCGTGAATCGGCCGGTTGACGTCGACTTCGTAAGGCGCGATGCCGACGATGCGGAAGTCGTCGATCTCGCGTTTCAAGGAGGCGTTCGCACGGAGCGCCGCCACCTCGCCCGTCGTGGAGAAGTGCTGCGGTAGCTCGATGTTTGATATTCTACGTATTCGCCAGAGACTGTACTTTCGACGGCGTTTGAGTAGACACCGGCCGAGGCCCCGGGGACGTTGGCCAAACAGGGAGTAGTGGCAAAGCATGGGGTTAAAGCCGTCCGACGAAACCAATCATCATTACGTCAGGTATTCGTCCTATGCATCGCATATCTAAGTCCACAAAACAACGACCCTGCCGAGTTAGCGCCGTTCATTCCATCTTAATTTCACAAAAAAACGAACCTACTCCGTTTTAAGACTTGAAATTGCCCAAAGAATAAAATTTTTCTAATTGCTACATAACTATAATTTGCATTCGTCATTGAGCACCAATTCAACGCCTTGAAACGAAAATTCCTTCATCGCAGTAGCTAGTCGTTCAGAAAAAAACACTTCTATTCCGAATCCGGGAATGGCGAATACATCACTTCCATCCCAACCAGTCTCCTCCATGTAAACTCCCTTGTGCCGCATCAAGGCGCTACCCTTCCTGACTGCTTGACTACGGGCTTCATCAAATGTTCCTCCTCTTCCCGTTACTCGGATACCTTCATATCCATCAATGCACTGTCCATCTTTGGTTAGTTCGATAGGGTAACGCACAATGCCTGTTGCGGCGTGCTCCCATATCCGGTCGAGGAGTCGTGTCGACCACACTGCATAAGAAATGATATCACTGTGCATCTCGCCTAATGAAACACGATAAGCGAGCGTAGAATCAGGATCTTGAGGCGCAAGCACAAGAGACCAGGGTTTCACGTCTTGCGAATCCAATTGCGCCCTCATTGCGCCGCGCTTGCAACAATCACGAAGTAAAAAGAATCGCATGTCGATCCAGCATCCTTTTTTGTCAGAGGGTTCTTGCTTACCAGCGATTTATTGCATAAAAGTCGGTTCAACGATTTTTTAATATTGACCGATAGATAAACCACAGGATAGTAATAACGACTAAAGGCAACGCGCCAAAATCCAGGATCAAAGGTATCCACCAATACTCGCTAGCATGTTGCGCGGGAATGGAAAGCAAGCCTAGAGCACCCAAAACACCACCAACTAAAGGTATTAAAGAGTGTCGTTGAGCCTTGACACGGTTCAGGTACAGAAGATACAAATTGCCTGCGGCGATATACAAAAATGCGCAAACTGCCATGATCCCCAATATCCATCTTGCATACGCTAAGAACATCGACATCTCCATCTTTAAATTGAAATACTTCAGTGGATATTGTATTCGTCTTGTGTAGCGGCTGTTCCAGTTACAACATACTTGAACCCTGGACATGCTGCTGCTTTAAGCAGTCAGTTTAAACGCTCATTCGACCACTGAAAAATGCCTCCACTCATTAGATTCGCTGGCCCAGCAAGCCTTTGACGGGGCCAAGGAGACTAAAAGGACACGAAAGCGAACTGCGAGCGACTGTGCAGGCAACTCCGGTGGAGCAAGCGTACACTTCGGTTTTGGCGCGGCGGTTGAGCGCGTCGTACTCGAATCGTTCGATTGCATTGCCGTGCGTACCGGTAAGATTGTCGTCGACGTTCGTTGTCAAATTTTGACTGCTGGCCCCGCACTGATAGATTAAGAAACTATTTGATTGTCAAAGAACACGAGCCAGCTTGAGAAATCCGTCTCACCCAGCAGCCTGCCGGTACACTAATAGGCATTCTTTCCCTTTCTTCTCCATAGGCACACTCCATTACGGACTCGGCACTGGATCAGAACTTACAATAATAATGGATCTGGGAGAAACCTTAAAGACATAAACTGCAGCAACAATTTCTAGCCCGCGAGCGATTAGTGCAGCACTGATAACAGATTCTTCTTTTTCACGTTTGTCAAATTCGTTGAACAGTAAAGCTAGATCTTTGGTGGTCTGTTTCCGGGAAGCATTCCTTAGATAAAGTTCATATCTTCCCCTCAAGGATTTATGTAAATCACCGACACTAGTCGATGCGCCGCAGGACCAATAAGCATGTATATGTTTAGCGTCGCATGCTGTCGCTTCCGCTTCTGAAACACTGCGCCACCACGGCCTGACATCAGCGGGGACTTGGTCGACTGGCACTTTCGACGCTTCTTTCGCTACCTCCATGCCCAGGCGCTGCGAATCGCTAGTAGCCTCAATATGCATCGTTCGACGATCTCTTTAGTATTTACCTGAATGGCGGCAAGCGAAACTTTAAATCATCCAGGAAAAGTTCCTGTGCGCATGGGATTTTCAGGAGCGATCAACTCCAGGGCTGCGCCCTTTGTGCTTGTTCCCCAGTAGCATTCTTGCGAACTAATTGTAATGACGCTCTCCATGATGTAAATCCGGTGTCTGTAGTACCCATCACATGCCGCACTGCAGCCTCTATTGGTGCAGCCGATCCCGTCGCCACCACCTCGCGCCTTGCTGAACGTCGCGTCGAGCTGGCATTCATACAACTTGTACTCGCCGCGGTCCTCCACAAGCTTTCCGGCCTTGCGCATGATCATTTCGAACAACACCGCCACAGGTCCATTTCTGAAATCAGCGATGCACACCGCTCTTCGAGCCGAATCGCTCGGGCAGGTCCTTCCATTTATCGCCGTTGTCCGGTATCCGGAAGATACTCTCAATGACCTTTCGTTTGTTCACGGGAAGCCGGCCACCTTTGGGATGGCGCGGAGTATCCGGGATTGCCGACTCAAATCAATCCACTGTTCATCAGTAAGCTTTCACGTAAAACATAAACATATGTCAAAAAGAAAAAAGACGATTCAAGAATAGGCATTGGATGCTTTAGGCGAATTTCTTGCAATGCGCAAAATTGTGTTTGAAGAGGAGTTTACTCTTAGCTAGCGGGCGCTGTGACTTAGTTCGCCGTTGAGTTTGTTTTCTTTCGGCTTATCAGCCTTACTTGTTGCGCCATGCTCTTTCGTGGCGGTTGGGGAGTTTGGTTTTTTTCGAGCTTCAGTTTTGGGTTTCGAGGTCGAGGTTTCGGGAGGAATTCTGGGTTCAACTTCGTCTTTTGGAGGACTGACAAACTGAATCACGAGAGTGATATAGGGATCCTCCTGCTTCGGAAGTTGGGGAACCGTTGCGGAACCATTCTCCACAGACGCTTGAGCGGTGTTTTTACGGCTCGCATGTTTAGCTTCGAGTTCGGCGATCATTCGTTTCGCGAGCGAAGTATGATCCGTGTCCCGATTCTCTTTTTCGGCAGATTCTGATTTTTCACCTGTTTGTTCCGCGGCAGAATCCGGCTGGTGATCTTTCGATGCAGCAGACTCAAGATCGTCATTTGATGGGTTGTTTGACTTAGGAGCCTTTTCGGCCGCATCGGGAGCCTTGATCACAGGGTTCGGAGAGTCGCCATCAGCCGTGGAGGCACTCTTAGAGTCTTTAGAGGATGCCGGGCTGTCATTGGTTCTTCCGTTGCCCGAAGTTGTGGAAGAATTGGCGCCCTCGCCACTTTGCCCCTTCGTGCGGTCTTTGTATTCACGCTCGTCTTTCGCACGGCGGTCGATCGGCGACTTGGGATCTACCGGCGGGCGGTCTCGATCCATGCGTTTAGCATTACCGGCGGCGCGTGCGGCTTCCAGGGATGCGCGATCTTTTGGAGCAATCACGTCATCATTAATGCCGGTTAAACCGACGAGCAAAGAGGCGATGGAGTTTTCTTCAATTATTTTTTGCGTGCCTGATTCGGTTGCCTCCGGATCAGATTGCGCAAGCATGGTCGTTTCCTCCGATACATCCAGGTCGCCCGCCATTTGCAGGGCGAGTCGCTCGGCTTCTTCCCAGCCGTTGGCCCGCAGTTCGCCGAGTTTCAAAACGGCATTGGTTGATTCGCCCGTGTCTGCCTTAACTTGCGTGAAGACTTCGTTTATTGCAGACGCGGGAACCCGAATCAAAAGCTGGCGATCGCTATTGGCCGGGTAATTCACACTCGCCAGTCCGGTATAGAATAGTTCGCCTTCAATTTTGTCGAGTCGCGTGGGCAAAGGCGTTTCGCGCAGGTTTGTACCGCCGCGGTCGAAAAGCTGTTCCAGCAAGCGCGCGTAGGTTGCGGTCAGGTCTTCCCCGTTCTCAAACTGGAGCATGAGTTTGTTCGATTCGTTTTCAAAGCGATGATCGAGCACTTCACGCGCGGACATGCCAATCTTCGCTTTTTGTTCAAAGCTCAAAACGTGAGCAAGTGAAGTGACGGCGGTTGATTTCTCAGTCACAGGGGATGATGACTTTGGGGTGGTCTTCGAAGTGAGCGGCGGCAAATTCGAAACATCCCCTGCCGATACTGTGGGAGAGTCATCGATCTTGCCAGTCGTCGTGAGCATCTCACGTTTGGGGTCTACCAAGTTTGGCCCGAATTTGACGAACCCCCACAATCCACCAGTAACAATAATGACGAACATTGCGGCGGCAGCAAACTGGCGTCGCCAAGGCGTACGCGTTTCGACACGAGACGCAGGAATATCGTTAAGCAGATCTTCGCGTTCAAGATGAATGCCGATGTCTTCCAGCAGGGTCGCAGGAGCAGTATGTCGGGGGAGGTTCTGGAGCAAGTCCGCACCGACTTGCAAATCCTCCAGCAATGCGCGGGCTTCAGGATTTTCTTCCAGGATTCGTTTGACCAAGGCCGACTCCTCGGGCGTCAATTCGCCGTCAAGGTAGGCGGATAAATATAAGCTCAGGTTGTCGTTCTCGATTGATGACATTGTTGGTCACTGCCGTGCCGTATAAGGTTTAATCGCCTCCCGGAGTGTTATTCGTGCGCGGTGCAATCTAGACTTTACCGTGCCCGGTGCCACCTCCAGTATCTCGGCGATTTCCCGGTATCCAAATCCCTCGATGTCTCGCAGCACGATTACTGCCCGGTGATCCGCGTCCAATGCGTTTAAGGCCTTGATCACTTCGCCTTGCAATTCAGCATCCGCGGTGGCTTTTTCGGGCGTTTCCGCTCGTGCGTCATGCATTCGTTTCGCAAGTTCCGCCGCTTGCGTGCCCTCAGCGAGCGGCGACCAATCCAGCGAGAGCGTTTGTCGAGTTTTTCCTTTGCGTTTGTGCGACAGCGCCAAATTGACCGCAATACGAAACACCCACGTATACAATGAGCTTTGGCCTCGGAAGTCGGCGAGCGATTGCATACCTCGCAGGAACGCTTCTTGCGTCAGATCCCTTGCGTCTTCCAGGTTGCCGCAAATCCGCCAGCAGGTGTTGAACACGCGATCCTGATGCAAGCGAACGAAGCGCCCATACGCTTCAAAATCTTTCGATTGCACTTGTTCGATCAACCGCGAGCCCTCAAGCGACAACGGCTCTCGCTTCCGACCTGCGGCCGGATTTACCTGTATCTTTGGACGTTTCGCCAACTCTTCGGTTCCAAAAAGGGGGACGAAAGCCTGAAAAGGCCTATTCATGCCTCACCTGATTAATCGTGTTTCGCAATCTGGAAAGGTCAACCAAAAAAAAACGGCGCAGGCTCACGCAGGCCAAGATTTTTCGTCTGCGACAATTTCTCAAGTATGCTTGACGATTCCGTCGATGAATCCTATTATTCGGATGAACGGATGGATATGAATGTGATTGAATCAAACCCGGACATGCTGTTCAAATCGCTTGCAGAAGACGTGCGGCGGCGCGCTTTGCAAATTCTTTTAGATCATGATCTGAGTGTCTCCGAATTGACGGCGGTCTTGGATTTGCCTCAATCGACTGTCTCTCGGCACTTAAAAATACTAAGAGATACGGGTCTGTTGCGTGATCGACGTGATGGGACAACGGTCATTTATTCGATGGCCGTAGAGATGAATGGGCGAGAACCCACCTCACTGGTGGAGAGTCTACTGGCTTGGTTGAAAAGGCAGCCGGTAAGCGAGGGCGATCAGACGCGGCTTGAAGCACTACTTGCTCGACGTCGCGCGATGAGTGAGCAGTTCTTCGACAAGGTTGGGCGTCATTGGGACAACCTGCGAGAGGAGAGCTTCGGGCAAACGTTTCACTTGGAGGCGTTGTTATCGCTTCTTCCCGATTCCTGGACGGTGGCCGATTTGGGCACGGGGACAGGTTATTTACTTCCCGCTTTGGGAAGGCAATTCAAGCATGTCGTTGCTGTTGAACCCGTGGACAAAATGCTCGAAGTGGCTGCTCACCGCGTCGAGGTATTGGGGCTAACCAACGTCGATTTACAAAAGGGCGACTTATCTTCATTGCCGCTTGCTGATGAATTGGTTGATTTGGCAGTAGCGATATTGGTCTTGCACCACACGGCTGTGCCTAATCAGGCATTGAAGGAGATCTGGCGTGTGATCAAACCGGGCGGGACAGTGCTTATTATCGAACAGAGTGCCCACGACCACGTGTCATTCAGAGAGCGTATGCAGGATCGCTGGTGGGGATTTGAGGTTGATGCGTTTACGGACTGGGTACGGAAGGCTGGATTTGCCGATGTACAGGCGAAACCTCTCGCGAACCAGGATCTGGGTCTGGATGCACCAGCGCTGTTCATTGTGCGAGGTAAGAAGAACGCGCGATAATCAACGCGTTCCATCTATATAAAGTGGGCTAAAGTAAAACAATTATGTTGCGACAGATCCGCCAAGCGCGGGATGCTTACAAACGGGAGAAAACGGAATGACGATTGCGGTTAGTGATTACAAGGTGGCGGACATTGGTCTTGCCGAATTCGGGCGCAAGGAAATCGTCCTCGCTGAACACGAGATGCCGGGCTTAATGGCGGTGCGCGAGGAATACAGGAGTACCAAGCCGCTCGCCGGCGCACGCATCACGGGTTCGTTGCATATGACTATCCAGACAGCGGTGCTCATTGAAACGCTGAAGGACCTCGGCGCGGACGTTCGATGGGCCAGTTGCAACATCTTCAGCACGCAGGATCACGCCGCCGCCGCCATTGCGGAAGCGGGCGTACCCGTGTTCGCGTGGAAGGGCGAGACACTTGAGGAGTATTGGTGGTGCACGTTCCAGGCGCTCGCGTTCCCGGAAGGTGGGCCGACAGTCATCGTCGATGATGGCGGCGATGCGACACTGCTGATTCACATGGGGTACGAAGCGGAAGAAACGTTTGCGAAAAGCGGAAGCAAACCCGATCCTTCTTCCGCCAGCAATGAAGAAGAGGCGGTTGTGCTGAAAGTCATCAGCGAGCAACTCGACCGCGATCCGCAATTCTGGCACAACATGAGCGCGAACGTATTGGGCGTAAGCGAGGAGACAACGACGGGCGTGCACCGGCTGTATCAACGGGCGG
>JANQHN010000273.1 GCA_028282665.1 Phycisphaerae bacterium | reverse complement strand
TTAACGAGGTTGCGCCATGACGTGATCTTGGTGATTGGAGTTGCTCAAACGTGCCTTGGTGAACGGCGCCCGTATTTCCGTTGCACACGCGTGTGCTATAGCAATTCAATCCGAGCGTGAAATTCAAAGGCGTGTCACACGGGGTGAAACACATGGGGCCGGGCGCTACACTTGGTCTGAACCCGTTTTAGTCGGTGACAAATTGGTCGAACCCGGGCGTTTGTTCGGATTTGATTTCGTCCGCAGTTCCCCATAACCACAGGACCTCGAGACCATCGATTGTTTTGGCAAGCTGCTTGCCTTCATTGACCGTCAATACGCTGAAAATGGTTGCCCATGCATCCGCAGCCATACCGGTTGTTGCAATGACCGTGACGCTTGGCGCCTCTTCCGCAGGCATGCCCGTGCGTGGGTCGACGATGTGCGAATACCGTTTGCCGTCGATCATGCTGAACCGTTGCTGGTTTCCGGAAGTTGCGACCGCGCGGTCAACCACCGCTAATTTGCCGTAAATGGCATCGCTGTCAAACGGATGCCGAATTCCAACGATCCAGGGCTGGCCGGTATCTCCATGTGAGCCGAAGGCTACGACATCGCCGCCCACATTAACCAAGCCCGACGTTGCACCCGTTTCCTTCATGGCTTCGGCTGCGACGTCCAAACCGTAGCCTTTAGCAATCGCGCCAAGGTCGATATGTATTCCAGATTCAGAGAGGGACACGGCCGCATTATCCTTGTCGAGAATCACCTTTGACCATCCAACCTGTTTGCGAGCACTTGCAATCGCCTCTTCGGTTGGCAGTCGCCCACTTTGACCCGCCTGTTTCCACAAGGAAACTAGCGGTTTACAGGTCACATCAAACACACCTCCGCTCGCTTGTGCATATTCTTTTGATGCAGCCATGACGAGCATGGTGTCGGCGGAGACCTTAAGTGCTTCATCTGCCGCCAGTGCGTTGATTGTGCTGACCTCACTGTCGGGAAGGTACCCGCTCATTTTTGAGTTGATTTCTTCCAATCGCAGGTAACCGGCTTTTACAGCCCGTTTGGCTGTCCTTTTATCCGCTGCGAACGCCGTTACCTCGGCGAATGTACCCATGATTTCACGCGACTGTTTGTTGCTCGCGGCGGGAAGGCTGGGGTTCGTGTTTTGTTCACAGCTTGCCGAACCGGCAAGCAGCGACAAACATGCGATTATCCGAATGTGGTTTGGGTTCAATGGAATGTTCATGCGGGGATTCTACGGGTGAGCTGAGGAGTGGCAACGTGACGCAATGTGCGCAAAGTAACAGCCGGCGACACGCGATGAACGGCTGTGGATCCTGGAGCCGCCAACTACCAATTCACCACTAGCATCCGCTTCTAGCCGCTATCCGTCCCGCCGGCTGATGGGTCGCAACCGTCTTTAGCTATGCAGAGACGACCCCTACTGCCTAATGATTGGAGCATGTGTTGTGCCATAAAGGTTTCTTTTCGTAAACCCATGCAGGAAAACGGTTTATGGTTGTTATTGATGTCGTGTCAATATTCGCGCCATGTTTCAGAAGTGATACTTTATGGCGCAATTATAGATATAAAGGATTGTTATTTAAAGGTTTACGTCTGACGGCGCATTGAAACAGAAAGTTGCATTACTGAAGCTAGTTGCGAGAGATCCCCAGTTTTTTCATCTTCCGCCATAAAGTACTCCGGCTTATGCCGAGGTCCTTGCTTGCGGCGACTTTGTTCCAACGATTTCGAGCGAGCGCTTCTTCAATGGCGTTACGTTCGAATGCCAGCAACGGGGATTCTTCTCCTCCATCGTCTCCGTTGCCTGCTGCCGCCTTTGGATGTGTGGTGATTTCTTCCGGAAGATGTGAAAGTTCGATGGCATTTCCCTTGACGAGCACGAACGCATGTTCCAGTGCGTGCTCAAGCTGTCGAACGTTGCCAGGCCAATGGTACGACATCAAATGGCGCATCGCATCGCCGGCGACGGTTCGCACGTCCTTACCCGATAGCCTGCTGAAGCGGTCGATGAAGTGCTCCACAAGCAGAGGTATATCCTCGCGTCGTTCGCGCAAGGGAGGAAGTTTCAAAGCCATCGTGTTGATGCGGTAATACAGATCCTGACGAAACTGTCCGGCTTCGACCAGGGCTGCGAGGTTGCGATGGGTAGCGGCGATGATCCGTGCGTCCGTTTTGCGGGTTTTGGTTGAGCCGACGGGCTCGAACGTACCATCCTGCAGGACGCGGAGCAATTTGACCTGCATCATTGGCGACGTGTCGCCGATTTCGTCGAGGAAGATCGTCCCGCCCGCAGCTAATTCAAATCGGCCAACGCGATCGCGTCGCGCATCGGTGAATGCGCCCGCGACATGCCCGAAGAGTTCGGATTCCAGAAGCGTATCCGGTAGTGCGCCACAATTGACTTTAACGAATGGACCATCTTTTTGCCGGCTTTCGTTGTGAATGGCGCGGGCCAACAAATCTTTGCCGGTTCCCGTATCGCCCAGAAGGAGCACAGACGCCTGACTGTTCGCTACGTCAGGAAGCAGTGCAAACACCTGCTGCATTCGATGGTTCTTGCTAACCATGTCTTGCAGGGAATGGCGTTTGCGGATCTCCCGACGGAGGCTATCCACCGCAGTCATGTCCCTAAAAGTTTCCACACCGCCAATCCGTGAGCCATCGCGATCGAGGAGGACTGCTGTGGAAACACTAATGGGGACTTCTTCGTTACGGCGGTTGAGGATCGTGACTTCCAGACCTGTCACAGGACGGCCGGTGTTGAGTGTCTCGTTCAGCAGACAGCCCTTTTGGCAAACACTTGTGCGAAATATGTTGTAGCACTTCTCGCCCACTGCCTCTTCAGCGGAAAAACCAGTGATATGTTCGGCGGCCCGGTTGAAGCTGGTGATGGTCAAGTCTTTGTCGACCGTGAATACGCCATCACTAATCGAATCGAGGATGATCGTCACCTCGTCGCAATCTCTCGATTGTCGTTTGCGTGTTTCCCTCATATCGACATGATCATAGCACGACCTAACAGCCTATACTAGGTTCAATTGCCAGTGCTTGGAGGTACATGACGTGAGCTGCGCTTGGAACGTTGCACGTAGATGCCTTGGCATGATGGCTGGCGAGTCCGTTATATCTGCCAACTCGTGGATGCGAGTTGGCTGCCGGTTTTCGTATCCTCCGCGGATGAGTCGACAGGTGGGTCCGCCAATTCGATCGAGAGGCGCTTTAGCTTATCACATTGCTGATGGAAAGCTTCCGTGATGTTCGGATCGAACTGAGTGCCGGAAAGGTTCAGAATGATCGTACAGGCTTCGTCGTGATCAATCGAGTCTTTGTAAACACGGTCAGTGGTCATTGCGTCGTAGACGTCCGCAAGTGCTACAATGCGGGCTGGCAGCGGAATCTCCTCGCCTGCAAGGCCTGATGGATAACCCGTACCATCCCACCATTCATGATGGTAACAAGCGATCTGTTCCGCCATCTCAAAGAAGGGCGTTCCCAGCGATTTGCACGCGACCGAACGAATAGTCTCCGCTCCGATTGTCGTGTGTGTGCGCATGATGGCGATTTCCTTCATGGACAAGCGACCGGGTTTGAGAAGAATACCATCCGGTATAGCGACTTTGCCAATGTCATGAAGCGGGGCCGCCCTTTTGAGGTAACTGATAAACTCTTCATCGATGACGCTGGCATAGGGTTCGGTTTGCCTTAGTTGATCCGCAATCATTACTGAGAATTCGCTGACGCGATCGACATGCCTTCCTGTATATCGGTCCCGCCGCTCGGCTAACTCGGCCAGTGCGAGCATAATCGAATCGCGCGCTTCGCTTCGCGCTTGGCTGCCGCGTATCGCCTGCATGGCCGTGCCCGCCACCTTGGCAATCAGGTCGACGTACTCCAACTCGTGCGGTTGAAACGGTTGATCATCAGGCCTGTCAGTCAGGTTCAACACCCCTACCGATTCCGAAGGTGTGCCCAGCGACATGGCGATCATGGGCATGCTTGCGAAGTAGCGCGATTCGTAGCCTTCACCCAGAAGCGAATTCTCCTTGGGGTTGTTGACGATGACGGGCGTACGAGATTCGTAGACCTTTCCTGCATGGGCTGCACCGATAGGGATGCGTATCTTTGACGCAATTTGCGGCTTGATACCGATGCATCGAACGATTTTGAGGTACTGCTCGTCCTCATCGGGCAGCATGATGGATACGCGCTTGCAGCCCGTGATTTGCTCGATAACGCGAATCAGGTGTTCGAACGTGTCTTCCAACGTGGAAGCGGCGCGAAGCGTTTCACACAGTTCGAGAACCATACTAAGGACTCGCGTGTGTTCACCTCGAAGCTTGTAGCTTCGTAGCAACTCGCGTCGCTCACGATACAAACTTACCATGGAACGCACACGCAAAAGTAGTTCTTTCGTGTGGATCGGCTTGGTTAGGTACTCATCAGCTCCCGCATCGAGTCCTGCAAGCACGTCTCCGTCTTCATCTCTGGCGCTGAGAATGATGATAGGTACGTCGTAGTGCTCGGGATCACGGCGGATATGCTGCGTGCATTCCACACCGTTCATGCCGGGCATCAACACATCCATCAAAATGACATCCGGGCCGAAAGAATCAACCTTCTTTAGAGCTTCATCGCCCGTTGATGCGGTCGCCACGGCATACCCCGCCCTCGTCAACGATCCCTCACAAAGCTTGGCGCTGGCAGGGTTATCTTCAACGACCAACACACGGGCTTCGTGATCCCGTTCTGTCTTTGATTCGACCGGTGCGGTTTCATGCTTGGTCAAAGTGCATGCAGAATTCTCACTTTCCTCCAGCTGAAGCGACTGGGACATCGCGTGGACCATATTTCTACCCGCTCGTTTGGCTAGATAAAGCGCATCATCCGCGTTTCGAAGCACCGATTCCCAAGACTCTCCTTCGGTATACGTCGCTACTCCCAGGCTCGCAGTGACGCGCTTTGCCACGCTACTGGCCGGGTGCGCGATGCCCATATCCCAAATGCTCTGCCTGATACGCTCCGCCAGGTTTGACGCAGCTTGCCCGCCGGTTTGAGGTATGAGGACGACGAACTCCTCGCCTCCGTAGCGACCGGTCAGGTCGACGTCTCGGCATACAGTCTTTAGACATTTTGCAATGCGGATCAGGCACTCATCGCCGCGTTGATGACCTTGCGTATCGTTGAACGCTTTGAAGTGGTCGACATCGACCATGATGATGCTGTACTCGCTGCCGTAGCGCGAGGCGCGTTTGTGTTCTTGTTGAGCCGCGTCCTGCCAGGCGCGTCGGTTTAATAAGTGTGTAATGGCATCGGTGCGACTCAGGTCCGCAAGTTCCGCATTGGCCTCGGATAGCTGCCGCGTTAGTGATTCCAATTGCTCGTTACGCCGATTCAGTTCCTGCTCGGCGCGCCGAAGACGCACATGCACCGAGATGCGGGCCAACAGTTCATCCACTCGGTATGGTTTCGTGACATAGTCGCAGCCGCCGGCTGCAAACGC
>JANQHN010000178.1 GCA_028282665.1 Phycisphaerae bacterium | reverse complement strand
GGATCGCAATACAATCGTGGTCGTGGATACGGTCCCCATCAGGGACTGGACGCTATTCAGTCCGGAACGTGTATTGCGGCCGAGCAGCGGCGAATATCTATATTACAAGGGTTTTGCCGTGTTGCACAGCCAGGCGGATCGCCCAACTCATCCTGGCGAGTCGATTCTTGTGGCGGGCGGATTTGATCGCGAATTGATCGATCTGGACGGCGACGCATCGAACGGAATGACCGGTATCGATCTGCCTGAAGCAACCGGATGGGAAGGCACTGGTGCGTACAACGGCCTGGACATCGCCCTGACTCCAAGCGGTGGCAAAATTTACATTGCGGCGGGTGGAAGCGGCGGGCTTGTAGTCGACCTGGCAATCGATGACACGATTGCGGGCGATGGCATCGTTACCCCCGGCAAAGGCGGCGATGACGGAGAAGTGACCATTCGAGTGCTCGGAAATTTCGGCGAGGCGAACGATCTCTCCTTGGAAGGCGCAGACGGAGTCGTGATCTCATCCTCAAACGCTAAACTGATCGATTCGGGTATTATTGAAGCGATATTCGACTTAACGGACAAACCCCACGGAACGTACGATGTGCTGGTTCATCCCGACTCGGGCAGTGTCGTTCGACTCGCGGATGCGTTCGTCATCGAAGAAGCCCGTATCCTCGCCGCGTTGGATTTTGCGGGAGAGCTATGGGTCACTGCTCGCGACGACGCGCGATTCGCCATCGTTTGTGAAAACACAGGCAATGTCGATCTGGTCGATATGACTGTCGGACTCCAATTGCCAACCGACACGCTCTACAAGCTCGAACTGCCCGCCCTGGTCGTCGGCGGCGAGGATCAAAACGACGAAGAATTCACTCAGGTACTCCCCGGCACAGCCGAGTATGTCTATATCTCACGACTCGCGCCCGGACAAGTGTATCGTTTCTGGATGTCCGTCGCACCACCTCCAGGTCAAAGCCTCGACGACCTCGAACTCAATCTCGAATCCTGGGTCGGGTTCATTGGCTCCGACGGTACCGCAACGGACAAACGTGGAGTACGCGAAAGCTCGATCAGTGATCTCTGCTCTTTCGCCGGTACACTCGTAAAAAACATCCGGGAGGAACTGGACCGTCGCGGCCACAATGTACCGCAAGATGAAGTGGACGACGTCGTGTCCTCCGTCGTTTATAACACGGTCCGGGAGTATGGCGTGGGGAAGGTAACGGGCATGGTAGTCAAGGCGGGTGCCGAACTCGCACTACGCACATTCATACCCGAAGCAACTCCGTTATGGAATGTCGCTTTCGGCACAGTGAAAGGGTTTGGCAAATGCGTCGAGCTATTCTATCGCTTGCTGGGATTCGATCTGCGCTACGCCACCGACCCCAACGATAAACTTTCGCTCACCGGTATCGATCGGCACATTCATCCCGGACAACGCATTAATTACACCATTCGCTTCGAAAACATTCCGGACGCAACTGCGCCGGCCTTCGACGTCATCATTACTGATACCTTGCCTCGCGAACTCGACTATTCGACATTTGAACTCGGCGAATCAAGTCACTCGGATGTCCTTTCGGTCGACCTCGACGACGAAACCGGAGAACTGATTTTTACATTTAAAGACATCGACCTACCACCGAATCAGAATCCACCCGAAGGAGAAGGATGGGTCCAGTTTTCAATCGCCGCAAAGGATAACCTCATTGACGGAACGGACATCGCCAACTCCGCGTCCATCGTATTCGATCTGGCTGATCCGATTGTCACTCCCACGGTGACTCACACTATCGACCTATCCGCACCAACGACCCAAGTTCAGCCGCTCGATGAAGTCACGGAGAATTCCTTATTCACGGTTTCGTGGGTAGGGGAGGATGCCGGCTGTGGTGTATGGGATTATGATATTTACGTATCGGTCGACGATGGCCCGTTTGAACCTTGGTTAACGAACACAACGGAAATAAGCGGGTTGTATCAGGGAATGAAGGGGAAGAAATACGCATTTTACAGCCTTGCGCGCGATCGCATGGGACATCAGGAAATCAAAGCAGAACAAGCTGAAGCGCAAACGACAGCAGGCCCGCAAGACGCAACGCCCGATGCCCGTGGGTGCGGTGCGTGCGGTGCGGGCATGATCGCTTTTTGGCCGGCGTATCTGCTATTCTTTGCAGGAATGAAGTATCGCCGGTAATCCGTACGACCGTTATCATCACGGCTGGTTCGGATACGGCGATGGGCAGGTGTTAGCCCGGATAGATTATCTGACGCGCCAACACAATTCGGCGCGGCGTAAGAAGGAGGTCGCCATGGCTGGCGAAGGTGGATGGTATTACGTCAAAGACGGAAACACGGTGGGCCCCATTTCGCGCGACGAACTACTCGTTGCGATCCAGGGTGTACAGGGCCCAAGAACGCTCGTGTGGGGACCGGGCGTTAGTGAATGGACGGAAGCTCGGCACGTCAGTTCGCTAGGCCTGGGAGCAACGGCGCCAACCGCGCCACCGCCAAGTCCGGGAGGATCCCGTATTGCTGACGAGATTGATTACGAGATTTTCGGCGACGATATGCAGTTCGTCGAAGTGACGCTCGATCCAGGCGAAGTTGTTGTCGCGGAAGCCGGCGGCATGATGTACATGACCGACGGCATCAAAATGGAAACAACGTTTGGCGACCCAAGCAAAAAAGGTCAAGGTCTCTTTGGCAAACTGCTTGATGCAGGCAAGCGCATGGCCACTGGAGAATCGCTCTTTTTAACAACATTTGGAGCGATCGGACAGAAACGCGAACAAGTTTCCTTCGCTGCCCCCTACCCCGGCAAGATCATTCCCATGCACCTGGACGAACTTGGCGGCGAAATTATCTGCCAGAAAGACTCATTCCTTTGCGCAGCCCGTGGGGTACAGGTGGGAATCGCCTTTCAAAAGAAGATTCTATCAGGCCTATTCGGCGGAGAGGGCTTTATTCTGCAAAGGCTGACAGGTGATGGCATTGGGTTTGTGCATGCGGGCGGCACGATTCACCGCAAAGAACTCGTAGCTGGCGAGACATTGCGCCTGGACACGGGTTGCCTTGTCGCAATGACACCGAGCATCAATTACGACATCAAGATGACGGGCGGAATCAAAAATTCGATTTTCGGCGGTGAAGGATTGTTCCTGGCTACATTGACCGGACCGGGCATTGTCTGGCTCCAATCATTGCCGTTCACCAGACTTGCAGGTCGAGTCCTCGCCAACGTCGGCTCGGGTAAGGGCGAAGGCTCAATCCTTGGTGGCTTTTCTCGCATATTCGAAGAGTAGCCAATAAGATCCTCTGGTTAATCGCAAATACGAAAAGCCCGCTCAACAACAACAATTGTTGCGCGGGCTTTTTCATGTTGTCGGACCATGCTATAACCATTTCCATCCAAGCGCAGTGTTCAAAGGTGAAACTTTCGACAGTGCAAAACACGGTATCGGACACCGCACTTGGCTGGAAGCTTGCTCTAGCTAACGACGTTGATCTCCCACTATTCGTCCTCGTCAGAGAGCGTATCGACAAATGAGTCAATCCGGTCGGTGAGGTAATTGTCGATCGGAGTGATAATCCAGCTACGAAGCAGAGTGACCAAAACGTCACGCGTGTTCAAGGTCGTTGTAGTCGTTGTCGTGATATCATCGAAATTGCAACTGCCCAGCTGGAACAACATGCCCGCCATAGTAAGGGCGGCTAGTTTCCGTTTTACTCGCTTCATCGTCATTGTAGACATGGAGACGCTCCCAAGATTTTACGGCAATGAAAAATGGCATCCACACAAAACAGCGAACCCGAGCAGATCGCATCAGCGCTATCTCCGGCCCAGTGGAGCACGACAACGCGAAATGTAGCGGTATGGTTTGAATCAAGCAACCCGCCTAAGGAAGCGTCCGCATCCATCATCTCCTGTGTCCAATTTCACAGAACCGCAATGTTCTCCTTCGCCGTTACTCACGAACCACAACTTGCCCCCGACGAAATACCCATTCCGACACCGTTGACTTACCGCCCCTCTTTCCTTCAATTCGAGCGTGCAGCCGACCTTCCTCGTCGAGCCAATACGCTATTCGCGTCGGATAATCATGCTGAGGATTTTCAAACACAAGCATTTGGGGCGCTGAGGGGGAATTCTTTCGCACAAACTCTGTCGTTTCCTGCCCGTCCGGAGTCGCGATGTAGACCAATCCCGCCACGCGGAGTTCAATCCGCAATGATTCGCAAAAAACAGTTTCATCATCAACGATCGTTCGGCCTACTCCCAACATGCTTCCACCGCGTGCGGGTGTCCAGTGCTCTTCCATGACTTGTCCGCCCCGCTCTGCAACCCATGAGCCCGCCAGAAATGCACACTCGAGGAGCCGTTTATCCTCATTGTGCAAA
>JANQHN010000051.1 GCA_028282665.1 Phycisphaerae bacterium | reverse complement strand
TAGTTTCAATCCGCGCCTCCGTGATGGAGGCGATGCGGTGCGAGAGGCCGCAAGTCGTTTGCGAGCCGTGTTTCAATCCGCGCCTCCGTGATGGAGGCGATTGCATTATGAGCACGATTGCGATGAGTGCGATGGCGTTTCAATCCGCGCCTCCGTGATGGAGGCGATGGCCGGTTCGCCCGTCCTTGAGGGTTATGGGGATATTGTTTCAATCCGCGCCTCCGTGATGGAGGCGATCCAAGGAGACGTTAGAGGAACAGGTCGAGGAAATGTTTCAATCCGCGCCTCCGTGATGGAGGCGATGGAGATTCTCGTGAGCACAGCACACATGAGACTAAGTTTCAATCCGCGCCTCCGTGATGGAGGCGATGGTATAAACCCATGGCGGTACGCCTACCTCATCAAGTTTCAATCCGCGCCTCCGTGATGGAGGCGATCACACATCGCAAATATCAAATCCATCGTCGCTATAGCGTTTCAATCCGCGCCTCCGTGATGGAGGCGATCAGCGCTTGCATGTGCGTACCCGGCTGGTGAAAATGTTTCAATCCGCGCCTCCGTGATGGAGGCGATTAGGTCGCTTTGACACCGTCGTACAACCTAAACAGCGTTTCAATCCGCGCCTCCGTGATGGAGGCGATCGCTCATGCCCGAAAAGTCCGCGCTGTCCTGCGATATGTTTCAATCCGCGCCTCCGTGATGGAGGCGATGCCCGCACCCCGGCACGCCGGTCGGCGGATACAAACTGTTTCAATCCGCGCCTCCGTGATGGAGGCGATCCACCCGAACTTGACCGTACCCGTGCTCATTGATAGTTTCAATCCGCGCCTCCGTGATGGAGGCGATATGATCTGAGACTGGCTCATATCCCCTACCTCGAGTTTCAATCCGCGCCTCCGTGATGGAGGCGATCGCTGGCACCTAAGTGTCAGCGGGTGAAGGGTTTACGTAGCAGTTCCCGCGAACCTTCACTAAAGGCGGCAGTTTGTACGTTACGTACATTCTATCATAGCGCGATGTACTTGTCAGAGAGCGATTTACGCTAATCGCGAACCTACCGGGGAAAAACGTGCGCGCTACCGGTTCGCAGGTGAGCACAACAGCGCGACCGTAGCTATAATGGTCATCACGTTTCGTCCGATTTGTTAGCGGCGTACATCCGATTTACCGACTCATTTTAGACAATCAACGGCCCATCAAGGTCGATCGTGTCCTTGGCGCCGTAGTGCTCCACTCGCCGCTTCCAATTCTTGCCGAGAAAATAGAACCGCACGCTATCTGTATTCGGTTCGATGATCTTTAACAGGCGATGTTTCAACTCGGCAAACTGGGCAGGGTCTACCTGACATTCGAAGACCGAGTTTTGAGCGCGCTGGCCGAAATCCTCGCAGGCCTTGGCGACACGCGACAGCCGGCGCCGTCCGTCCGGTGTCTTGGTTGAGACATCGTAGGTTACCAGTACAAACAATGGTTCATCTCCTTTTTCCCATCCCAAACGCTCGCGTTTGCGGCGGTATCAACGCCCGCTATTTAGCGACGAACGCCGGATAAGCGTCGAGTTCGCCGCGAATGAATCGGGCGAGCAGGCGAGCTTGCAAGTGCAGAATCAGCCCAACTGTTGTTTTCTCCAAGATGAATGGATGTGTGATGGTCTCTTGCTTTCGTTTCTGATAAGCCTGTAACACAGCTTTACGCGTTTCCTCACTCATTGTAACTCCACCTCCCTCATCCACCTCGAAGTTGCCGGGTTTGACCTGTTGTCGGTTGATGAGCGAAAGCGTCAGGCGGTCGGCGAGGTACGCCCTCATTTCTTCCATCAGATCGAGCGCGAGTCCTGGACGACCGGGTCGGTCGCGGTGCAAAAATCCCACGGCCGCATCCAGTCCGACTGTTTCGCACGCCGCCCGCGCATCCAACGAGAGCATCGTATAAAGAAACGACATCAACGAATTGGTGATGTCTCGCGGCGGTCTTTTGGATCGGCCATGGAAGGCGAATGCCTTATCCGGGTTCGTGATCAAATCGTTGAACACAGCGAAATAGCTTCTGGACGCATCACCTTCCAAGCCTCGTAATGAATCCAGATCAGTTTCGCGAAAAACGTCTTCGAGCGATTGTGACATGCGCGTAACAGCATCTTTTAGCCGGGAGGATGAATGTGAGTCGCCGTGATCGCGAATGGCTCTTTGCAGCACCGAACGCATGTTCGCAATCTTGGCGAGAATGATTGTTCGAGCTACTTCCGCGTATCGCGCGGGATCATCCGCCCAGCGGTACTGTTCCCTGCGGAGTAGGACGTTGCCCGGTGTAAAGCCGGAAACTTTCGCGAGGAACTTGCCGCCGCTGGTCAAGAACGACAGAGCAATTCCTGCACGCGCACAGGCTCCCATCAGCGCCGGCGAACAACCGACACCGCCGAAGCAGACCACACTTCCAATATTATGAAGCGGGATGCGCATGGCGATTGTGCCGTCTATCTTTACGGCGATACTCTCGCCGTCTTTGGAAAGATAGGCTCCGTGGGTAGTGACGAAGAGCGTGTTGAGATGATGCTTCATGCGGAATTCTCTCAAGGTGAATCAGTCTGATTCTCGGCAAAAATTCTGCGCTTCAGGTAATTATCGGCTGAGCGATTCGAACCGGTCACACCTGGCATGCACAAGCCCAGCATTGAACATCGACGGCACTTTGCCTGCTTCTTGGCCGTTGGAGTGACGCGAGATGTCACTAATTCACGCAAGCGTCGAGCCGCCTCTTCGGTCGTTCGTCGCAACTGCGTGGCGATGGCTACTTCCTGCCTGCGGCGTGGCCGGCCGTAAAACAATGCTCCTTGTTCAATAGAAACACCGAACATTTCCTCCAAACACAACGCCTGGGCACAAAGTTGTACTTTGTCGCTATCGTCAGACTTGGGTTTGCCGCGTTTGTATTCTACGGGAAAAGGCCGTCCGGGCGGATTTGCCGTGTATTCTTGGCTTAAAGGACTCACGATGTCGCCGTTGCTTGACGTTGTGAGATCCAGTTCGGAGCCGTGTTGGCTGCGATGAAACTCTACGACATCGGCTATACCCACCAGCCCAAGCCGCAGCGATCGCAATGGTAAACCGCGCACAATGCGAACGCCGGGCCTGGACTCGGAAGGGGCTTCGTGGGCTTTCTCGTGAAGCTGCTTCCCCTCGATCGTAAACCGGTTTTCCACCCACAGCCGCTCGACGTGAATCAGCGCGCACTGCCGCTCGCAAAAGAGCAAATGCTGCAAGGCGGAAATGGGAAGCAGGTCGTCTTCGGAGAACATTAGCCTCGATGTCCAAAAGAGTTTCAATCAAAGCGTAACGCCCACAGGTGGACTTTCTGAAATGAAAGGCACGGTGTTGGACGTTACGCTCATCTAAGATTCGTCTAACTCAGCTTATCCATGTCATCAGGCAATTGGAGCAACTCCACACCGCTGGGCACTTTATCTTCGTGTATTTTCACTTCGTAGTCGGAGAACTTTCGTGGCGATTGGGTGGCGTTGGCGTTGTTGTCGTTTTTCCGGCAAACTTCGATGACCTCTTCGAAAAGCACCTGTGCGGGCGCACAACCCAAACACGCTTGGCGCTTGCGTTGTTCTTTGTCACTGTCGGTGCCGACGTGCTTGAAAACGAAGATGGGAGCACGAACGGTCATGACGCCCTTGCTGGCAGATCGGTCGTGTTCGTACATGTTGAGAACGGCTTCGAAAAGCAGCTTGAGGTCGGCCAACCCGAAGCCGGTTTGCGCGGCAAGATTAGCGCTGATGAATCCCTTGCCAAGGAACAGGCCATAAGGGATGA
This sequence comes from Phycisphaerae bacterium, assembly GCA_028282665.1. Classification (GTDB taxonomy): domain Bacteria; phylum Planctomycetota; class Phycisphaerae; order UBA1845; family UBA1845; genus JANQHN01. The sequence continues at coordinate 12,772 of JANQHN010000051.1, read as the reverse complement.
GCGACTTGCGGCCCATGGTCCGCAGTTTGTCTTCTTCTTGCTCTCCTTCCCATTTCAAGTAATCCGCGCTTGGCGATGAATCTTTGAGCTTATCGGCAACTGCCATACGCGTGATGGAAATGTCGAGTGGCAAAATCTGATCGATCGATCTCGCGAACGCGATTTGGACAGGTCCACGAACTTGTCCGGCATTCGCGCCCGTGCTCATGACCGCGCCGAATGCTCGCACGTCGTAGAAATTGGCGCACATCCACTCGCGCGCCTTGTCAACCACATCTTTCGTGGATTTCTTCGGAACCTCGCCGTTGGCTTCTTCGTGTGCTTTGGCGATTTTGGTGTTCACATTCGTCGCATGCTCAATGAAGATGGCGTTGGGCATCTGATTCCCATGCGCCTCCTGCACATAGTTTCTAATGCGACGCTTGATGGCGACATCGGAAACGAGCCCACGCAAATCCTGCGGGTCGATGCGCGGTGCGTTTCCCGCATCCGGATCGCCGTTGGGGTTGCCGTTTTCACAATCGAACAGGAACAGAAATTCGTAACGATTATTGATGATATCTGACATGGTTTTCTCCATAGTTGGTGATTTGTGATGGTTCCAGAGACACGATTGCGTATGAGAAGCTTAATTGTTGGCAGCTTCTTCAAGAGCCTCGGGGCGTTCAACGCGGTGCGCCTTCTGGTGGTAATAGCCCATGGCGAAGAGCGTCTGCTCTTCGAGTGTAAGTGTTGCGGGGACACGGTCCTTAAGCTTCGTCCACACTTCCGCAAGACGGTTGTCTAGGCCAATGCGCAGGCCTTTTTCCTCTATTTTGTCCAAGTGGAACTGCGCAGCGCGCATCAATCGTCCCAGGACCAACGCCGGCGTCGTACTGGCAGCTGCGTAATACCGCTGCACCACTCCCGCCCCTACGTCTCCTAAGGCGCGGTATTGGATGTAGGCCAGGACGGCCATCAGTCTGCCGCAGTGGTAGGCGGGTTCGGGATGTTCTTCGTTCAAATGTGTAGTCATGTCTTTGTCTCCAATTCTTCGACGAAACGCTTTGAGCAGCCCAAAGCGCGCGTGGCTAAGAGGTTCATCTTGAATGATGTCAATGCGGACGCGAGCCAGCGTTCGTGCCAACGCGTCAAACGGAATGGGGCGATCAAGCAATGCACACAGGAAGAGGGCGTCAACCCAAGGTCCTTCGATATCCTTCAGGTCCCGAACCATCGCACCGAGAACGGAAATGAACTTCGGTTTCTTCGCGAGTTCCCTTCCGTATCGGTGGACGATTTCGAAATCGCGGAACCAAGCTTCCACCGACTCTATCAGGTCTGACAGTTCACCCTCGATGTAGCTACGGACGACGACGCGAGCGGCGTTACCCGAAATGGTCATGACGTGAAAGCGCGCACCGATCAATTCGGGTCGCTTTCCCGTACGCAAAGCCTGTAGTGTCTCACGTACCCTGCCGGTCGCCTGCTTCTCGAATGCCACTGTCTCGGTGCCGGCCGGTCCGTTTTCGTCTTGATCGGCAATCGGTTGAACGTCAATCGCGTTGATCAGGTGGTTGACCGGATCCTCTTCCGGTTTGAGCTCATCCTTCAGCCCCGAGTACCAGTAAACGACCTTCGCGCCGGCGAGAGTTTCGCTTTGATGAGCGATCAGGTGGTTCAACGCCATGGCGTACTGTTCGGCGGCATCGCGGTGCACCGCTGCATTGAGTGAGCCGTTTTTTGGAACGTCGAATCCGTACGAGCAGAACGACTTCGCGTTGAACGAGATCAGGTTGGTTTCCACCTTGCCACCGACACCACTGAGCCCTTTGATCTTCGGATGTTTGTCGGCGGGAATCGTCAGCTTGCCGGTGAGCAGGCAACGCATTTGATCGATTTCGCCAAAATCGTCCGGCGACAATTCCTCAAACCGGTTCCGCCACCAATCATGCCAGGTATCACGTTCGACCAGAACGCGTGGCAGGCCGTCCTCCATCACCGCGAACGTCACGTTGTCTGCAGGTTTGGCCGACTTCGCCTCCGCATCCAACGCCGCACAGATTTGCAAACGGATCGCATCATCCCGCAGTGCCGCTGCGATCGGCTTGAAAAATGGTTCGCTTGCAGAGGCGTTTTCGAGCAATTCGATAAAGAAGTCGTGCTTATCCAGTAGCTTCTTGTCCGGCTTATCCTGCCCGTACAGTAGAGCGTATTGCGCCGAATCCACGAGAAACTGACGCAAGCGCGGAGCGCTGGTCAAGATTAAATGCGGCACTTTCGAGAATACTCGCCCCTTGCTCCGCTTGTCGTTTGCATCAACCTGATCCACGACATTTAAGAACTCGCCCTTTTTCGAAAACACGATCAGCCATCGCACGGTCTTGGGAACGAATCCGGCTTCCGCGTCCAACCCGTTACGTTTGGCGTATTCCACAAGGGTATGCAGCATCAGCCCGCCCTCCTTTCCGGCTTGAGCACCGCCGGATCGTCATAATCCGGAATCTCAAGCACGCCGCTCTGAATAACGGCCTTAAAGACGGATATATAGGGTGAGGCATCCGAGGAAGATGGCGAGCCCAAGTCGAAGACGTCGTACACCATGAATCCCAGGTCCAAGTCCACATTCGCGGGAGGCTTGGCCTTCTGCTCCGCGGGCAGGTCTTCGACGAGGCGGTAGAAGCCGACGAATTCGCGGCAGCCCAGATAAGGCTGTTGAAAGCACTTGCCCTTCGACGCGCGACGAACGAACTGCGCGTTGAACGAAGCAATCTGTTTCTCAAATCCAGGCCAGGGAACGATGCGGCCATAGATGCGGTAGCACGGATCACGAAGCGCCATAGTCTGGCGCTGCTGCCTTACGGACGAGTCATCCGCAAAAAGCGGGCTGGGCTCGGCACTGCCTTTCATCCATTTCTTGGCGTTGGCGATGCTGAGCTTTTCGCTGACTTCGTTACGTCGCAGTGCGATGTACGCAGGCGGTGCGAGAAGCTCGATCCGAGTGATCTGCCAGCGAAATTCCGGCGGCTTGAGGTAAATTGCGTCAAACACCCCCCTGGCCGCACTGGGTGTGGGGCAGGGGTAACTGTAGCGCTCGACGCGAAGTTCGGGGCGCGAAAAGCAGGCGAAGTCGCCCCAAACTTCGATAACGTGGTGGTTACTGGGCATTCACAGCTCCTTTCTTTGGTTTGTCAACAAACCAGGTCGGTGTCCTCTGGAATGATGAGCCCGAGTGTCAGGTCATATGGCAATCCCGGCATGGCGATGTGCCAATCCGCCCGATCGATGTCTCTCCGAGCGGAGGGCGAGAAGTAGACGGGTTCGAGATGGTTCCAGATGGGGGCATCATCGCGCGGATGATGCAGGCCTACTGTCAGCGGTCGCGCTCGCTGAATCCAGCGACGCAGCCAACCCGGGCCGCGATTTGCGGTGCTCCGCATTTCGCTCTTCAGTTCCTCAAACAGCGCCCGCTCAGGCTCGTAAGGCACGAGAACGTTGATGGCGTTTTGTTCGATGATGCGGTATTCACGGGCTACGTTTTCGAAATGCAACTCGCGCAGCGCGGTTTCGAGGTCGTCTTTGATTTTCGCAGCGTTGTTCAAGTCATAAAAGCCCCGGAAATAGGTATTAAGACGCGCCGGGTTCTGGAGAATCTCGACGTCTTGCAGAATTGATCTATCGTTCTTGTTCTCACCCAATTCCGAGCAGAGATTATCGAGCACCACTCCCGTGTGATTGGCGGCAGCAGCGTATCCGCCGGGTGGATAGAGGCATTCACGTTCCCGTTGACTCATGGGCGTGAACACGACAACCTCGCCAGGGGCAGGCCTTGTGCCGTGGCGATTGCAACGCCCGGCTGCTTGTGCAATCGACTCCAACGGCGCAACCGCGCGGTACACGCAAGGAAAATCGATATCAACGCCGGCTTCGATGCATTGCGTTGACACCAGCTTCACCCGTTTGTCCGCCGCCAGCCGTTGTCGTACTTTCTCCAGTACGACCGCGCGATGCGCCAGGCACATCGTCGTGGATAAATGAAGCGCGTCACCCGTCGCTTTCTCGCTGAGCAGTTGGGTGAGTTTCTGCGCGTGGCGTTTGAGGTTGACGATACAAAGAACCTGTCGGTGTGGCGTGCTGTTGATTTCGTCGGCCAGGTCTTCCCAACTCGTTGGAGGCCGATGGCGCCAGTCGATGCGGACTCGTTTCGCGGCAGTGGCGAAATGGTGTGGTGCGTCAGGCCACATCTCTCGCGGTTTCCAGGCTGCCCCGGCCAGGGCTTCCACCTGGGGCGACAGGTGGTCGAATGCCGGTTGCGTCGCGGTGGCGAAAACGATGGACGTTCTGTACCGCGAAGAAAGGCGCGCAAGTGTTGCGAGCGTGGGAACCGCAAGATCGGGCGGTAACGTTTGCACTTCGTCGAAAAGCACAACGCTATTGGCCAAGCGGTGAAGCTTGCGACAGGCAGATGGACGATTGGACATGAGCGATTCGAGACATTGCACACTGGTGGTCAGGATGATCGGTGCGTCCCAATTTTGCGAGAGAAGCCGGCGGAATCTTGCTGCATCATGCTGATGATCGTCGCCTTGTTCGGGCCGTGGCTGACCACCATTGCCCGATTCAAGAGATTGGTCGCTATCTTCATCCGTCTGTGCATTGGAATGGTCTTCCAGCACATAATTTTCGCGAAAACCCGCCTCGTACGAAAACAAATCACGATACGTCTTCGCGGTTTGATCGATGATGCTTAGGAAAGGCATGACCAGCACGATGCGACTGAGGCGGTGCTGTATTGCATGCCGCAGCGCGAAAGCAAGCATCGATAGCGTCTTGCCGCTACCTGTTGGGGCCGAGAGATTGAAAACGCCCATTTTGCCGCTGGCAGTGACAAGGCAGGCGGAATAGAGGCTTTGCCTCATTTCGTGAACGTTCGAACCGTTGCCCTTCGATTTGGCCAGTTGTGCAATGTGCGCTTTAAGTGTTGCGAGTGCTCGTTCCGGTTCGAGAGACGGTCCGTCTTGACGAGGTTTGTGAGGAGTTTGCGAGTCACCTTCGAAATGCGCTTCCGTTTCCAGGAAATCGGCGTCAACGAGGCATGAGAAGAGCATTCGTGTGTCGAGCATTCCGGCTGCTTTGTGAACATAATCCGGAACATGCTCATCCAATTTCTTCGGCTCCATGAATCCGTCAGCTCGCCAACGTTCCAGCAGTAAGTTGATGTCTGACTCAGTAAATCTTTCTGGGCAGTCGTGAAGCGATCGGGCGATGGAATTGGTCCAATCTTCTGTCGTTTTCAGTTGCTTGAGTCCTGTGTGATGCCCTTCGATGGCCAAGGCAGGTATGAGACCTTTTCGCTGGCCAATCAAACACGCTACGATAGCGCCCGCAGACCAATGGTCACGTGAAGGGACGATGTGAGGATTGCGTAATCGTCGTTGGAACTGATCTGCATATTTTCCTAAGTCATGCAGTAGACCTGTAAGTTCCGCCGATTTTTCAAATCCAAGCCTCTTGCCAAAGTTCTTTGCTCTTGTGGCCACTCGCTCGATGTGAACACGCAATTCCTCTGGAATTCCAGTTCCGCCGTTGTTTGCAGAATGGCCCCAGTATGTACTTCGTGCGTTATGGCCTGCCATAGTTGCGATCTCCTAATGGATATGAATGGGGCCAATCTAAGGACAGGCGGTCAGCATGGCGGGGGTTGACGCATCAGGGTTGCCGAGTCATCGACCACCTCCCACGCCTCGGCGTTAATCAAGTGTGCCTCAGGTGAAAGAGCAAAGCAAGGGGATGTGCAGTGCTGACTGTCAAATATAGTCTTTCAATGCTACGGATGATAAGAGTGTGACGGACAAAGCGACAATTGCATGTCACTGTGATTTCAGCCGGTGGACCAACCGATAGGTCTGCCATTCCGAGAAATAGACTGAGCCGGCGAATTGTGAGTTTTTCGGCAGAAGGGCATTGTATGTGGCAGTCACGACTTAGACCCTGGCAAATGCATTGGATGAGCGATTTAGGTGTACGCTCCCGGATGTTTCAATCGTAAACGGTGCATGCCTTATGATAGGGGGCGAGTTTGGCGAAGAGACAGCCAATTGGACTTGCGGCAAAACGATGATTAGTTTGATGGAATTGGTCAGATCTCTCCAAGTCGTTGCAGGGCGCTGGCCACCTGTTCGCGATCACCACTCAGGTCGATTTGTGTGAGCGCGAATACCTTCTCGCGAAGCCGGTTGGCCACCGTGAGAGCGAACTGGAATCGCTCTTCGCTGGAGCCTGTGTGATAAGCGGGGTCGGGAGTAGACCAATGCACTTGGATCGGGTGGCCTCCCCAGCCGGGGCATTCTTCCTGAGCGGCGTTGTCACAAAGCATCACGACCAAATCGAGCGGCGCGTCTCGGTAGACCTCCCAACTCTTGGACTCCTGACCGTCATAGGGAATGCCCATGTATTCGAGAATGTCTGTCGTAATGGGGTGGAGGAAGCCTGCTGGTTGGCTTCCTGCGCTATGCGCCTCGAATTTGTCCTGTTCGATGTTTTTCAGGAAGGCCTCCGACATCTGTGATCGGCACGAGTTACCAGTGCAGAGAAACAAGACTCTCTTCTTCTCAGCCATCACATCGCTCCCAGCATCGATGCTTCAATGAACCCACTGTGTTCTTCGCAAGAGGCCATGTGCTATCATCGGCTTATTGCCGACGAATTCATAAGAATGGAGCCCATTTGTCATTTCGTGGAGGCTTTAGTGAAGCGCGGGCATACACGAATCGCACTTACCAGTCCTGTAATCACGATACGCGTGCAAAATGCCGTCTCTACGCCGAGAGTGGGAGCTTCGATTAGCGCGGGGTTTTCCTTAGCGTGCTTGTGCCGGTTCGAAACGAGATGACGACTTCAATCATCAACATCGCACATTTGTCCATTAGTGACCCAAATTTGGACAGACTCCACCAAAGTGGTGCGCCCTTTGGTTGAGAAGAAGAATGGTCCGTGTTTTAGCAAGAAGTGAGAATTTGTGCAGTTCGCGTTGTTAGCAACGCTCAAGTGTTAAATGACAGAGTTTAATTGAAAGAAGGGGGATTCTCTCGCCCGTAAGGAAGTTTTGGCCCATTCCGGTAGGTATTGCAGGTTGAGGCTGGACTTGCGTAGGTTATCGACGTCGCGTACCGTAGCGCGTTACTCGCGAACGATCATGTTTCTGGTTTTCGCGTGGAAAGTTGAGCGAGATGAGTGGAATGGGTTATTTCTGAGGGTGAACGATGGATGGAGCCATGCGGATCGGAATTGGATATGACATCCACCGGTTACACGAGGGCAGGCCTCTTATCCTGGGAGGTGTGCAAATCGAGCACGAAAAAGGCCTTTTGGGGCACAGTGATGCGGACGTCGTGCTGCATGCTGTGTCTGATGCGTTGTTGGGAGCGGCCGGACTGCCTGACATCGGAGAACAATTTCCCGATACCGACCCCACCTACAAAGATGCTGACAGCAAGAAACTGCTAAGTGGTGTGGTTGAGCGAGTCTGTGAGCGAGGTTTCGTAGTAAATAACCTGGATGTGGTTGTCCACTTGGAACAGCCCAAGTTGTCGCCTTACAAGGAGGCGATGGCTGGTTGCATTGCGGAACTTGTCGGGGTTTCAAGTGACGCGGTCAACGTGAAGGCAAAAACCAATGAAGGTGTTGGCCCGATTGGCACGGCGGATGCGATTGCTTGTACTGCGGTAGTGTTACTTGCCGTCACCAAGTAAAGCGGGACCTCATGGAGGCGGATCGGAACTTGCGGGAAGATCGATGGCGAATGAGTTGAGGAACAAGCGACGATGAGTCTGACGATTTACAACACGTTGACGCGGAAGAAGGAACTGTTCGAGCCAGTGACACCTGGCAAAGTTGGTATTTATGTGTGTGGTCCGACGGTTTACAAGCCAAGTCATATAGGCCATGCGGTCGGTCCGGTAATATTCGACGCGATCAAGCGATACTTGGTGTATCGTGGGTACGATGTCAAATGGGTGGTTAACATCACCGATGTGGAAGACAAACTCATCGCCGAGGCTAAGAAGCAGGGGACGACTTCAGCCGAACTCGCCAAACGCGTCACTGAGGATTACCTGCAAGCGATGGCGAAGTTGAACGTAACGGGTATCGATGAGATGCCTAAGGCGTCGGAGAATATCGACGGCATCATCGGGATCATCGAACGTCTGATTGAGAAAGGGCACGCTTACGCTTCGGGCGGTGATGTCTACTTTGATGTGGCCAAAGATGGCGATTACGGCAAGCTATCGAACCGCAGTTTTGACGAGCAGTCCGGCCAGCGTGAGTTGCAAAGCGGCGAGAAACGCAATTCCGGAGATTTCGCGCTTTGGAAAGCGGCTAAGCCAGAAGAACCGGAAGAAGTGAAGTTCGATTCGCCTTGGGGTAAGGGTCGGCCGGGCTGGCACATTGAATGTTCGGTGATGTCGATGCGATATTTAGGTGAGACCTTCGACATTCACGGCGGCGGTTTGGATCTGGTTTTTCCCCACCACGAGAATGAAATCGCCCAATCGGAATGCGCGACGGGAAAGCTTTTCGCGAAGTACTGGATGCACAATGGCTTAACGACATTCAATACGAAAAAAGTCGCCAAGTCAGATACTTCCGAAGAAATGCAAAATGCGCTGAAGAGCCTGACCTTGCACGTGATGTTGGACAATTATCCCGGCGAAGTCGTTCGGTACTTGATTCTCAGCACACATTACCGCAGGCCTATCGAGTGTTCGCCCGAGGAAATTGACTCAAAGCGTAAAGGGCTTAGCTCGTTCTATCGGTTCTTCGAGCGGATTGAGCGGGCGTGTGAGGTGTCTGCCTACGATGACGCTTCTTTGAACGAGAAGATCACCGACAACGACCTTGCCGCCTCGTGTGAAGAGTGCTTAAAGCGTTTTGAAGTCGCAATGGATGACGACTTCAATACCGCGGGCGCCATCGCGACGATGTTTGAGCTTGTGCCAAAATTGAATCGGTTCATGGATGAGAGGAAGGTCGATGCAGGTGCGAACGAGAGTGCGAAAGCCGATGCGCTGGCGGCTGCGCGGCGCCTTGTGGCGATTGGGCGGTTGATCGGTTTGTTTGTCGAGCCTCAGGAAACCACCGCAGGTGGCGATGATCTGACCGACCAGGTGATGCAGGTTCTAATGGAAGTTCGGCAGCATGTTCGAAAAAATAAGGACTTCGCGACGGCGGATTTGATTCGCGATCGACTGAAAGATGTGGGGATCACACTTGAAGACAGGCCCGAAGGGACGATCTGGCGTGTGGAATAGGGGCGCCCTTGAAACCGGTACGTGCTCTTCCAAAGTCGGATTTTCGATCCATAACATAAGAAGCGAGCGGCGTGATGTGTCCGCTCGCTTTTCTTCGTTCCGCCGTAGAAGGCAGGCTTTGCTTGCTGAATACTGAGGTCACCTATAGCAGTTTCAAGCCAGGCGTAGCGTTCGAAGGCGAGGCTTTTCGACAGTGCAAGACACGGTGTCGGGCTACACTTAGTTGGAGCTTACGCTAGCGTGTATTTTTGAACCAAACAAGTGCGTCATTGGTCAACCCGCTCAGGCCGCTTCGATCTAATGTTACAACTAAATCCCTCGAACCATCGCCATCCAGGTCCACGATGAGAATGTCATTGATGACGCTCGTACCCGGAACTTCGCTCGGCGTAACGTTAGGATCGGTGGTGGGAGGAGCGTTCGGATCGTTAGGGTTTGAATCATCATCGACGATCATGTTTTCGATCCACTGATCATAGACGCTTGGTGCACTCGCCGCATTGAAGAAGGCCAGTCCACCACCCGCCGAAACGACGGCATCCAATTGACCGTCGCCGGTCACGTCTCCGAGTGATAAGGCATGCGGTTGGCGGTTTGTGAATTCCGCCAGTGTATAGACCTCCCAGGGGATGTTTCGAACGGGTCGCGTGGTCGGCCCTTCCGGTCCTTTGAACCACTGCAATAGAGCACCGTTGGTCGATCGCATGACGACATCCGTTAAACCGTCCTGATCTATATCACCCAAGCGAATGATGTCCGCGCCGGTATCCACCTGTCCAATGGTGCCGACCTGCCATTCACCGTTCGAAATGTGGAAATCATCGATCTGATCCACAATGGGATTTCGCATCCAATGAACGTTCATGCTGCCGGCCTGGGGGCGAGTAACGATGACGTCGAGGTCTTCGTCGCCGTCGATGTCCGCAAGGGCGAGATCTTTGATGATGGTGGCGGTGAAGATGTCGGGTAACGCTTGAATTGCCCAGGTACCGTCGCGGATGCGCAGGGGGCCGAGGTTTTCAAACAAAAGAACTTCGCTGGATTCGCAGGCGCCGTTCCACGCGGCGACGATATCCAGATCGCCGTCGAAGTCCATGTCGCCTACGGCCATCTGCGTATAACCGTCGTTTTCCGGCAAGGTTGTGCCGTCTCCCGCGCCCAGCAGAAGAGATACGCCTACTGGAATTTCTTCCCACGCAAGTGCCTGATTCGATTGCGCAGGATCGGTCGGACCGTAATAGATGAGGATCACACCAGGCAGTCCACCTTCGGGAAGTTCGCCCGTCAAACAACCGGCGCCTTCCTGGAGACTGTTTTTGACCAACACAGCGATGTCCGGTCGCCCGTCGCGATCGAAGTCGGCGATCTCGAGTCCCGCCACCGTCACTACCGGAATGTCTCCGGCAAGTGTGACTGTCTCGAAACTGATGTTGCCCCGAGAATCGCGTTGTTGCAAGTGAATTTGGATGGGTTGTGATTGATGCCATGCGGACACCAAGTCAATAAAGCCATCCTGGTTAAGGTCAGCGGGAACGACGAATTGTGGTCCGGCGGAGTCTTCACTACGCGGGTCGACCTGGATCGCAGTGAAATGACTCAGGGTTCGTCCCGTCGCCAGGAAATCGTCGCTGTTCGAGTAGAAATTCGAGATGTCGAATCCGCAACCCACAATCGTGATAAGTGCGATGCCTGCCCAAACACAGGTTCGCCCGGATTTTTTCTTGGTAGGTATGCCGTTCATGAACTCCATCCTTGTGGGAGGAATAACCGCAGGTTCAGTTGGTTAATGCTGCCCTCGTTATCGGCGGTCGGAGAGGCTGTCTTTGGCTTGGAATGGGTGAAGATGTTCGTGGAGAGGAAGCAGGAATGACGTAGTTTGGGATAGGTGGGCTGTGGCCGGATGTGTCCGATAAGAACAATGCGACTGCGACTGGACTGATTGTCGGCTTAGCCGACACAGGCGGCGAGGAGAGTGATGTCATCGCTTTGCGGCGCGCCGTCTACAAAATCTGAGACGTTCGCTCGCACCGCTTTGATGACATCGCCTGGGTCGTCCGTCGATTGGGCTAGCAGTGTCTCGACCAACCTGTTTTGAGTGAACATCTTACTTTCGCGATTCATCGCTTCGGTTACCCCGTCGGTGAAAGCAACAAAAGTATACGGGAGGCAATCGCAGGTGATTGTCGCCGTGGTGTATTCGGCGTTTTCGACGATGCCCAACGGGAAACCCGGCTCCACATCGAGCGGGAGTAACTCGCCGGTTGTTTTCGGCAGGATGAGCGGCAGGTGGTGGCCCGCCGTCGACAGATCAATCCGCTTGCCGGCCACATCGACAAGGGCCAGCAAACACGTGATGAACTTCTCGGAATCGGTGTTCATGCAAATGAGGTGATTCCATGACGTCAGCAAGGTGCCGGGATCATCTGAGTCTCTGATCGTAAGTCGGGCAGCTGCCTGCAAATTGGCCATGAGTAATGACGCGGGAATACCCTCTCCGGTGACATCGGCCAACAACAACCAGACGCGACCGTCCGATCTTTCGAGTACGTCGTAATAGTCTCCGCTCACGCGATTTCCCGGTTCATTCAGCGCGGCGACGCGAAAATCATTGCGGTGTGGGAGAATTGCGGGAAACAACTTCGTTTGAATCACGCGAGCGAGTTCGACGTCGCGTTGCAACTGGGCGGAGCGGGTGTGTTCGATGAGCAGGCGGTGGTTGATCAGACCAATACTGACTTGCCGGGCGATACCCGCGAAGAAATCTATGTCCTCTTGGGAATATGCGGTGGACGAACGGACTTGGTCGCCGTAGATCGCGCCGAGTATCTCATCACCGTGGATTAGCGGTACGCACATGGCGGATCGAATGCCAAGTTGCACCATGCTCACCGACGGGTCGAATGACTGTTCGTCGGATTCGGTGAAGATCGCTCGTTCGCCGTTTTCCAACGCCCTCCGCAGGAGCGAACCGCTTATCGTCAGTTCCCCTTCAGGGCCGCGGACGTTGTGTACGACCGGCCAATCCACGCCGCGTTTGTCTTGTCGCTTGAGTGCGATTGCACCACGCTCAAAGTGTAGTGCGTCGAAGCAGATGGTAAGCGCGTCATCGAGAAAGGCTACTTCATCATCACGAATACGTGTGAGGCGTTCGCTAAAATCGTAGATCATGCGGAGGCGCTGCTGTGAAAGGAGCAAGCGTTGGTCTTTGCCGATGTAGCGAGTAACATTATCGGCTGCTTCATTGTCCTCAACCACAATCGATCCGGACATGTCGGGTCGCTGGTCGCGAAATTCGATTTCAACGAGACCGATAGTGATTCGATCGCTGTGCTTGAGCGGATGTGAGGCCACGGGATGACCGTTCACCAAGGTACCGTTCTTGCTGCCCAAATCCTCGACGATAAAGCGTCCGCCGCGGTACGCGACGCGCGTGTGGCGGCGCGACGTGCCCGGGTCGTCCAAAAGAATATCGCAGCCCCGCT
>JANQHN010000441.1 GCA_028282665.1 Phycisphaerae bacterium | reverse complement strand
GAAACGCTTCAGGCGGATTTCCCCGGCCTTAGCGAAACGTCCATCAACACGGGGCTGACGAAAGAAGATTTCACCGAGCCGAAGGCTTGGTCCGGATTCAAGCGAGTCGTCGAGCCGCTCCCTCCTGCGCGGGAAACGACGGCTCCGAAAACGACCGAGAAGACCTGACGCCGCGGGGCCGCACTGCCACCTCGCCGCTTTTATTAGTAGTAGTTTTGTCGCTTTCTCTTTGATCAAGGACAGTCGAACATGGCTGAGACGATGCCGGCGATTCGTAAGATGAGTGCCCAAAAGGGCCTCGAACTTCAGGAAATCCCAATACCCAAGCCAGGCCCGCACGACGTGTTGATCTACGTTGAAGCTGCAAGCATTTGCGGCACGGACCTGCACATTTGGAATTGGGACGACTGGTCAGCCAATCGCATCAAACCGCCGCTGACGCTTGGGCATGAGTTCTGCGGCACGATCGTGGAGACCGGCGAGGCCGTAGAACACGCACACCCCGGCGATTACGTCTCCGCCGAGTCCCATGTCACCTGCGGTATGTGCTATCAATGCCGAACGGGGCAGGCCCATATGTGCCCGAAAACCAGCATTCTCGGCGTGGATCGGGAGGGTTGTTTCGCGCCTTACGTGGTCGTACCGGAACAGGTCGTCTGGCAAAACAATCGCGACAAGCTAACGCCCGAAGTCGCGTCCATTCAGGAACCATTCGGTAACGCAGTCTTTGTCGCGATGAATCAGGATCTGTCGGGGCAATCAGTGGCCGTGATGGGCTGCGGACCGATCGGATTATTTACGATCGGCATCGCTCGCGCGGTTGGTGCGAAAGCGGTGTTCGCGACGGACCTGAACCCCTATCGCAAGGAACTGGCGAAGAAGATGGGGGCTCACGCCGTATTCGATCCCAGGGAGGATGGCGACGTCGTTGAGCGTATGCTGGACGGTAACGGCGGATACGGCGTTGACGTCGTGCTGGAGATGAGCGGCGCGCCGCCCGCAATCACTTCCTCTTTCCAAGTGGTGCGCAATGGCGGGCAGGTGGTGCTGTTCGGCATTCCACCTGGAAAAGTCGAGATCGACGTTGCGGAGAAGATGATCTTCAAGAACCTGACGGTGAGCGCGTTGAATGGTCGGCGTATTTTCGGCACGTGGTACCAGACGCGCTGGCTTTTGGAGACGGGCGTGGTCAACGTTGACCCGCTAATCACCAAGACGATCAGGATGGACGAGGTCAACGACGCCATGGACCTGCTCACTTCCGGTCAGGCATGTAAGATCGTGATGCTGCCCAATGAAGGCAAACCGCACGAACTTTCCGGAAAGAAGAAAGAGAGGCGGGCGGACCCCAACATTACGGCGGGACCTATGCACCACTAGCCTTCGGTTCGATGTCTGATAGCACCAAGCCAGCTTTAAGTACATTCAGGCGGATCTGGCGTTGTTGCGAAACTGTCGGCAATGCATAATTAGGCAATATTGATTTAAATAAACCTCAAATAAATAACTATATCGAGGGAGCTTTGTCATGTTCGGGAAGATGAAAGACGATTTGCAGCGGGAACTTTCCAGCATTCGCGACGCAGGCCTGTTCAAGGAAGAGCGATTCATCCTCACGCCGCAGCACGCCGACATCAAGGTCGAATACCCGGCGGGCAGCGATGCGAAGGACGTAATCAACTTTTGCGCAAACAACTACCTGGGTCTTTCGTCGCACCCGAAAGTGCTCGAGGCCGCCCGCAAGACGCTCGACACCCACGGGTACGGCATGAGCAGCGTCCGCTTCATTTGCGGCACGCAGGACATGCACAAACAGCTCGAAGCGAAAATCGCTACATTCCTCGGCAAAGAAGATTGCATCCTGTACGCCGCGTGCTTCGACGCGAATGGCGGACTGTTCGAACCGCTGCTCACCGATAAGGATGCGATTATCTCTGCGTCATTAAACCACGCATCGATCATCGATGGCGTACGTTTGTGCAAAGCGCAGCGTTTCCGTTATTCGCACAATGATATGGCGGATCTGGAGGCGAAACTCAAGGAGGCAAAGGATTGCCGCTATCGCCTGATCGCCACCGACGGCGCCTTCTCGATGGACGGCGACGTGGCGAAGCTGAACGAAATTTGCGACCTCGCCGAGAAGTACGACGCCGTCGTGATGGTGGATGATTGCCATTGTACCGGTTTTATGGGCAAGACAGGCCGCGGTTCGGGCGAACATTGCGGCTGCTTGGATCGTGTGGATATCATCACGTCCACGCTGGGCAAAGCATTGGGTGGAGCGAGCGGCGGATTCACCGCAGGGCCTAAAGAAGTCATCGAGATGCTGCGGCAGCGCTCGCGCCCCTACCTGTTCAGCAACACCGTCGCGCCGGTCATCGTCGGCGCGTCCATCGCCGTCATCGATCTACTCAGCGAAACCACAGAACTGCGTGACAAATTGGAGGCGAATACGAAACGGTTCCGCGCGGCGATGACCGAAGCGGGGTTCGACATCAAACCGGGCGATCACCCCATCGCCCCGATCATGCTGTACAACGCGAAACTCAGTCAGGATATGGCCCGCGATCTTTATCACGAAGGCATCTACGTGATCGGGTTCTACTACCCGGTCGTACCGAAAGGGCAAGCGCGGATTCGCGTCCAGCTCTCCGCCGCTCACGAATTCGAACACATCGACAAGGCCGTGAAAGCGTTCACCGAGGTGGGCAAAAAGTACGGCATCCTCGGCAAGAAGAAAGAAGAAATCATCGCCATGTACGGAGAATGACGGCGAGATACCGTATCCGGGCAAGGCCCGCGTTTTTGATGCTGTAAATGCCGGGTGGCAGCACGAATCGACAACGCATGAGGTTATGCACAAGGGCTCATTCGAGATGAAAACGAATGAGCCCTTGCGCTTTAGATAGCGTTAACGAGCCGGGCGCCGGCAATCATGCGACCCATGATGCTCGTCACAGCAGTGAAACGCGACTATGGACAGGCGCCGAAGTTGTTTTTGACGATTCCGACGTCACCGGGACCGACCGCGCCGTTGGAGTCCAGATCGTAAATCTGACAACTGAGAATGTTGACGTTGCATCCGAAGTTGTTCTTGATGAGGCCGACGTCGCCCGGACCTACTGATCCGTTGTTGTCAAAGTCGAGAGGGCAAGATTTGCCGCCACGAGTAAAGAGCGCAGCGAAAGTAGGATGCTCGTCATTCGTGCCGGAATCGTAAATGACACCGTACGCATCCTGGATGTTGCCCGGCGTGGGAAGGTATTCCACTTCGACCGGATATGCGGTTGCTGGATCGTAATAGTTCACACGGTAGCGCGGCGACCACGGGAGTTGACCGTACTCGCGATTCGTAATGAACACACTGTCCAGCGCGGCAGCGAGAAGGTCGGCATGATAGACGCAAGTGAAACCCATATCGCCACGACCGGTCACCTCAGGGTGGTATAGTCCGGCAAATTGCTCGCCGGCTGTGCCGACGGCACCGAAGAACCAAGTATCGCCCGTGGAGTAGCTCACCCAGTACTTGATACCGTTGGAACCGTTATAGTCGTTTTCGTAGACTACGATTGCGTTACCATCTCGCGCGGCCACCGAAGTCGTCCGGTACCAACCGGACCACTCGGGCTCAACGGTATTTTCTTCAATCGCTGCATTGCCCACGCGTGCCACATTCACTTCGTAGCCGGTATCCGTTTCGCTGATGTAAGAAATGAATAAGTACCAATCCAAAGTCGTCTGAAAACCCGTGTTCCAAGCCGCATCGAGACCGGCAACCGCGGTGGTCACACCTGTAGCTATCTGCGTCCAGGCAAGCCCGCCGTCATTACCCTGCTCATCCGTCCAATTGAAAATCAAAGAGCCGTCAGCCAGGATAGTCGAATAATAAAGGCGATTGTCGAACGTATCCAAGTTTGAAGCGACCTGAACTTCAACAATATTCGCGCCACCACTGACGACGTTCTGGAATCCATAGCTCCCGTCGATCGCTCCGGCATTGGCGGATAGACGACGAATACGAGCATCCTGCGGATCGGCCTCCGAGACATAAGCAACGTACAGGTAATCATCTACGACGACAGCACCGATCGAACGAATCGGAGGCGCGGAGAACCATTCATAAGTTCGTGTCCAGGAAATCCCGTTGTTCGCAGAGCGGTAGACACCCCAATAATTATTGCTTTCTCGCTGATAATGCAAAACGGCATATACCGCACCATTTCCACCATAGAAATCGAGAACGTAGTCGTAGACGGGCGCTTCCACGCCGATGCGAACATCCGGAAAGGTTGCGGCAATATCGCCTTCAGCGTTTACATAGCTCAAACCGAGTGCGACAGAGTACCCCTCGTTTCCCAGGTCACGAACCTTCGAAATAGCCTGTTGATAACCACCGGCTCGCCAATCAGCCTGAATCGAGGCAATGCGGGCATCTACCTCAGCAGGAAGATTATCGCCGATCTCGACCTCGATCGTTGTCGCGGCACGCTGCTCGGCATTCATTTCGTCGAGAACCTGCCAAGCCTGTTTGGCACTGTACGGCATCGCGGGCGAGCCCAAAAACTCACGGCGCGGACCAACGTCACCCGCACCACGTTCGATCGAGAAGTCAATATCACCAACAGGATTCAAAAAGCTGCTCTGCACCTCTCCAAAGTCGGGTACCGGAATCGCATTAACTTGACGGAAAGTGAATTCGCCCGAAGCGGATATCCACTCAAACGCACCGGACGGATCGGGTACTATTTGAGCCTCATTCGCAAACGCGACGGTAGGCATCAACGCCAAAACCGCCGCTAAAAACATGCAAACCATTGCTTTTTTCATTTCTTCTGCTCCTCCATAAGAACCAAACCTGCTTTTGCAAATCACTCGTAAAGACGTCGTTTTCAAGGGTGTAGGCGTGAAGCGCGCATTTAATCGCTAGCGCTAAGAAAAACTGTTGCCCTGGCTGGATGTAGATGACGATGGCCTACCTGTTACCTATAGCCGTTTCAATCCAAACGTAGCGTTCAATGTCGACTTTCCGACAGTACACGGTGTTGCACGCTACACTTGGCTAGAGCTTGCTCTAGTGCTTTGCTCGAAGTGCCAATACACGTCACAAAGACCCGATAAGCACTTTAGCCCTAAAGTATATGCTGATCCGGCGTTTGTGACTCTAAAGATTTGATTTCCAGTCTACTTGCGCCACATAATAGAACAATATAGAACAATTCTGCCGGTGTTATACCTCCTACTTGCTGCCTGGGTATTCTATTTTGCTCGGCAACCTAAATCAGGAGGATCTGATAACAAATTAAGACGCAAAAACTAAATCACAGGCCATACTGCATCACCACTTTAAGGCAGTTGTCGATTTGGATTATCAAGGCTGTACGGCAACATCGATGACGTTGGTGTGAATCCGAAAATTCGCAACAACTCAGCGTGGTGCGGGCTTTTCCTTCGCACGGCAACCCGCAGGGTAGCTTGTCCGGTGAATTCGGCCGGAATCAAGTCGTAGTTTTGTGCAAATCGACGGTCAGACGTCATCTCCAGGTTCATCCTGACGTAGTCCGGGTGTGGCAGGTACAAAAGATCGGGAACGGCTTTTTCGAAAAACCAATCACCGTTAAAGCCGTTCTTTGCGATGAATGGCTCGTTCAAACCGGACAAATCAATGATCTTTTTTCGCGGATTCAGCGATCCGGCTCTGCCCACCTCGGTTGTCGCAATCACAAGATCGTCCGGAAGCCGCGACACTTCGAAAAGAGCCGGCCAATAGTTGGTCCAGTGCGTGAAGTAGTCAGTTTCCGTTGTGAGCGGCGTATTCTGAATAGCCGCGTTTTCCGGAGCGTGCAAGAACTTCCACGCGGCAGGGAATCTGTTCGTCGCTTCGTAGGTAGCTACGAACAATACAATTGCAATTACGATTCCTACTACCCGTTTCGAAAAATGGGGAATTGATCCATCAGCACGACTGCACATGGACAACGCCCGCACGGCTAGAACGACGAGCGCGGGCAGGATTGGGTAGTAGAAGCGACAATGGTAGTGCATTACCTGCAACACGAAGAATAGATAGTAAAGTACATAGGCGACCGTAGCGATCAACACGGCCAAGTCAATGGCACTCGCATTGCGGCGTACTAGCCGAGCGCTATGTCCTATCCAGGTACCAGCGAGAACACACACGGGAAGGATCCAATAGAATCCAAGAAAAGTCTTCAGTTCCACACCAGCCATCGGTCGATAACGCTGCACGAACTCGGGGCCGTAGATGCCGACGCTCTTCACGTAAAAGGACAAAGGAACTGCACTCGAGAGGAATATCTTGCACCAAAACAGTGTGCCAAGGAGCAAGCAGCCACCGATTACCGCAACGATCCATGCCTCTTTACGCTCTATCGTTGTTTTTGCCCCAAGGATCAACGCCAAGCTGATTGCAACGGAAAAGAGCGTCAGATCTGGGCGAATGAGATAAAGGAATCCTCCACAAACTCCAAGCAGGCATGCTAGAACCGTGCAAGTACGGGACTTCGCATACCAGTAGGTCAACAATAGATACAACGATAGACCTGCCATGGCGAAAGTGGTGTCCATCCCACTATGCAGGTGAAGCGGCCAATGAACGACGCCCGTCTTGAGTATTATGATAAGGGCCGTACCGGCGATGATAATGCGTTTTGTCCAGCGTCCATCCACAGCCATAAGCAGGACTCGAGCAAGGAGCACAATTGCACAAAAGCCGGCGATCAAGCTCGAAACAACCACGGATCGGGCATGATCCACTACGCCGAATGATTGGACTAATGCCACCAGTCCAACGTATGCAATGGAAGTGAAACCAAATGTCGGCTCACCGCCCGGATTCCAAATCGGTTCGCCGTATATCCTTACATGCTGCGCGTATCGCGCGAACATATAAGCGTCGTCAGCAATAAGATTGGGAAACGCGCGCGGAGTAAGCAACGGCAGAAGCGTCATAAAAACAAGGCTGGCCAGACAGACGAAAGTGAGGACGACAACCAGGACGGTAAGCAGGACCTGTTTACCGCTGACGTGGAGCAGTTCGTCTTCTCTTTCGGTTTCGAAAGGATCGTACTCGCCCTCAACATTAGGCTCCGGTTCGTAACTCATGATCTTCGCACGTCCTTGCTGTTGCGCCGTCACGATTCTTTGATTAAACAGCTGTTATCCACGATCACTCGCCCGGCTGGCATTATGCTCGTTGAGGTTTGACATATCAAAGCTAACCTCGTTTGAGAATTGATTTAATCGCAGGTTTGTTTTTGTGGTCATGCGTTCGTTAAGCGGTTATGATGCCAAAGTACGATTTTGTCAGACGTGGCGAATTTGCGCCGCGACAAAACGATAAGGAGGCGAGGGTGTCGGACAACACACAAACGTTTTCATGCATTTTGCTCTTTGGCGGTCCGGGCTGCGGAAAGGGAACACAGGGGGTAGTTCTCGGGGCCGTCCCCAACATGGTCCATCTATCTTCGGGCGATGTTTTTCGCTCGCTCGACAAGGATTCGGATCTTGGTAAGGAATTTCTCTCTTATTCAACGAAGGGCCTGCTTGTGCCCGACGAACTTACCGTTCGCGTGGTCAAGCAGCACTTGGACAAAATGGTCGAGTCGGGCAAACTCGATTCCGATTACCACACGCTTATTCTTGACGGCATTCCGCGCACGAAAGAACAAGTGAAACTAATCGAGCCGTTCACGGACATCAAGCGCGTCGTGTATTTGATGATGGAAGACCGCGACGCATTGGTTCAGCGTTTGGCTGGTCGTGCTCAAAAGGCGAACCGCCCTGATGACGCGGACCCTGATGTCATCCGCAAGCGCATTGAAGTTTATGAGGCGGAAACCGCCCCGGTTATCGACGAGTACAACAAAAAAATCGTCGCTAAAGTGAACGCGGATCAACCGCCACTTGCGGTCCTGCGCGATGTGGCGGATTCACTCGTGGGGCACGTATCGCCAACGCTTTGATTTCGCTACAAACTCATCCTCGCCCGAGAGAATCGCGGGACTGAACATGACCTCCGATTTCACTGACTCTTTGCGCGCATTTGCCGAGGAATTCGACCTGCAGTTTAATAAATTGCTCACGCCCAAAGGGGAAGTTCCTCAGACGCTGGTCGACGCCATGCGTCATACGACACTCGCCCCGGGGAAGCGACTTCGCCCTTACTTGGTCGCGCGCAGCTGCGAGCTCGCCGGCGGCCGTCGCGAGGATGCGTGGGCTGTCGGAGCAGCGATCGAGTCCATTCACGCTTTCAGCCTGATTCATGATGACCTGCCCGCTATGGACGACGACGATCTACGTCGCGGTCGACTTACTTGTCATAAGGCGTTTGGAGAGGCCGTGGCCATTCTCGCGGGTGACGCGCTTTCAGTTTATGCGTTTGAACTCCTCGCTGCACACACGCCGAGCCCGAAGATGGCTGTCGATTTGATACGAGAGCTTGCCCAGGCGACCGGATGGTCCGGCATGATCGGCGGGCAAACCGCGGATATCCTCGGCGAGCGGGAGAGTCCCACCCTATCGAAGGCTTCGTATATCCACGAACGAAAGACTGCGGCGTTGATCCGCGCGGCGTGTCGCATGGGAGCACTGAGGGGCGGCGGTGATTCAAATCTTGTCGATCGTGTCGGTGCATTCGGATCACACTTTGGAAAAGCATTCCAAATCACCGATGACTTATTGGACCTAACCTCCTCTACGGAGGTTATGGGCAAGCGTGTTGGAAAAGATTCGACCGCGAGCAAACAAACGTTTCCGCAGTGCGTAGGATTGGAGGAAAGTCGAGCCATAGTCCTTGCGGAGGTGGAACGAGCCGTCGAACAACTCGCTATTCTCGGTTCCGACGCTGACGACCTTCGGTCGCTCGCCCGTTACGTTACCGATCGAAATTATTGAAAATTGTGAAGTTTCATCGAATCGGTCGGATGCTAGAATATTTGCCTGAGCGCGATTCGTGCTCGAAGTTTAGTCCTGGTCAAGAGTTACATTCATGAGTCGACTGGAAGGCATTCATTCCCCGGACGATCTTCAGGTTCTTTCCATCGAAGAACTCACCGGGCTCGCCGCCAAGATGCGGCAGCGAATCATCGAAGTTGTAGGGAAAAACGGCGGACACCTCACGAGCAATTTGGGCGTGGTCGACCTTACCCTCGCACTGCATCGCGTTTTTGATTTCAAACACGATCGCCTGCTCTTCGACGTTGGTCATCAATGCTATCCGCACAAGCTCCTGACCGGTCGCAATGATGGGTTCGACAAGCTACGCAAGCCCGGCGGATTGAGCGGTTTTCCCGAAATTAGAGAGAGCGAATACGACCTGTTCCGCGTCGGCCACGCGGGAACGTCGATCGCGACAGCTGTAGGACTTGCCCGTGCCGACGAATTACTCCAAGAAAATCGTTCAGTCATCTCGCTCATTGGTGATGCGAGCATCGTCAACGGCGTTGCCATGGAGGGGCTTAATCAAGCCGGTACGTTAAAGCGGCAGTTCCTGGTAGTCCTAAACGACAACGAATGGGGCATTTCTCCAACCCAGGGCGGGCTGGCGGAACACCTCGCCAAATTCCGCGCGAGTGAATTTTACGAAGAATGGAAAGCGCAGGCAAAGAAGCTGCTTCCGAAGTTGCCGTTGGTGGGCAAGCCCGTGTTCGACATGCTTGCTCACCTTAAAGAGGGTATTAAGGCGACGGTCTCGCCTGGGCAGATTTTCGAGCCGATGGGATTTCAATAC
This sequence comes from Phycisphaerae bacterium, assembly GCA_028282665.1. Taxonomy (GTDB): domain Bacteria; phylum Planctomycetota; class Phycisphaerae; order UBA1845; family UBA1845; genus JANQHN01. The sequence goes on along the minus strand of JANQHN010000441.1, from coordinate 605 downwards.
ATAGGTCCAATCGACGGGCATGACATCGGGCTGCTCATTGACACTCTTGAAATGCTCAAGAGTGTGCATCACCCGGTTTTGTTGCACGTACATACGGTCAAAGGTAAAGGATGCGATTGGGCATGTGCCGAACCGGGCAAGTATCACAGCCCGAAGCCTTTTGTCGTCGAAAGTGGCAAAGCGACGATTCAGCGCGGTAGCGGGAAGAGTTGGACGCAGGGGTTTGTGGATAGCCTCATTCGTTTAGCGGAAGCGGACGAACGGATTTTCGCGATGACGGCGGCGATGCCTGACGGGACGGGGTTGACCAAGTTTGGCGAGCGTTTTCCCGCTCGCTATCGCGATATTGGTATTGCGGAGAGTTGTACGGTGGACGTCGCGGCAGGGATGGCGAAAGCCGGACTGAAACCCGTCGTCGCCATTTATTCGACCTTCTTGCAGCGTGCCTTCGATCAAGTCTTTCAGGAAGTCGCTCTTCAGGAATTGCCGGTTGTTTTTTGCATGGATCGCGCGGGGGTAGTTGGCGGTGACGGCGCAGTGCATCACGGATTCCTGGACATCACGTACTTACGAGGAATGCCCGGTATGGTGCTGATGGCGCCGTG
>JANQHN010000439.1 GCA_028282665.1 Phycisphaerae bacterium | reverse complement strand
CGCCAAATCCGCCGCGTTACCGTATTCGAACAGGAGCATGTTGAACGCTCGGCGCAGCTTGTGATAGCTTTCACCGTCTTTCACCGCCCAGTCGCCAATGTTTTTCTGAAGCGTCCGCACCATGTTCATGCGATGTTTCGTGTATTCAATCACGTCGCTGCTGTGGTCCCACCGGTTCACTAGCGGATCGGGCGAGAAGAACGTCGTATCCTCATCCGTCGCAAAAGCGTGGCCTTGCTCGGCGCAGCGCGAGGCGATTGCTTGGATCATCTCTTTTTCGTTTTTTTCTTCCCGGCTTTTATCGTGAATGGTATACCCGTACATGATGGCCCATTCATCGTAAGGACCGATCGTCTGCGAAATGTATAGACCCGTTTTGTCTTCGAAATGAGGGAATACCCCCGGAATATAGTCCATGACCGAGGCACACGTCGCGACGTTGGGATCGTCGTTCGAGAGGATTTCGTCCATGCTCTTCCAAGAACTCGCCTTGAAGTTGTGGCGCAACCCCAAAGTGTGCCCCACTTCGTGCGTCACAACCTCTTTAATCATTTGGCCTACAAACTCGTTGCTCAGGCCGCCCTTGCCCGTCGCCTCGAGAAAAGACATGTTAAAAGCCATATCGTGAGCGAGCCCTTCGGCGTAATTGCAGCGCCCATGCTCACTATGCATGTGCAGCGGCGCATCACAATCGGCTTCGACTGCGGTATCTTGCACACCACCCGTCAACGAAGCAGTCACCTGTTCGAGAATCTGTTCACGCACAGGGTTGAAATCCCACTCGGGGTGGCGCTTAAGAAACGCGTTCAACTCGGGATCATCATAAATAGAGAGCGAGGATTGTCCGTATTTTTGAGAGCGTTCCTCCCATACGCGAACCATAGAGTCATCCATGATGATGTCAGCATCGAGAATCTGGCCGGTCAGTGGATTCGCAAGAGATGGTCCCATAGCGAACGTGCGGCCACTTACGATCCAGCGGAAGAAGGCATACCGGACATCTTCGGGATCTTTGTCGGCATGCACGGTATCCGTCTGCTGTTCGACCTTGATTGCGTTACGCAAGCCTGCTTTTTCGAACGCCTTGTTCCACTCCAAAATACCCTCACGCACGTAACGGCGATACTTGATGGGCACTGTCTTTTCAATGTAGAACGTAATCTGATGATCGGGATCGACATCGGAGATGGCTTTGTTGGGTTCCGCTTTTCGCACATCCCAACGATGAATGAGGCGATGGAAGGTAGTTTCCTCCTCGTGCGGAGTGGTCCAGTCCTTGATCGCGGTCATGAAATATCCAATTCGCGGATCGGCAACGCGAGGCTTATAATCGTTGTTAGGCAACTCGATCATGCTGTAGTGAACGTTGGCACGCGTACCGTTGGAATTCCCCCGCATGAAAACACCCTCGACCTCGACCTCAACGTTTCTGGGGAACGCTTTGTGTGTCACCCAGCGACTCAGTGAAGAGTTCATGCTTCCACCGTAAACCCGCCCAAGTCCGGCGTAATCGCGTTTGAAAATCGTGCCCAAATCAATAACCGGGTTGCCTTTGTTCTTTGTGACGATGGGTACCGCGGTGACAATGGTGTCGGTATAGGTACGCTCGATAACATCGGCAACGGGAGGCTTATTGCGACCTTCGGGCTTTTTGTAACGAAGGTCGGGCTGAATCAGCACCAACTGCTTGCCGATCTCGTGCCACTGCACGACTCGACTGCCCCACATGTAACCAGCCACACGCGGGCCACTCGCAATACTGTTGGCCAGCAAGAAATTCCGCCCGAGCATTTTTTTGGGAATCTCACAGAGAAGTTGGTCATCCTCGCCGTTGTAATAGAGCACGAAAAAACCCGATTCGCCTTCGGGCGTCTTGATCTCCTTGTGCTCTTTAATGACCTCTTTGAATTCAGGAAAATCAGGCTTGTCGCCGCCCTTCCCCGGACCACCTTTGGTGCGCGAGATGGTTTCATCAGCAATGGGTGTCGCTTGTTGTGCGATCACCGGTAGCGCCCCCAAAATCGCCACTATCACCGTCAACGCGATGGGCATGACCTCACCGCGAACGTTGTCCGTTCGTTTCATCTGCCTGGCTCCTTGCGTGTCTGAAAGAATGGGTATGGACGATAGGTCCTCCGAAAACTCGTTTTCCGCGTCGTCCGATCTTAACTGTGGATGGCATCCTGCCGATTTGTCCGGCGCGTAACCGACGCCCCTCTCCCAAGGGGTTTGAGTCTTTTTCTTCGGCAAGGCGCCCTATATTCCCACAGGTGATCATGTGAACTTTACAGAGTTTAGGCAGCTTGTCAGTACGCGCTACAAATTCTTACCTGCGAGCATTCTCAACGAACCAAGACAACTCAGCCCACCCTCCCGATCATACGCAGCCTATTTTCAGGTCTGATACCAGCCGATTGCAGTCCGGCCGGCTGAACGTGTCTTTGCCAAAATAAGCCTTCAGGTTTGAATTGCCTCAATGAAACGACAGAGTCGCAACCGAAGGCCTGATTCTACAAAAGAATACGCACAACATGCCTGTTGGACCCACGCGGATGTTTCAAACGGGTATCAAGCGCGGCAGAAACGTAATGGACGGGAATCGTGGCGAAAATCAAAGGAGAGTCGGCCAAGTCACTACTGGTGCACGGGAATAAGAAACAGCCGAGCGGCAAACAACCAAACACAAGTCGCCTGCCGCCCGGCCCCCCAAATGGACTTCTTTCCTCTTCCGGAAAGCACATCCGGCGTTTTGTACTTTCGCGGGTTCTGCGCTTCGAATCAGGCCAGCCCCCCCGTTCGGCCTCTCGACGCGATCCTACCGCTCTGGCGTGCTGCCGGATTAATTGCCGCTTCGCGGACGTGGAAACTGTCGTCCCGCTTCACCCATCAATGTTGCCCCGTTGACGGGTGTCGGCAATTGCCCGTGGCGTATCATCCACAAGCACCAGAAACGTAGAATACGAGCCGTCAACGAGGCAAGCACCATTTCGAAAAAAAGACCAGCACACACGCTGGGCCTATAATCGCCAGGACTGGACCTGTTAATGGTGACATTCAAATACACAAAATCCAATTCCGATATGTTCACCCCAATCCCCGGTCCACAAATATAGACCGACGCGGTGCCTCAAATCAATGACGCTCCGCGCCGGATCATTTCGCGACAAGTCCGAAGACCGTCGCGCGCCCTACCTATAGGGGGATGAGCCTGCTGCGCAAAAGACGCCCATCCCGTTGATGCAGGAAATCACTTTACGAACCGTTGTAGAGCACCTGGAAGACCGAAAAGTCGTACAGGTCAACGTCGCCGTCGAGGTCCACATCAAACACACCGCAGGTGTTTTCCGTCACCGCGACCGAACCAATCATACCGAATGCTTCATGGACCACGCAGTAGTATGGATAAACGTTGTCCGGCATTGGATGTGCGGCCAGGAAATCACTATCAAAGGTAACCTCATAGGTCGTACCGGGTACTGAGGTCGGAGCGCCTGAAAAAAAGTTACCGTCATGCACCCCGTTTACACCGCTCTCGACATTGTGGAATCCGCTCACCCAGGTCCAGCGAACCGTGTCGCCTACCTCAATACTCACGTCAGCAGGGATGAAATCGAATCCGGGTCCCACATCCACATTGACGACGTTATTGCCATTGCCATCGAAAGGTACACCGGGACCACTTAAGCACGGGAAGAATTCCTGGAAATCCGTGAGGTCCAAAATACAGTCGCCATTGGAATCGGCGCCGAATAGACGACGAATGTGCAAAACTTCGCCCGTCACGCCGGTTGGCGCGAGGGTATTGGTGACCAATGCATACACTTCGCCATCCTCGTCTTCCCCCATACCCTTGAGGTACTTGCCCAAAAGCCTGTCTTCCAACCCGATGCGCAGGCGACGAATTTCGTATTCGCCTGGCGCCGGTTCAATCAAATAATACAGTCGACCGGCAGGCGAAAAGTTGGCGCTAAAATCACCGAATACATACGTCCCGTTCAGGCATGGCGAACTTCCGCCGCGGTACATATAGCCACCCATGATCGAAATACCGCCATCCGCCTGAGTGTACTCGACGATGGGATCGATCAACCCTTCAGTCTCACACTCCAAAGGCGGGTTTTCGGGATTAAACGGATCAAAGCAGTTCGCACCCTCGCGAATCGCCCAACCGTAATTACCGCCAAGCTCTACAATGTCCAGTTCTTCGAAAAGATCCTGTCCTACATCCCCAAGGTACAACGCCCCGTCACCGCCCGGTCCATCATCAAAAGAAAACCGAAACGGATTGCGAAAACCGTAGGCGTAAATCTCGTCCAGCCCCACAGTACCAACAAACGGATTGCCCACTGGAATTTCGTAAGGGAACGCGCCATCAACGTCGATACGCAGCATCGAACCTAACGCGGTCTCGATGTTCTGCCCATGACCGATCGGACCGTGCAGCGGCGGATCGTTATCCAGGCCGTCATTGGCCCCGCCACCATCACCAAGCGAAAAGTATAAATAACCATCAGGGCCAAATTCCACCGCGCCCGCATTGTGGTTGAACTGTGGCTGATCGATCTGGAAGATGATCAGCCCGTTGGGATTAGCGATGTCGGGATTCTCAGACACTGAAAACTCAGCCAGTATTGACTCGTGGCATCCGCGCGACGTACCGAAACACGGTTCGCTCTCATCGCCGACGCGAGGCCTGCTGTAACGCACGAAAAATCGTCCGTTATTCTCATAGTCGGGATGAAAGGCCATGCCCAACACGCCCCGCTCGTCGAACCCCGTGTTTAGCACTGGGATTTCCGAAGTGAGATCGAGAAACGGTGTGGGCAGCACCACACCCTCCTTAATAATCCAAATCGGACCCGCCTGATCTACAACAAACAGTCTGCCCGAATTATCACCAGCGTGTGTCAAGTGCACCGGCGAAATCAGGCCTGTCGCCACACTGTCCAACTCGACAAAAATATCTCCTGGCGAAATCTGTGCAGATACCGGCAGCACTGCCCACGCCAATGTCAAACAGGTCACCCCCCAACGAAATCCTCCGAAATCAAACACTTCAAGCCCCCTTTGCTGCAATCTTCTGTTTCGTCCAGTCATCTTGCTCTCCTTACTCGGTCCTCCAACGTAAAAGTGGTCGATGAAGACGATTTCACCAACCGCCCGGGCGCACACCTCGCTGCGAAGGCACATACCGCCTTCTTCACAAGGTGAGTTGTCGGAACAAGCCCGATCCGAACGACTAATAATGTGCAAAGGTGATGCCGAACGGTTCGATTGCGCCCGAACGAGGACAAAGTGGCGATTGGAGACCGCAGAAATGGTTTTGTAACAATTATTGAAATTCCGACCGGTTCAAAGATAGTCGAAAGCAGCCGTTGTATGTTGCGGAGCCGTCACATGCAACGGCGAAACCCACGGTATGTTACGGGAAGATTTAGATATCGCGATTAGTATGGAGAAGCGTTGGGGCCGTTCTGCCATTCTTCGAAAAGCTTGGCGCAGGCCTCGCGTTGCACGGGTCCTTCGATTATTACTTTACTTTGACCTGTTCGGTAGAGCTCGCTGGCAAACAAATGCAATTCGTTGAAACCTGCATTGGCTGCATCTTCGATGGTTGCACCATAAATAACCCGATCCAGCCGCGCCCAATGAATCGCAGCGGCGCACATCGGACAGGGCTCACAAGTCGTAAACAATACATGCCCGGATAAATCGATTCTGCCCAATGCATCGCACGCTTTTCGAATCGCATTCACCTCGGCGTGGGCAGTCGGATCAGTTTGAGCGCGAACGGTATTGTGCTGAACTGATACAACCCCTCCTTTGGCAGTTGCGATTACGCATCCAAATGGGCTTTGCCCTGCGGAAATTCCTTTGCGGCAAACCGCAATCGCTTCGTGCATTAATTGATCAACATCGAGCATCGTCGTCCATCCCGTCAAACCGCATGCCTCTCGCTTCTAGCGAGCTGCCCTGCTTTCATAAACCCATCGCCCCGCTAGCATCGTAGCGCGAACTTTCGGCAATTTTTGATCAAACACGCTCACCCAGTCGTCATTTTCGCCATCAGCCGGCAACGACAGAACGGCTAAGTCCGCCCTTCCGCCGGATTCGAGCGTACCGGCGTACTCTTCAAAACCCAGAGCGCGAGCACCATTTGAAGTGCCCATTTTTATCAGATCACCGGCAGGCAGTTCCGGATACGCTCGACGAATGTACGCTAATTCCGCAGGTATCGACAAATCCGGATTGGACACCAGGCTATCCGTCCCCACGCAAACGTTAACTCTTTTGGATGCCAATTCCCGAAAAGGATGTGGATCGTGACCAAAGGCAGCGTGAGTGCGGGGACAATAAACGATAGAAGTTTCCGTTTTCGCAAGAAGGGGTGCGTCCTGCGCGGTCAAGTAGTTTCCATGAGCAAGCAACGTACGACTGCCCAACACTCCCAGCGAATAAACCAATTCAAGTGGAGATTTTCCCGTGGGACGAACGCTCTTGTCCCAAACACCGAGCATCTTGAGATATTCTGCAAAGGGTCCCGCCCCGTCTCGTGTAAACTGATGCTCGTGCGGCGATTCGGCTAAGTGCATACAAACCGGCCACTTCCTCGGATCGGCAGCCTGGACGCAAAACTCTATCGTGCGTGGTTCGCAGGTGTAAGGCGAGTGTGGCGAAAGACCAAAGCGCATTCGCGGCCTAGCAGTCTTATTCACATTAGATGAACCGCAAGCCTCAATGCCACCAGTCAGCGCAGTCTCCAACCTGCAATCGCGCAAGTGACGACGGTTGCCAATGGCAATGACCTCCCCATACGAGACACACAGCAAACCGCCATCCGCCAGAATAGGTCTAACGACCCTGGGTGAAGTTGCGATGTCGCCCACGCAAGTTACGCCGTGTTGAAGTGATTCGAGAACGCCCCGCTGTACAACGTCTGCAATTTGTTGTTCGATTTGTTCCCCGCTGCCCTCTCGACCAATTTCAGCGACAAGCCTTGTCAACCAATCGATGAGGTTGCCATTCGGTGATACCCGCCCCGCAAACCGTCCCAGTTCGAGATGGGTGTGAGCATTCACGAATCCAGGGAAGATAACGCTGTCCACAAACGCACGCCGTCTGACCGTTTTCGGACAGAGATGGTCCAGTTCCGCAAACGAGCCGACTGCCTGTATTCGACCTTCGATCACCCAGACTGCAGCATTACGCAAAGCAGGCATACCAACGGGAACGACCCATGTTGCGCGCACGAGTTCCGCAATGTCCCCCGGTGAATCAACCATTGCTCATCCGATCAAATTCTATCAGCGATCCTGAAGGAACAAACCCCTTGGAAACCGCAAGCTCACCACGATCGGCACAAGCATCCGCAATGCGCATGACTATGTTTTTCATATTCAGGCGGCGTGACAGCACAAGCACATGCGAGAGTAAAGCGGATTCGACTTCGCGCGAGTCTACCCCATCTACGACACCCACGTCCATGATGCTCGCGATATCGCCGACTTGAAACAACGCGCATCGCCCAACCGGTCGTTGGCCATCCATCGCCAAAAACAGATCGAAACTCGGCTCGGAAATACGCTCTTTCAATACGCGGGCACGCTCTTCACGAAATGACTCCGGTTCCGACGCCCATGCAACATCGTGCATCACCGCTTCCAACATGGCGGATTGCATAGGACGGGCGGGCAAAACGCGGTATTTGCAGGTGTGCGCCCTGTTTACCCACTCCGACAACATCCACACCGTATAGGTCATGGGAACGAATCCGCGTTCCTGCAAGAACGTGGATAATGCCTCGGTTTGTTGATTCTGTGCAGCAACCCAACGGAGGCATTTCGTCCCCAATGCAGCAAAAAACGACTCCGCCTCCTCGAACGCTCTCGGCAAATCCATTGAGTTTTCGATCGTGACTTCACGAAACTGCTGCAATTCGTGCAGGCGCGTCGGCGATTTCTGGTAGTAAGCAATACCGTAAGTCAACGTTTGCTTTTCGCATAACTGCCAAGCGTAGGCTTGCTCGGCTCGGAGCAACGATCCAATGGCGCTACGTTCCATCGCTTATCTCGACTCCCTGTCTTCGCCAGCCGAACTAAAAGGTTTGCGTTTGTGGTAGTCTGTCGTCTGTTCGACACAGTCGGCAATGTTCAACAACAAACCGTCGTTCATCGGCGCAGCCATCAACTGCGCGCCAATCGGAAGACCATCGTCCGTAAAACCCGCCGGTATGCTTAACGCACATGCGCCGATCAGATTCGCCGGGACGGTATAGATGTCTTCCAAATACATGGTTAACGGATCATCATTCTTCTCGCCGAGCCGGTATGGAGGCGTGGGAGCGGTGGGCATCAAAACGACATCGCATACGTCGAACGCCGAGGCAAATTCTTCACGAATGATCGTACGCACACGCTGCGCCTGCAGGTAGTACGCATCATAGTAACCGCTGGACAACACATACGTGCCCAACATGATTCTTCGCTTAACCTCATCGCCCAAGAGTGTCCCTCTGGTTTGTTCGTAGAGCTCTTGCAGGTTGTTCGGGTTTGCGTATCGCTCGCCGTAATGCACACCGTCAAACCGAGCAAGATTCGCCGACGCTTCCGCCATCGCGATGATGTAGTAGGCTGCGACCGCATAACTCAAATGCGGTAAAGATACAACGACTCGCTTCCCACCCCGTTGCTCGACTACCCCCCCCATCCGGCTCACAGCATCTTGGACGCACGAATCAAGTCCTTCCGCCGGCAAGTCGTCAACAATGCCCACTTTTACGTTTGAAAGATCCGGCTCCTGCTTTGCGGCCAAATCGAATCGAGCGTTCCGCAAGCTCGTACTATCCCGTCGATCGTGCCCGGCGATTACGGAAAGAAGTAACGCCAAATCACGCGAATCGCGAGCAAAGGGACCGATCTGATCCAGGCTGCTACCATACGCAACGAGCCCGTATCGCGAAACTCGACCGTACGTCGGTTTTAGACCAAGCACACCACAAAACGAAGCCGGTTGGCGTATCGATCCGCCTGTGTCACTCCCCAATGCAACCGGTACCATGCCACACGCCACCGCCACGGCAGATCCGCCAGAAGAACCGCCGGGAACATGCTGTTTATCCCACGGATTACGCGTTTTGCAAACCGCGCTGTTTTCCGTGCTGGAGCCCATGGCGAACTCGTCCATGTTCGTCTTACCAACAACAATTGCATCTTCGTCCACGAGGCGAGTTACGACATGAGCATCGTAAGTGGATTGGAACTCGCGCAGGATGCGCGATCCACAGGTAGTCGGCATCGCCTCGGTCGCGATGTTGTCCTTGATCGCAACAGGGACTCCCGCGAGTTTTCCGATATGACTCCCTGTCGCACGTGCATGATCCAGTCGTTTCGCGGCAGTGAGCGCCCCTTCTTCGTCGATCGAAACAAACGCTCCGTAACGATCATTCAGGCGGCTGATGCATTCCAATGAAACACGTACTATCTCCAACGCACTCGCATCGCCACGCTCAAAACTCGCCTGGATCTCGTAAGCAGTGTCCATTCCGATCCCATTCGATCAATCAGCCTTTAGGAATCAAACACCTTAGGTACGAGGTAGAATTTCCCATCCGTATGCCGGGCTTCCCTCAATGCCGCCTTCCGCGACGTGCCTTGCTTCACGTCGTCTTGCCTAACCACTCCGGTCATACATGCTGGATGAGCGGTTGGCGGCACATCGCTCACGTCGACCTTCTTAAGTCTCGCCATGTACCCAACGACGGCTTCAAGCCGCACAGCGTATTCCGCAACCTCCTCGTCCGTAACGGATAATCGAGCCAGGTACGCCAAATGACGGACGACGTCATGACTAATGAGTACATCCTCGTTCATCGTCTCGTCTCCGACAGCGACAATTTAGCGCACGAAATGGCAAGCAACACCCAGCCGGCCATCATAAGTATTCCACCAAGAGGTGTAACCGGTCCAAGCCATTTCCATTCGAAAAGCACCAAACCGTAGATGCTTCCGGAAAACAAAACAACGCCAACCACCATACATAGCGCTGAAGCGACAGCAAGCCGTCCTCCACCCAACAAACTTACCCAGGAGACTGCGAAAAGCGCAAGCGCATGGTACATTTGATAGCGGACCGCGGTCTCGAACGATTGAAGCTGCTGCACAGTCAGCTTATCCTGCAACGCATGCGCACCGAAGGCGCCGAGCATAGTACTGGTCAAACCCAGCACAGACGCGACGACGATCGTTGTTTTCATCTACGCTCCACCCTTCCGATCGAGTCGAGAGTCGTTCGGCTGCGAGGCATCGTGAGCAGTTGCCTCAACATCGATGATATCCTCTTGCGCCGCAGGGCGCGGCTCCGGCCTGCCTGTCGACGATTCACCCATCGTTGAGTGGAAGAACATGACGCGCCCTTCGAAGTACTTGGCAAGACGCCGCCCGATTAAAGCACGCACGGCGGGAACCAGCAGACAGAATCCGGCCGCGTCAGTGATAAGCCCCGGAGTGATAAGGACCGCCGCTGCCATCAGAATCAACACGCCTTCAAGTACGCTCTGGGCAGGAGGTACACCTTTGGCAAGTTCTTCCTGCATTCGGCTCCAAACACGCAAACCCTCACGTTTTGCAAGTGATGCGCCGATCGCACCGGTCACGACAATCAACATAAACGTCGGCAACCAATCCATGCGTTTGACCAGCTCTATCAAGATGAACGCCTCAGCAGACGCAACGAATATAAAGAGTAATACCAATCTTCCCAGCACGCTTTTCTTCTATCCTCAAACAGAATGGTTATTCACATGGCAGACACGAACAACACCAGTTACGCCTTGAGCCCCATATCTGGACGCCCAGAGGACAATTGATTGTAGCGAGAGCCTATCGGTGCGGGCGAGGGACGTAAAGCGCACCGCACCGGCTTTGCGGTTTTCCCAAATGCAATGATAAAAGGAGTCGCGATGAAGGGCTTGCGCCGGCGACAACTACTGCGACGCGGAGTGTTGGTCATGAATAGCGATGGTCGAAGCCGCTGTCCGGGGAGGGAGTAATTCGTCGAATTCCACATCGATGATTCGCGCCGCACGGTGCAGGTTAATAGTCAAGCGTTCCAGCGTACGCTTGGCTATTAACCTGCACCGTGCGGCGCGAATCATCGATGTGGAATTCGACGAATTACTCCCTCCCCGGACAGCGGCTTC
>JANQHN010000268.1 GCA_028282665.1 Phycisphaerae bacterium | reverse complement strand
TCCTAAAGGCGGTCGTCCTCCCGCTGACAGGCTCTAGCGACTTTGATCGTCTATCGTTTGCTAGGACTTCGCCCCAACGTATTCCACTCGTGCGATCCTTTGCTATCTCATGATTGTACGATAATAGAAATATTTATAAGGTGAGTTTCTATATGAAAAATGCGAAACGGTATACCGGATCCGATGAATTAACGGAGCGAAAATGTCGAAAGATAAATCGAATCACCAGAAAAGAAAGATAGATATTGAAAGGGACGTTTCCAAGGGATTGATTTTGAAAGAGGGTGATCGCGTGCGCGTGGGGTTTTACCCGGAATGTAAAAGAAAGAAAGTGGAAATTGTATGTCCGGATGGATTCTCGTTTATTGGGAAAAAGGTTGGGTCGGATTCTAACGAAAAACACGGAGAAATAGTTCTAAATTTAAATTTAGTAGTGAAGGAAGAACGAACCGCGGATCCATCACCTACGAGTCCTGGAGTACCTATGATGCCGACGAGTACCGAAAACGAAGTTGCCTCGTCCAATTCGAATGCCCAGGTGTTGATGATCGTGTCGGCACGCTCTACATCAAAGACGGAGGACAAGTAGGCATTGAAATGAAAACCGAAGAGTTCAGTGCCTTAAACAACGTCAGAAATGCTCTCGATCAAAATTCAGCAGTGTAGGCGTTATGGCCATGAGTAAGGCCGCAACGACAAAGCTGGAAAAACAGCTCGCTGCCAATGAGTTGTTCTTTCTGGAGAGGATTAGCCTGATCCAAGCGAGAATAACTTTCTGGTCGTTTGATTCCGCACACAGTGGCCAGTGGTAGGTTCTCTACAACGTATCTTACGGTTTTGACTATGATCGTTTACGGGAGCGTTTCTCCGATGTATTTTTCTCGTACGTTTCCTTGCCATCTCATTACTGTAATGTTATAAAAACATTTATAAATACTTGCATCTTTGAATAAATGCGGCATGCTATGCCCGCACTGCAGGAGTTCAAGTGGCGAAAGACAAATTAGGGTATAATGAAAAGAATGCGGATATTCAAAAGGACGGTTTTAAACGATTGGTACTGGAAGAGGGAGATCGCGTACACATGAGTTTTGATCCGGGATGCAAAGAAAATAAAGCAGAAGCTATATGTCCGGATGGATTCTTGTTTGGTTCATTGGAACTTAAAAAATATATTAGAAAAAATACCGAAGAGTCAATACTAGAACTAAGGATGATATTAAAGAAGAAATCGTCCTGACAGGTCTTGCAGAAAATGCGGAAAAAGAAAGAAGATCGAACCCTTTGTGGAACTGTTTGAGCGATGGCTGAATCGTTGGAGATGTCGAGCGCTAGAGGGTTGAAAAGATCGCTAGTATTGGAAAAACATCTCGCAGAAAGATGTGTCTTCCTCCCTTCGATGGATTGGCCTGATTCAAGCGGAAACGGTTTTCCAGTCGTTTGATTCCGGACTCAGCGCCAAAAAGTAGGTTTTTGGAGCAGTTTTCGGTTTGGTGGGGTTTGCATTAGGAAGATAGAAAACTATATAAACTCCTATTGATGTAGGCAAAGCGGAATGGTACGCCCAGTCCACCACAAAATCAGCAGGAGTTCAAATGACGAAAGACGGACTGGATTACAAAAAAAGAAAGCCGGATATTGAAACGGAAAGCGTCAAGGGCTGGGTATCGGAAGAAGATGTCGAATGCGCGAATGAAGTTCTGGAAGACGAGAAAGACAAAATAGAGATATCATGCAAAAATGGATTTGTGTTTAAACTGGTAGGATTTAATACGTTTACGAGCAAAAAGACCGGCGAAATAGCCATGGCCTATAAGCTCAATGACGAAGAAAAAGTCATCCTGATTTATCTTGGAGATGGTGTGGAGGAAGAAGAAATGGAAAAGATAGCTGCCTTCGTGAATCTGCTGGAATGCTGGGCCGAATTGCAGGGATACCAGATACAGGACGCTAAGGAGTTCGCCGAGAGAGCGTCGGTGGAAATGGAAAGAGTGAGTCGATCCCGCAATGAATCCAAGTGAAAATACCTCTTTGCTTGAAGGCTGGTTTATGGCAAAGTGAACAAATCGAATATCCCGTTGACGCGATACGCCGGGGTGTGCATAGAACGAACGATTTTCAATCTTTTATTCTTGCATGGTTTCGAATCCGGTGCGCCACAATTTTGTGACAGTATGAAGAGATAAAAACAGCCTGAAGCAGTACCATGACATGACGGCCATTTGTAAAGGCGCACTCTAACTGGGCGTCAACATTGATTCCATTCGTATGACCGACCAGGCCGGCGATCTTTGTGCGGTAACGGTTATGGTACAGCAGTTGGAAAGACGGCGGGGCACACATATGCGTGTCGATGTTCTGTGGCTTGGTGGGGACGAAATCCACGTCAAATGCCCACAAGGAAGTGCACAATATATTGAAGTAGGGTGAGTGGTATGCCTACTTGAGTTCTGAGAAGCGGAATTGGGTATGTACAATGTCGCTAGTCTTTGTTACAATGAAGTGTATTGGAAGTATTTTCGGGCGCTTGATTTCACCTCATTTCTACGAGAATCTATATTGTGTTGCTCTCTGAATTGGATCGTAGCAGGTAGTTACTGCGATACAAGGTGCCTGTGATTCGACCGATGTGTACTCGGTTTTACGTTCGCATGGAGCAAGGTATCTAAACGCTAAACAAATTAGCGTTGGTAGACTATACAAGAACAATTCATCGTGAATACCGGGAGTGGGGTCGTTCGTGCTGTTATGCGCTAATAGTATCTGCGCCTTTGAGATTTCGCGCGAGGCGGTTGGTCTAAATTGTCAAGCGACCGGGCACCTCAGTTACGAGGTCTCCCATGCCGTCAACGAGCCCATAGCGTAGTGAGACTTGTGCCATGAATGAGGCAAATTCGCCTGATCCGGCTACGATTACTCGTTTGCTTCGTCGCGTGGAATCGGGCGATAGAGACGCACTTGAGTGCTTGTTTCGGCGAATATACCCAGATTTGAAACGATTAGCTCAATACGTTCTTTCCGACCGCATCAAAGGAAAAGCGCAGGTTGATGTGACTGTACTGGTCCATGAGGCGTGTTGGCGTCTGCTTCGGCGTGATACATTGGCAGCTCGAGACCGCCGCCACCTATTCCAACTCTTTTGTCGTGCGATATCAGATGAATGGGTCGAACAGGCCAGGCGTGATCTCTCACAGAAGCGAGGTGGTGGACGACAATGTCAACCCTTGGATTCCATCGCGAATCTGGCGGCTAGGTCTCCTATCGAGGCTCGCGAATTTCTAGCGCTACGCGAAGCGCTAACTGAGTTGCAGCAAGAAGAGCCTCAGGTCGCCGAACTCGTTGCTCTGCGCATGTACTGCGGGGCTGGTCATGAACAATGCGCCGAACTTATGGATTGTTCGGTGGCTGCTGTTCGTCGTGATTGGAACTACGCCAAAGCGTGGCTTCATGAGCGTCTCAGTCATAGGACATAAATCTTACCTGTCCATTTCAGTCTACCTATCGTTGCTTTCGTGGATCGCATCAAACTGTCGCTCAGCGTACTTGGGTGGTTCCATCGAATTCAGCGCTGTCACGCTGTAATGTGATCTGAGGTTATTCCTGAATCGGCGTTTTAGACAAGGTCGCCGCCATTGGCCGTGATCTTCGCAGAAGACGCTCGCAGTAAATCGACGCGTTTGCAATTCGCAGCAGGTCTTGCTGCAGGTTGCGGCTTATCGGGTGAAGCGAACTACTACGGAGACTTTGAAGTGTCGGATGCATCCTGGGATGAAAAGGCCGTTTTCCTGGCCGCGCTTGATCTGCCAAAGACTGATCGTGCGGCCTATCTGAACCGCGCTTGTTCTACTAAGGAGCAGCGAGAGCGGATCGAATTGCTGCTTCGACATCATGATACAGTTACGCTCGAGGCACTTCAGGTTCTGGAAGAGACAGAGAAAGATGGTGGTCAATCGCGATCGATCGCTTCTCGCCGAATCGAGGAGTTTCAGATTCTGAAGTTACTGGGCGAAGGTGGCATGGGTACCGTGTATCTTGCCGAGGATCTGCTTCTAAACCGGCGCGTCGCATTGAAAGTGTTGGCGCCGGGCTTAACCGATTCGGAGGAGGCATTGGCGCGCTTTCGCACTGAAGCGCGCAGCGCTGCCGCCATACAGCACCCTGCCATTGTTCCCGTTTACAAGTTCGGCTTCGATGGAGAAACCCATTACATCGTTACCGAATACGTCGAAGGTTCAACGTTAGCCTCGCTGATCCGATCAGAGCGGGAACGATCGGGAGGCCGTCCGGCGACCACGGCATTTCGGGATTGGACTCGCCGGGCTGCCGAGATGGTCTGTAATGTGGCACTCGCACTGGAGGCAGCGCATCAGCGCAACATTATTCATCGTGATGTCAAACCCTCGAATATCCTTATCGACGCGAGAATCGGTCCGCGACTGACCGACTTCGGCATCGCGAAGCATCTGACCGCTGAAACGGCAAACGAGTTTACGGCATTAGTCGGCACCTGCCACTACATGAGTCCCGAACAGGCGTCTGCTGCAAAGGTCAAGGTGGATCAACGAAGTGATGTGTTTTCGCTGGGCGTTGTCATGTTCGAGTTGCTGACGCTTTCGCGTCCTTTCGAAGGGGCGTCTCACGCTGAGATTCTTCGAGCTGTTCAGGAGCAGGCAACTCCGCGTTTACGCCAGGCCGATCCTCGCTTTCCGCGTGATCTGGAAGTCATCTGCCAGAAAGCTTTGGAGAAAGAGCCTGCCGATCGCTACCAGACTGCCGGGCATCTCGCGGCCGACTTGCGGTGCTTCCTAAATGGTCAACCGATTCTTGCAAAGCCGCCGGGCGTATCTCGCAGAGTTCGGTTTTGGGTCAGGCAGCGGCGCATTGCGTTGCTTGTTTCATCTTGTGGTGTACTGATCTTGTTGGCTGTTTTCGCCGCTTGGTGGGCGCGCAGCTCGCATAATGAAACATTAGGCTGGCTGACGATCGAATCGAATGTGCCTTCAGCGGAGGCCTATCTACAACGCGTCAATCCCACAACGCTGGACCTCGACGAGGCGCCTCGTCGTCTGGGCACACTGCCGAGACTCTCCTTGAAGCTGCTGCTTGGACAGTACCGCGTTACTGTCGTGGAACCGAACGGTGGTGGCTTTATTGAGTTCAATGCAATCCTCCTAGATCCCGGTAAAGACAACAAACTCAGTTTGTTTGCGATCGATGAGAGCCTCCCAGGGGTCCCGAGTCGCGAAGTGACACCCAAGGATCGCTGGGGCTACTTCCGAGGTGACGATCCTGGGCGGTTGGAAGGGATGATTCTGATCAACGCCGGCGAATACACGTTTGGGTGGTCAGACATGACTGACGTGCTTGACCGCAAACGAAAGGTGCGTCTGCGAGCCTTCTACATCGACAAGTGTGAAGTATCTAACCGAGAATACAAAGCCTTCGTTGATGCCACGAAATACCCCGAGCCGGATCACTGGCAGTTCGCCGAGGACGATGACGAGGTGTTTTGGGATTTGCCTGTGGTGGCGGTGAGACAAAGGGACGCGGAGGCGTACGCCTTGTGGCTTGGCAAACGCTTGCCGATAGCCGCCGAATGGCAGGCTGCGGCGCGAGGACCTCAAGGATGGAATTATCCGTGGGGGAATGATTGGAAGGATGCTCCCGAGTGGATAACGGTGGATCTGTCAGTTGTTCAAGCGGCTCGGCAATCAAGGACGAAGCTTGAATACTTCGAGGCGTATCGAGACAACGTGGTTTTGGCGACCACTTCGGATGCCCTGGTCACTTCAGGTGGATTGCCAAATGCGTTTCAAAATGTGAGTGAGATTACGGAAAGCGTGCATCTGTTACAACGCGACATAGTTTATTCGGGGCGATCCTGGGCCGATGACCCACGGAGTGTTAGCTTAGGACGTATCCTACAATTGCCGCTAGAGACATATTCATACAAACTTGGATTTCGCTGCGCAGGGAGCGCAGCAAGTGTTAGCGTGAATCACAATGGATGGGAGGAATAGAAATGACTGAGACCAACCGTTTTACCGCGCTGTATTGCTTTCCTGATGCGATCGATCCGGAGCCGTTGCAACCAATAAACACGACGGAGATCTCGGATTTGATTTCCCAGATGGACCAAGCGTTGCTTAATGACTCTGATATCAATTGGGATTCATCGGTTATGCAGGAGGTGATGCAAGCAGTAAACAATAACTGCAACTCGCCAGTGCTAGATATTTGCTTTTTCGACGCATTCAAGAAGTGTAGAATGGAAATGGAGACGCAGAAGGGCCCTCGCCTCGATTTGCCGGCACCAGACCCAAGTACTTACATCCCTGTCGGGAATGATCAGCATGAAGCGAGCAGCAGACTCGAGCAAAACAATGCGTTTAAGCAATATCCGTTGAAGTTTCGTGGGAAGACCGCTCAGGTCGGCGTCAGAATCCACATCCGTCTCAAAAAAAATGGAGCCTCGACCAATGTCAGATAGACCTACTTGCTCATCGCGGCTGCGCAGAATTACCCCACTGATCTTCCTGACACCTGTATGCACTTTTCTGAGTCTCGTGCTAATGCTTCAGGCAGAGAGTTCGCCACCAAGACGTTCCACAGCCGGCACACTTACTCAAGATCAACTCTCACCTGTTGAATTGGCTGTCGCAGCGGGAGACAGGGATTGGATCCGCAGGCATGCGTGGCGGGTTCTAGAAAGCGTCGTAGGATCGGAGGACTTGCCTACGCTTGCAACTTGGGAGAAATCCTGGGCTTCGAGAGAGTCGCTCGTCGATGATAAGTTCTTACAGCCTTCATCATTGGGGCCGTCTCGTCAACTAGGCCTTGAGATGCGCAAGGATTTCATCAAGACGTACACAGATACGGACCGCAGAAACAGTGGGCGAACTGCCTTCAGCTTGCTCACAGAGATTCGCTACAATCATGTTGCTGCAGAAATGATTGAAGACCTCAAAAAGGACGTTGCTGATTGGGAGAGCAAGCGAAGAGGATGTGTAGGTGGTTGCAAGATACCTGGCTTTCCTCGAGAGGCAATTACACTTAAGGCGGTATGGTGGCCAATTAAGGCGCGCGAGGATGTGAGTATCGTACCCGTCTGGGATGGTTCGCCAAGCACTTGCCCTGAGTTCGGTATTACCCATCAACAACACCAACCTGGCAGAGGAACCAAAAGGTTTGGCAACGACTTCACGAGTTGGCAACGACTTGTTGCGGTGACTCCTAAGTCCAATTCCAATTCTGGCTGTGAAGTAAGGGAGATGCCCTTGCAACCTTGGGCTTGTGATGGAAAGGCCGGATGCACACAGTTCATGCGAGTAGTTTCGTTGAACGATTTCTATTGGCGCCATCTATCCGATGCAGACGTGAAGAACAAGTACGTGCAAGCTGCGTTCAAAGAAGTATGGGGACGTGAATACATAGCTACAGAAAAGGACCGAATAGTGCTCGTAGGACTCCACATCGCAACCAAGGAACTAAAGGAGTGGCTGTGGATCACTCTCTGGTGGCACGACAACGCTGATGTTGGCCCATTTGCCCAACATAGGCCTATCCGTCAAAACCATCGATGGCGCAACTATCTAATGGACGTCACATTCTTGAACGACAGAGAACCGCAACAAGATCCGGCGGAGCGGGCGATTTTCAATCCTTGGCTCGAAGCTCCATTGTCAAACGGGACCAAATCCAATTGTATAGCTTGTCACCAGCGTGCCGCGTGGAGATCCGAGACTCCATGGATGCTCGATACAAGCACTGGATTCATACCTGATGGCTCCTCAATTTATAATGACAGGATTCGCCTCGACTACATCTGGTCATTGTCGGATTTGAAACCGGATCAGCGCGGCCAGTAGGCCGTCCCGACCCCGCTCTCCTGATGGCGGCGACCGGTTGTCTTTGACCGGTGGCTGCTCTTTTGTTTCGGCCGATTCCGCCAACCATTTCACGATCATTCGTTCACCGAGTGGTGCGAATGCGCGCAGGTCTCGCTTTGTTTCTCGGCTAATGATTGTAGAGACGCGAAATGAGTATCGGAGTTCATCCGGGCGGCTCTTTACTTGCCGACAATCGTTGCGCAGGAGGAGGATTGGTTCAGAAAGGAGGAACGTATGTTTTGCATTCACGAAGATAGGTTTCAAGGCTTGAGTCATCCTCGAACCGACGAAAGAAACAGTCATTCTTCCGGGACTAAGAGATCGCCCGTTGTTGCAACGCTTTACCACCGACTCAAACTTCTCGCGATCACCATGATACTATTTGCGACCTTCGTGGGTTGCACCAGTAGCCGGCTTGCGAGTAGCAAGATTGGCTTCCACCTCGATCGTATCGCCAACAAGCTCGAAGATTTCGGCACGGTCACGGTCTCCGGTGCGACCCTGATCGAACCCGATCCTCGTTTTCAACTGGACTTGAACCTGACGGGCGAGGACATCTTTAATCGCAATCGTGTCGAGGGCTTCTCGAGAATCTTCACACAGGAATCGGCGGACCTACAATTGTCGGTGCGGGCCGAAATGATTCAAGGCGTGGCTAATCAGTTGATGGCCGCGCAGGATCCGAAGTTGCGTGACCAACTCAAAAACCTGCTTGCCAGTCAGCTATTTAAGGGGTTGGTGGAACAGGCGCCGCTAGCGCAGCGGGCCAAATGGGCGAAAGTCGCGGAGCAGTTCAACCAGGCGATGAGCGGTAAGTCCACCGAGGAGGACAGCGGCGTGGAAATCGGCGAGGTGGAGGCCGAAGCGGCAGTCAAGGCCGCTGCCAGCGCAGCCGCCGAGTTTGCCAATGCGATCGCTATTGATGTGAAGAATACAGATGAGGATCACGGGGAGAACGATGCGAAGAAAGTTCTGAGTTTCGTACAAGAGACACTCCAACACGCCAGCAAAGCGCGATCTCAGGCAGACAAGGCGGCTAGGCTTGCCAAAGCGGCCGCCCATACAGCACAAGGCAAGTTGGAATCCCAAGATGCGACTTCGGTCGAAGAAGCTGCGGCATTGATCACCCGTGCGGTAAGTGATGCGGCGAAGGCAAAAACTGTGGCGGGTACGCTTGCCAATTCGATCAACAAAGCGCAGGGTGAAATCGCGGAATTGGCGATTTCAAAGAATGCAAAAAAACAGAATAACAATGGGAACGAGGAAACGTTTGACTGGGCAGAGTGGGCAAACAAGCTGCGATTGGCTGTAAAGCCGGTGATCGAACAGGAGGAGAAAGCCGCTGATCCACCAAAGACTGAGAAGGATCAGGGTGATACCGGTCTACCGTCGAACGGCGATTCAAACAAAAGCGGGCCGACGGAATCTTCGACTTCCTCCTCAACACCGACCAGTACCACCGTATTGGAAGTTGCAGAGGCGGCCGTCCAAGCCGTCAATAGCACCCGGCAAGCTGCGGCTGTGGCCAAAATCAGAACCAAAGCCCCATCCGCCAGCGAAGAGGACAGAAATTTTGATGTGCCGGACCTGCCCTCGATGGATTCTCGGGTCGCACTAGATCGCGCACTGTCGTTCAGTGATCCGCTTCCCGCCTACGAAGGTCCGTTAAATCTCAATTTACAGCAACTCTTGGCGCTAACAGGCAGCGACAAGGCGTTGCTGAACATGCTGAAGTGGAACAGCTACCCTACGAACTACGGTCCGGGGAATCGTGTGTTCCTCGCTATGGCGAGCGTAAGTGTTGTTCCAGGCCGAAAGACATACAAGGGATACATGGGGCAGGTTGATGTGTTCATGGAATACGGTCTTATGTGCGATGGCGGTGTTCGTGAATGTGATATATGCAAAGAAGCAGCTGACCGCGTCGAGACGTCAAACGAGAAGCACGAGAAGAAAGAACAACCTGCCGACGAGCGTTCGAATGGGGTAGAAAGCACCGTCCCAACTTCAGTCAAGAACGACAGCGATAGACTTCAATCCTTTAGAAGGCGTTCGAGAGCGGAGTGGAATCGCCACATCCGCCCAATTTGTGGCGATGCACAACCGACTGCGTTGGCAGTCTTTCCATTCGTGAATTCACAAGTTTTGGATCTGCGAGCGAGCCGGCGGCAGGCATTTAGCACAGCGATTCAATTGATGCTCAGCGGCTATCCCGCGGCTGGTAACGCCCTTCTGGACTACGTGCGTCAAACTGAGGAAGACACGGCGACGCTTACAGCGCTAAACACGGTGAGCAGTTACGGCAACGGGTCGCATATCGGGTTTACTTTCTCTCCGAACTACCGAGCGCAGGCGAAGCCAGGTGGTTTCGGGAGCGATAAGAAGGCTGGACAACGTATGCAGCCGTGGTCGTTTCCCGTGATCGTGCTCATTTCGGCGGACGAGCGAGTGTTCGCGGAGCGAAGGGGGGTTCGGCCGAACTTGCTCCTAAAGCATGAGGACATGAACAAAATAGCACAGACAGCAGACAGTGAAATCAATGAACTTTTTCGAAAATACGTAGATAGTCCCGAATCTGCAGGCGCATCACGGACTTTCCAGGAATTTATTAAAGGGTGGTTATTTTGGCCAAGCAGGACAGATTTTGAGAAGACATTCCAGTCTATCCTAGAAGAACTCAGGATTCATAACGTTATCTACCATGATGAGAAAAGAAGAGTCGAAGACATTGAGTTCGAGCATGATCTTTTTGCTGCTACAGTTTCAATCTTCAACGAGTACTACCAGAACTACTTGGAAGCAAAGTCCAAGATCGAGCGTAAACTACTAGTAGATCTGAGTGCAGCAGAGGCTGAGGAGCAGCTCAATGCAAAGAGAGGACAAATTGAAGTACTTCTCAGCATGAAGATCGTCGAACTCTTTCGGCACGCACCACAGCAGCATCTCATGTTCGCTGAGACGTCAGTGGGCCCTCGTTACCTACTGTGGCACCAGACACATCGATGGGTGCGTGATAATGAAGGGTGGGCATTCGGACTTTTGGATTGGCGACGCTATCCGGATAGAAACTTGTTCGGCTTGGATGCACTTTATGAACTGGAGGGGGCCTGGAAGAAGGCCCACCGCGAGGGAGTTAAACAGTTCAAAGAGAACGGTGATGATCGACTCGTGCTCCAGGAGGATTCCGGCTTTGCGTCGCGTTGGCGCGGGTATCGCCCCGACTGGTCAGAAGCTGTCATTCGCCGCACTCGTGCCATTACAGACGCGGCATTCGGTACGACAATACCGCTGCGTCTGCCTGTGTTCGATCACTCAACCAAATCTGACTTCTTGAGCTTTGACGATAAAGTAGCGGTTGAACCTGGCACTGGTTGGGTAAATCGTCCTAGTACGTTCTTTATCAAGCATGAGAATCGTCCGTTTACGGGCGACTACATGGTCTCAGTTGGCGGGCGTCGTGTGAATGCGACGAAACTATCCAACGGTGTCCTGCAAATTACCGTTCCGCCCTGGTTGGAGACCTTTGATCGGGAAACGGCAAAGCGGCTCGTGCAGGAACACGAAGGAAATGGTCAAAGTGAGTTGCTGCAAGCGGATGTGGTCGTGACGGATGGTGTTCGCGTCTTCACCAGTGATCCGATCAACTTCAAGTATTACGCACCCACGCCCGAGATTTCTGTGATGGCCGATCCAGCGGTCGAGTTCGGCAACCTTCCCCCTCAGGCGAGACTCTCGCCGCATTCTGTCACCGTGAAGACGGGGGAGGCTCTCGATTTTGCGGTTGTGCTGTCGAAGTCGGTTCGCGGCGTGGAAACCGCGAAATTGCAGATTATATTGGGAACGCCACCTGAGAGTTCAGCGAAGCCTGAAGATGCGCCCAAATTGAAGTCGGGCTCCATCGACACCAGCAGCGATGATGCTCCGAGTTCGGACTGCCTGCCGTCCGAGAAGAAAGGTGAAACCAAAGAAGCTGATACAAAGAACTCCAAAGAGAATTCCAAGGAAGAGGATAATAAGAAGGATAGGGCGAATGAAATTGCTACTTCAGGTTCACTTGAAAAGAAGGAGGAACAAGGCAACACCGAGTCCGAGGAGCCTGCGATGAAGGGGTCTGTTCAGGTGGAATTGGAACTCAAGCGGGTCAGTCGGTCCAAGTACGTTCCAAGTGCTGCTGGCGACGACTGGGCTTCGTTCTTCCGAGCGGCGAAATCGGGTGTCCATGAACCGCTTGGCAAGTCGAAGGACATTACGCTTCGGTTGGAACTCAGCAATGGCGGGTTTATGATTTTGTCTGTTGCTGGTCATTTCGTGCCGATGTCCAAGTAGACTCAACGATTTTGTCGAGTTGCCGACCATGAACAACGCGAACCGGTGAAATGCAACAGGATCAATAGGGGCATTCTGTCGGAAAGTGCGTCTGGCTTCCCACAAAACTTGCATTCGGCCGTTACGTTCTCTCAAGAGACGCTCAACCCACACTTGGTTTTCTCCGTCCAAGCCCGCCGAATCCGGGGGGCGTAGCACCTTGGACACCTTGATTACCGTCGCCATATCCTGGGGAGGTTCTCCCTGCGGGTACAAGTCACGCAGTACCTTCCGTATCGTTTCCCTCATGGTGTTGGCGTTCTTGATACCGAACGCCCCCAACCGCTTCCCCCGCCCCCCGTGCTTACCGTCAATCCCCCGCCACTCACCATGGTTACGAATCTGCCATATTATACCCGCTATCTACTACCCGGTCAAATATTTGCTTATCTGAAACTTGACAGGCCGGTAACCTTGTGCTAGACTTGGGGTGTTGGCGTGGCAGACCCCCAGGGGGTCTCCCCGGCGGACAGGCCGGGATCGGGCTTTTCTGCCGGAAACGGCGCGATGTCGTCCGGATAAGCAAATGAACGCAGGACAGCACATACTATTGAAGAAGGTCGCCTTGGTCTTCACCGGGCCACCTGCCCCTTCCGCACGGGTGCGAACCGTCCTCCGCGAGACCGGGCAGGTCGAGGCACCGCTCCTGACGGTGGGGGCGATCGGCGAGGGGAACATCCTTTCGGGTGAGGTCAAGACTACCTTCGCCGACACCGAGTCGGCTCTGGCTGACTACCGGGTGGCCGAGGGGGACATACTGATCGCCGCGAGAAGTACGCTGATGCGGTGCGCTGTCGTGCCGCCGGAGCTGGACGGAGCTGTCGCCTCGTCGTCGGTACTGGCGATCCGCTGCAACCCCGAGCGACTCCTGCCCCGGATGCTGGCAGCCTTCTTCGAGCATCACGCCGGGCGTGCCGCTTTGCTCGGCGCTTCACAATCTACTACTGAGCAACTCAGCCTGACGGTCAAAGCCCTGAAAGAGCTGCCCGTTCCCGTGCCGCCCATCGAGGTTCAACAGCGAACGGTCGGGCTGCTCGTGGCTGCCGACGCCGTGCGCGCGGCGGGCGCGGAGTCCATCCGTATTCGGTATCAAACCGCGCTGCATCTTGCGGTTGCCACGGTGACAAACGACGCCGAAGGCGATGGAGAATCATCGAGATGAGTGAACACATGATTACGACCGACGAGCTTAACGCCCACCTTTGGGGTGCAGCCGACATCCTGCGCGGGACGGCGGACGCCTCGGACTTCAAGAACCACATCTTCGGGCTGCTGTTCCTCAAACGCCTCAGCGATGTCTTTGATGAGCGGCGGCAGGAGATCATCGACGAGTATGTCAAGGGCGGCATGAGCGTCAAAGAGGCGACCAAGATCGCCGAGACCGACGCCGACGAATACACGCGCGGGTCGTTCTTCATCCCCAAGGCGGCGCGGTGGGCTGAGCTGATGAAGCACGGCGAGAATCGCGCCGAGCAAATCGACAAAGCCCTGCGAGCGATTGAAGACCAGAACAGCGAATACCTCGAAGGGGTGCTTGCAGGCGTGACCTTCAACGACGAGCGCCGCTTCGGCGACGCCAAGGAGATGGACGGGTTCATGCAGCGGTTGCTGACCCACTTCGACAAGGTGACGCTCGGCAACCGCTGCAT
>JANQHN010000245.1 GCA_028282665.1 Phycisphaerae bacterium | reverse complement strand
ATGTAACTGACGGTATCGAGAAAGTCCTGTGTGGCGTCGGGACTCACTGATAGCCGCTGGCCGTAGTATTGCCCCGCGATGGCGGCCGCATCCGCAACTTGCTGAGGGTTCTGCGCGAGAACCAGCGCGCGTTCATCCAACAAACCAGGATCAGCGATCGCTGCTTCAAGAATGTTCGCGCTCAGAAGCACGCGTGATTCAAGCGATTCAATCCTGTGCGGATTATTGGTCCGATCAGAGCGTGTGGGTCTGATCTGTTGCTCCAGGCGCACACAGGTGCGACGGAACTGGCGATATGCGCTCGACCAACCGCTCGTGGGAACCTGTTGATCCATGTCGATCTCCTTGAGGCAATGTGAGGATGTGAACATCTGATAAAGATGCACGATGTGAACCGCTAAATGCACCCAGGTAAAAAGAAGACACCTGCCCACGGTGCATTGATAAGAAGTGACAGCAGACCTCAGGACGAGGCAGAACAGAACAGCGAACAAGATTTGATAACGCCCCAAGGACATCCACTGACGAGGGAATCATGCTGCACTCCAGTGAGCGAAGCGTATCGACACGTGTCAAATAAGCACATGACACGTGTCATTATGCAGATTAATGCATTGAGTCTGTTTTGTCTACCTCTTTCGCCGCAAAATTCCGCTGCTGGAAAACCCAATGGCTTGAACGAGGATGCGACGGGATCATGTCGTCTATGGGTGGGTGAACTGCTCAAGCTGCGATTTCGCGTGTGCGGGCCCAGCGCGAAGCGGGCACAAAAATAAGACTATACCGCCTATAAATGCCGGTTTTCCGCAGTGATGTTGGGCGAGTTCGATTACTCAAATAATTCTGCAGAACTACTTGCGGCGAATCACGGCAACGGTTATACTCCTAGATGACGCGTGTCATGTCTGTTCTTTTCACGAGATCACCCGTGTCTGATCTGCTTTTGAAAGCGCTGATTCATTAAGTGCACTGAACGAGGGGCACGCTGAGGCCACATCATGGTTAGCCAACAGATATTGAAAACCAAGCGTCAATGCTCGCTCAATTCCCGCGCAACGAGATGTAGGTCAACCCGAGGACGGCTCGCCTACCACACACCGGGAGGTTTCACGCTGATCGAACTCCTGGTTGTAATTAGCATTGTTGCGTTGTTGATCGCGGTTTTGCTACCCGCCCTGCAGGGAGCGCGTGATGCAGCAAGGTCTGTCGCGTGTCTGAGCGGCTTGCGTCAGATGGGGATCGCAAACACGTTGTACCGACAAGACTGGGATCAATTCGTACCGGGTGTCTATTCAACGCCAGATGACGGGCAAGAGCGTCCCTTTCCTTATCGACTTGCCGAGTACATGGGCAATTCGCCGCAAAACGCATCGGGCTGGACACCCGCGGATCCTCGCACGACCGTACGATACAACGTTGAGGCAGATGGTCGACACATCTTTTATTGTCCTGCTGAAGAATCGTTTACATTCGATGAGCTTCTCGCATTGCCGGCGATCTCGCGACCGGCTTGGTTCGACGGACCGGCATGGGACCGGATCATTGGTACATATAATTCACTTACTTGGTTGGGGCTAGATTCAAGTCGAACTACTGATTTGTTGCGTCTCAAGCGTGATTTTCCTCAGCCTAGCCTGACTGGTATGCACATCGATGGTGGTCGTGAGCCGCGATGGGACCACGCTTTCTACGTCCTTAACGGCTTCGTTCAACTGCGGCATACGAACTCAAGCAGCAATGTGTCGTTCGTCGATGGTCACGCCGAGAGTCTAGGTGAAGCTCAATTGATTGCATTGACCACGCCCGTTGATCGCACATTCTTTGGATTCGTGCCCCAGGGCTCACGCTAACGCACTTCCTACGAGACTTTGGTTATGACTAAGCCTTCTTCTCAGTCTAAATCGCGCCCCACAATGGGGGATGTTGCCGAAGCCTGCGGGGTTGCTCGTTCGACAGTCTCGGGAATCCTCAGCCACCGGGCTGACTGCTACGCTTCTCCCGAGACCCGTCGGCGAGTACTCGAAGCGGTTCAGAAAATGGGCTATCGCCCGAGCCGCACGGCAACGGGGCTGGTCTCTGGAAAGACCATGACTTTAGGGGTGATTCACACCGGTGGAGACTTAGAGACCGCGTCCCGTATCTGTCTCGCCTTTGAAAGCCGCGCGCGCGAGCATGGCTACATGGCCGTTTTGGCGTACAACCCCAACGAGCCCGAGATCGAGGACGCCCAACTCGACCGACTCGATGACCGTGGCGTTGATGGTGTCTTCGTGATGCCCGCCGAAGAAGGCGAGCATGCAAGTCTTCGGCGGTTGGCCGAGCGTGGTATGCCCGCGGTGACGTTGGACGCGGCGGATCGGATCGCTTGGGCCAACAAAACGCTTATCGATGACGTAAGTTGCAACCACTTCCGGGGCGGCG
>JANQHN010000408.1 GCA_028282665.1 Phycisphaerae bacterium | reverse complement strand
AAGCTTGATTTCATTGGCATTTGCCTTGTTACGCGCATCGTGGATCTTGCACCCATAGTCGCCATCGAGGACACACCAAACTTGATCAAAAGCCTCAGTCCCGCTCTGGCTGGCGTCAGCGGCACGATCCTTGTACTCAATTGCCTTGTCGACAGCCTGGAGAGGCTGCGTATGTCCATCGCTTCCGATTACCTTGACTCGTGATGCAGCTAAGGAGAAGTTGTCAATGAACGCAGTGAAGTAGGCCGGAGCTGACTTGTCGTCTTCACAGACGATGAGAAATCGAGCTTCTAGGTCGCGCACACCTTGTTTTCTATGTAGATCGGCTACGAGTGATTGGTACTTCTTGCTTTTAGATTGCCGTTGTGGATCTTGTTTGCTCATAACGAAACCTGCTCTACCGAAGGGATTGCTCCATAGAGGCCCGACAGGTAGCGCTTCCGAATGTTATGGACGGTCCTTGCGTCATCTTTGAATTCCGCCAGGGAATACAATTCCGTTGCCCCATCGGCATTTTTTTTAGTGAAGTATACTTGATCACGACGCAATGCGGGTGGCCTTCCATCCTGGCTTTCAAGGAGTCCTACGGCATGAGCCGTGAAAATTAGCTGCGAGTTTACTTCTTTGGATGGAGGAGCATTGACAATCCGAATCAGCCGGTCGAGCAACTTCGGATGGAGGCTTGCGCCCAATTCGTCGACGTGATGCGTAATGGGTTCGTGCGCCAAAGACCACCAATGGTGGGCTATACTGAAATGCTTGCGTGTACCCTGCGACTCGTAGTGGAATTTCATCAAGCGGCCATTAGCGCCGCTGTGATTGAACGAAACTATGACGTTTTGTTCCGGCAAGTTCAATTCGCCCTTCGACCTTGCAGCTAGTTCCTTGATATAATTAGGAAAGTCCGCATCCTCGCGCTCGATCTTGACATTGCAAATGCCGAAGTCCGCAGGTTTGATCATGTTCTCCATAACCCACTCGCGATATGATTTGTCATCTGCAAACTTCTCGAGGTGTTTTAGGTTAAGCCCTTGGTCAGAGAAGTCCTTATGTTGAGTTGCGTTCTGAACTGCGCGAAAGTAAGGCCTGACCGAATTGCTTCCTTTTGCCGGTCCGTGCTGTGCCAGTTTTGAGAGTGCTAGTACATTGGGCTGCATGTCTTGAACATATAGTTGGTTGGCTTCACTCTTGTCGATAAGTTCGCCGGAAATCGATTCGGAGCCTTGGCGATCGATGAGAACTGTTTCTTTGTCAGGCCTTAGCAACTCCAACTGCTCTCGGAGAATTTCTTTCTCGACATACTCGATTTCGTAATGGAGTATCGAATTGTCGTGCACAACGTCGCACCCGAGCGTGATCGGGGCTTGTGCGGTTTCGTCATCGAGAAGGAACGGTTCATAGGGCGGAATGGGCTGGTCAGGTTCAGACTGTCGGCTTGAACTGCTCACAAGCCAATGCAGCGCGCTTGCAGCTGTTATGATCGTTGACTTTCCTGACGCATTCGCTCCGAAAATCGCCACCGCGCGGAGTAGCCGTAGAGGTTTGGAATCTCCGATGTCCACTTCGATGACGCCGCGATCTACGTCTTTTTTGCTCTTCAAGTCCGCCGCTACCATCGATAGCTGGAACTCATCGCGGAGAGATCGAAAGTTTTTGCCGAATAGTCTGATTAGCATCTGTGGTTTATCCGAAATCTTGGTCCGAGTTTCTGCGCAGTTTTACTGCGCACTAAAATTCTATCGGGGCTGTTGGGCTGAATCCATGACCATTTCGTAACACGTTCGCGGGTGCCGGTGGTTTATCGGTCCGCACCTTGGCGGTGTGGGACAAAAAACGCTGAAGCGGTGGCGGTTACCTTGAATCACCGTCCCCGCGCCGCTAAAACAAAAGAGGGGATCTTTGGGGCGGCAAAAAGGCTTTGATCGGCCTCGCAAACGCCCGGTTCCACTCCTGGGAGGGTGAAAATGCGCCGTTTACTCACTATCGCGATCCTGATGACGCCCGCGTTTGCCGACGCCGGAGCGATCGTTCACCTCGACCCACAAACGCCCGGGCCCTACTCGCCGGGCGAAATCGTTACCCTCATTGTCTCGCTGGAGAACGACGAACCGACTGAGCGTCTGCTGCGCGGTGTCCAATGGGATTTCTCGCAGACGGACGACTCGATCATACTCGCGAGCGATTTCACTTGGCAGGTCGCTCCACCGACAGGCGGGGTGATGGATACCCAGATGCCGCTGGTGAACTGGGCATCGACCGCGCTCGACGATGCCGACCCAAGCCTGTTTTACGTCCTGCCCGGTGATGGTGCATTCACCGTGGGTTCGTTTGACGTGCAGGTCAACGATTCCGGTACCGTCGACGCTTTCCACGCCGATTGGACGTTCGATACTAACCAGGGTGCGTGGGTGACGTACGGTTTTGGTGGATCTTCCGATCCCGTGACGGACTGGTTCGCCTATGGACCGACCGGCGGGGCGCCAATGTTGACCGGCGGATCGGTCTACCTGGAAGTGCCCGAACCCGCGACGCTGGGCTTGCTGGTACTGGGATCGTTTGCCCTGCTTCGACGCCGGTCCAGCTTGTAAAAGTCAACCGACAAACCGGCATACGCTTTGCCGGCCGTGCATGCCGCGGCCGCGAACCTTCCCCCAATTCTCCGCTTCCTATTGACGAGAGGTGATTCTACGCGCACAAATGCGGGTGCGGGGATTCGATTTTCGACAAACCCTTTCTTCGGAGCGACGCATGTCCGCATCCGCCAAAAATACCTTGGATAAAAAACACACGGTTCTTCTGGTCGACGACAACGCCCAGAACCTCGAGCTACTCGAAGTGTACATGGAAGACGTGCCCAGCGCCCGCGTCGTCACCGCGACCAATGGCCTGGAGGCGATGGAAAAAGTCGAGGCGGAGTCGCCCGACCTGATCCTGCTGGACATCATGATGCCCAAGATGTCGGGCTTCGAAGTCTGCAAGCGACTCAAAAGCAGCCCCGAAACCCGCGACGTCATCATCATTATGGTCACCGCGCTGAACGAACCCAGCGACATCGAGCGCGCAGCCGAATGCGGCACGGACGACTACCTCACCAAACCCATCGACCGCAAAGCCATGGTCGACCTCGTCACCAGCCTGCTCGCAACCAAAGCCAAAGGGTAGGTAAAATACACATAGCCGACAAGCAGGATGGCGAGTACCTTGCGTTTCGGTGTTTCCCCTGAATGTTTTTCCTGGGCCGATGAGTTGGCGGCCACCTTCGAATCAGTGAAAGTGACGGTTCTCTACTCCGCCAGGAGGGATTCGCCGGTCATGCCTTCCGGTTTGTCCATGCCGAGCAGAGCGAGCAATGTCGGTGCGACGTCGGCGAGCCGGCCGTCTTTTCTTAGCGTGCGGCCTTTGAGCGCTTCATCCACCACGATCAGGTCCACGTCGTAGGTCGTGTGCGCGGTGTGGGCCCCGTCGCTTTCGGGATCGATCATCATCTCGCAGTTGCCGTGATCGGCTGTGATGATCAGCGATCCGCCCTGATCGAGCACCTTGTCCACCAGCTTACCCACGCACTTGTCCACCGCCTCGACCGCACGGATTGCAGCCGGCAGGCTCCCCGTGTGGCCTACCATGTCGCCGTTGGCGTAATTGACTACGTACAAATCCGTCTCGTTCGCCTTGAGCTGCTCCAACACCGCCTCCGTCACTTCGTAGGCGGACATCTCCGGCTTTTCGTCGTACGTCGAGATGCTGCGCGGCGAGGGGATCAAACGGTGCTCTTCGCCGGGAAACGGGTCGTCGCGGTAATCGTTGAAAAAGAAGGTGACATGCGGGTACTTCTCCGTCTCCGCACAGCGAAATTGCGTTACACCGTTAACACTGAGGTATTCGCCGAGGATGTTCTTCATTTTGGGCGGCTTGGGGTAAGCGACGTGGACGGGTAGCCCCTCTTCGTACGCAGTCATCGCTACGAAGAACAGATCGAGCTTCTGTCCCCGGTCGAAACCCATCTGCATCACTTCGCCCGACGCACTCTTGGTTTTGAACGGGAAGTCGTCAAGCGTGAACGCTTTGGTGATTTCGCGCGGACGATCGCCTCGGAAATTGAAGAAGATGACGCTGTCGCTATCCTGAATGCGCCCGCCGGTGGCCCCCTCCTGGAACGTGATGGACGGCGTGATGAACTCGTCGCCCTTCATCGAATCGCTCGTGGGGTTATTGTAGTAATGGCGGACGGCCTCGGCGGCATTTTCGAAAACCGGGCAACCATCGTCCCCGCCGAGGGAGCGGCCGGTCAGCATGTCATAGGCTTTTTGCACCCGATCCCAGCGGTTGTCGCGGTCCATAGCGTAGAATCGGCCGCTTACGCTTGCCACCGGATTCGCACGCACTTCCTGAAGCTTGCCTTGAATACGCGAGAGAAACGTGAAACCCTTGTCGGGCGGTGTATCTCTGCCGTCCATGAACGCGTGCACGTAGACCCGGTCGCCCGGAAAGTCGAGGTCGGCACTAAGCTCCAGCAGTGCATACAAATGATCCAAGTCGCTGTGTACGCGGCCGTCACTGCACAAACCCATAATGTGCACAGCGCCGCCCGTTTCTTTCGCCCGGTCGAACGCGCCGACGATGGCTTCGTTTTTGAAAAAACTGCCGTCCTGAATCCGTCGCGTGATCCGCATGACTTCCTGGTCGACGATTCGCCCGGCGCCGATGTTTTGGTGTCCGACTTCGCTGTTGCCCATGACGCCCTGTGGCAGACCTACTTCGGGACCGCTTGTGTGGATCAATGCGTGCGGATACCCCGCCATCAGTCGATCGTCCACCGGTGTCTTCGCCTGGATAATAGCATTGGCGTGGTTCCATTTGGGGTTGGGGTTGTGCCCCCAGCCGTCGCGGACAATCAACATCACCGGTCGTTTTCGCAGATCAGGCACGTTAGGCCTCCCTGTGGAATTGTGTGCGGATTCGGGCGTTTCGGCGAAGATCGAAAAACACATCGCGCCGCAACGCATTTTATTCATTCATGGTAGGGCGAGCGGTTCGGTCGGTAAAGGGTCAACTGGCTGAGAAGGCACCGATAGCCAGCATGGCGGTTCCCGCGGTTGCCGTGTGAAGCAGCATCGGCGTGAACAGGGAGTTCGTGCGATACGCGATGTAAGCCAGCGCAACGCCCCCGGGGAAGGACAACATGAACTCGCGCGGATCCTTGCCCAAGTGAAGCAGCCCGAAGACGAAGCCGGCGAATAATATGGGGATGGCGCAGTGCGGCCTCAGACCCAGCCAACGCCTAACGGCGCGCATTCCCGTCGCGCCGCTCGTCGGCTGGGCGAGTCCAATCCAGCGGAAACATGCGATTGCACGGTTCGATCCGCCATCCGTGTGGTCGGGTGAAGCGGGCCAGCGACCTCCCACACGAAACGCGGCCAGGATGAAACCTTGACAGAGGAAGTGTTCCGCAATGAGTGAGAAGAAGTAATAGGCGAGAAAGCCCCTCCCGCTGATTCTCTCAATCTGATCGAGGTAATATCTGTCGAAACCTGGACTCTGCGCCATCCAAAGGACAGGTCCAAGTGCCACGATGTAGGAGACAAAAAGAATGCGCCAGCCGACTCGGTTTATCGACCTCACCCCTAAAGTTCCCAACTGACCTCGCCCGAGCATGTGCCAGGCGAGCCAGGGAATGGCGACTCCGGTCAATATCAGATAACCTGCGTGCAGGGCATAACGATTGGTTTCTTCGAAGCCGATTAAGCGGTAGGCGGGCTTGAGGGCGTCCATCGTGAATTCGCGCGCCTGGTTTTGCAGCTTGTACAGCGAGCGGTGATGAACACTCTTCCAATTCCAAGGCACTTGGCACCACAGGACGAGGACGTAAGCCGTGACCATTGCAATGGCTAGGGCTTGAGCGAATCGGTACTTGAAGGGCACGGTCCTCATACGCTCGTAGGCCTTTCTGATAGAGTACTAAGTAGGTGATTGCATCCCGTTTTTGCTAACCTTTGTCAACCCTTGGCGGAGACGTTATGCTCCAGGACGCAGTCGTGCTGGATCCACTTGCGCGATCAGGATAAGTGCAGACCACTTGGCCGGCGACGCGCTCCACGAAAGCGACGCTCGTAAGGCCAACCAGTAGGGGAGTGTCATGGTAGACCCGCGATACACCAAGCTCGCAGATGTGTTGATTAACTATTCCACCGAATTGAAGGCGGGCGAGAAGATTTTGGTCGAAGCGATCGACATTCCGACCGAAATGACGCTTGAGTTGGTTCGAGTCGCCCGGGAAGTCGGCGGCGATCCGTTAGTCCTGCTTAAGAACAACCGCATCAACCGCGCGCTGATGCTGCACGGTTCGTCCGCCCAGATGAACCTCATGGCTGACGTGGAAGAATTGCAGATGAAAAATGTCCAGGCGTATATCGGTATGCGAGGGAATCACAACATCGCTGAGCTTTCCGATGTGCCCGATGAAATGCACAAAATCTTCCAGGATACGATTTGGCAGCGTGTTCATATCAATGTGAGGGTTCCTAAGACACGCTGGGTCGTGCTCCGTTGGCCCCATCCTTCCATGGCGCAGCAGGCAGGAATGAGCACCGATCGGTTTGAGGAGTTTTACTTCGATGTCTGTACGATGGACTACGCGAAGATGTCCAAAGCGATGCAGCCGCTCGTGAAGCGAATGGATGAGGCGGACAAGGTACGCATCAAAGGAGCAGGTACGGACCTGACCTTCTCTATCAAGGGCATCAGAGCTGAAGGCTGCGACGGTAAATTGAACATTCCTGACGGCGAAGTATTCACCGCGCCGGTTCGTGACAGCGTAAACGGTACGCTCCAGTATAACGCGCGAACCCTCTATCAGGGCGTGGTCCATGACAACATTCGCCTGGAGTTTTCCGAAGGGAAAATCGTTAACGCGGCCAGTAGTAATACCACGCATTTGAACAAAGTGTTGGATACCGACGAGGGTGCCCGTTACATCGGCGAGTTTGCTATCGGCTTCAATCCCTACATGGACCAACCGATGCTCGACATTCTCTTCGATGAGAAGATTCGCGGCTCTTTCCACTTCACGCCCGGTGGCGCTTACGAGGGACCTGCCGACAATGGCAACCGCAGCACGGTTCACTGGGACATGGTTTGCATGCAGGACGCGGAACACGGCGGCGGTGAGATTTACTTCGACGGCGAATTGATTCGTAAGGACGGACTCTTTGTGACCGAAGACCTCAAACCACTCAACCCGGACAACCTTCGCTAGCAATCACAAGTGGATCGTGAGCATTCGATGAACGGAAGCTGCGGATTGCTCTGGTTGTTGCTACTGATCGTGGGTGAGTGCGTCGGATGTACTGCGCTTGTGGTGCCGCCGGATCAAAACCGGTTCCTGCCATTGGAGGAGGTTGCGCAACGTGAGCAGCCCGTGGTGCGACTCTATGTGGCTCCTATTCGCGTACCCAGCATTTTGGCGATGCATCCGTGGTTTCTTGCCAAAGAATCAGGCGAACATGTTTTTCACCGCTACGAAGTATCTTGGCGGGAAGGCGGCCCGTATAACCACGTTAAGGTGGATTTTCGCTATCCTGAGCAGCATGTCGGTGCGGGGGGGACGGTCGTGTGGGCGGAGTTGACCGGGGCAGAGGCTGAACCGGTGGTCGTGTTTCTGCGCGACGAATCGATCAACTACCCTTGCAGGGACATGTACTGGGTTTGGCCAGGACCGAATTCCAACACGTTCGCCCAATGGGTGATTGATCAAACCGGATGGGACGTGGAACTGCCGCTCGCTTCCTTCGGGGCGCCCTACGCGGAGCGATGCGCGAAATAGACTGGATTGATAGCAATCAGTGCCCGTTCAGCGCCGACCGGACGCAAGTACACAGATCGGACAGTTTAAACGGCTTTTGGAGAAGCGTGTATGGTTCAGGTGCAAGATTGGTTTCGTCAAAGGCTTCTTCGCCATACCCGGACATGTAAAGGATTTTCAGATTTCCAAACTCAGCTAGGAGCGATTTCGCTAATTCGTGTCCGTTGCGACCGGGCATGATGAGGTCTGTAATCAGCAAATCGATCGTTTCGCCCGACTGTCGAGCGATCTCGAAAGCCTCCACGCCATTGGCCGCCTCCAGGACCCGGTAACCCAACTTTCGTAATGCGCCGCAGGCAATG
>JANQHN010000136.1 GCA_028282665.1 Phycisphaerae bacterium | reverse complement strand
TTGATAAGATGCGTCAGATGACAATCCCGAATCAGCGAGTCGGCTATTGCGGCATGCTCGGTTCCTCCTCCCGTCAGGACAAGCGGGATTTCCAATCCGCTCTTTTCCCGGATCATCGCAATTGCTTGAATCAGCCGAAGATGGTTCTTGTGAGGCCAAATTCGAGCCGGATAGAGCGCGAAGGGTTCGCGAAGTCCGAGTGACCCCAATCGATGGTTGACCTCCTTAGGCGAGAGGTCTTCACAAATTCGCGTCGTCGGAGGCCAGGCAATCACTTCAACTTTTGCATGACTTACCCCATAGGCGCGAACCACATCTTCACGTACATAACTGCTGGCCACAGCTACAATGTCGGCGAGTTCACAGGCTTTACCGTACAAAGCGTCACGACGCGCGCATTCTTCCACACTGAAGTTGCCGGGAAGATGCCTGTGCTGCAAGTCATGTGGATTGAACACCGTCGGGATGCCCGTGCGTGTATAGCTTTGGTACGGAAAGTGGAGCACATCCGGTTTGAACGACTCCCAGAATCCATCCGAATCTCGCACACCACGGTGCGGTGCGGGTGAAGTTCGCTGATTGAGCACTATTTGGCTGTTAGAACCCAAAACAGGCTCAAGAAAACCTGCCGAAGCCTCACTGCAAACAAAGAGGTACCGTTCATCGCCTAATAATCTACCCAGCGCATCGGCAAGTCCAAACACAACCTGAGCAATTCCGCCACTGGTCTCGGGATGCATTTGAGCATTGATCACAACACGCATGGTTTGTTACCCCTCATCGTTTCCTACCGGCAACACCTGCGGGGAAACAGCCCCGATGCCTTGAAAGGAGGCGAAAGTGGAAGTTGAACGCGCCTTGCCGCGCCAACGAAAGCACCTCCCGCGAAAGAATGCTACGGTAATACACACAGAACAAGATGCCCGGACCGCAATCCCACGCCTCACGCAATACTTCTCCCCGAACATCCTGAGTCACGCCCCGCAAACTCAACGACTCAGCAAACCCCCTAACCGAGGGAATTTCAGGCGAAGAATCGTGTGTCGTAACGAACACCTCGTGCCCGCGCTCGACCAGTTTCCGAAGCGCGCGATAGCCTGCCTCGTAATAGCCACGAAAAAGCACCCTCATAGAACCTGCCTCACACTGCACAACACCCTTTCAATCTCATGGACGACACGGAGGCAATCGGCTTCGCTCATCTGTGTATGTGTCGGCAACATCACGGCTGCTGACCCTACTGCTTTGCTGAGAGGGTTGCCCCCATCTGTGCGTGAATCAATGTAAATGGGAAGATCACTAATGGGGTGAAACATAGGCCTAGTTTCCACACCCCGCTTCGCGAGTTCCAACGTCAACACATCGCGGCAATGAATTTGAGCCTCAGCCAACCTGACACCGTAAATCCAGTTGACTGGTTCCGCACCGTTAACTCTTCCCTGCCGCTGAAGCGGTAACTCGACTTGGGCAATCGCCTTATCGTAATAGCCAGCGACTTGGTTCCGTTTAGTAAGAAACGACTCAACACGCTCGAGTTGAGCGACACCAATCGCGCAAGCCAGATTCGTCATTCGGTAGTTGAAACCGATCTCGTCGAAATAGTAAGGCCGCCCTTCTGCCAAGCCTTGCGTTTTGAATTTCTCGACCCGTCTCGCTAAATGGTCATCATCTGTCGTAACCATTCCCCCTTCGCCCGTTGTGATAATCTTGTTGCCGAAAAAACTAAACGTCGCCAGATCACCAAGCCCTCCCACGGGCGTACCACGCCAAGTCGCGCCATGCGCCTCGGCTGCGTCCTCGATAAGAAAAACATTTTCATCACGTGCGATTTGCCTTAAGGCGTCCATCTCCGCCACGCCACCAAGCAGATGCACCGCCACAATCGCCTTCGTTTTCTCCGTAACAAGCCGCTGCACGCTTTTCGGATCAATTATCCAGGTATCATCATCGCAATCGGCGAAGACCGGCGTTGCGCCGACGTAGCGCACGGCGTTGGCCGTCGCCACGTACGTCAAATCAGGCACGATGACTTCATCACCCGGGCCTACGTCGCAAGCGAGCATGGCAAGATGCAACGCGCACGTTCCATTGGTACAAGTCAGGGCGTGCTTGGTGCCAACGAACGCGGCGAAATCACGTTCGAATCGACCAACGTATTCGCCCGCAGACGATACCCATGTCGAATCGAAAGCGTCCAACAGGTACGCGCGTTCCCTCTCAGAAAGGTCCGGCTTTGACACGTTGATCCTGGGTTCGATTGGCAAAACGTAACCTCATCGCACACGGCTTGACGTTCCGTACAGTTCAGAGCATTTTGCCGGCGCGTGTGGAATCCACACCGGGCGCTCGTCAGCGCGGATCGCCCGTCGATCGAGATTTCACGTCACTTACGTGTTATCGGAACCTCGCGCCGTCGGGCTTGAAACAGGCTCGCTAATTCACGCGCCGCAGGTGACGCATCAACGCGTCGAGCAACTCCGGCATACGTTTCTGGTAAGTGTGATCGCGCAGCGTTCGCGCCTGACCCGCTTTCGCAATACTGCTACGCAACACTTCATCAGATAGATAATGATGTATTTGGGCGATGCAATCTTCGTTATCGTCATAGGTCACAACCTCGACACCCGGCTCGAACATCTCAGCGAGGTTGTCTTTACAATCGGTGAGTAGCAATGCCCCCATACCCGTTGCCTCAAACAGACGCAGGTTGTTCGCATAGGCTGTTGATACCGTGCCTCGGATGTTGTTGACCGCATGCATGTTCAGTGTAATCCGCGATTGCGCTAGCGTTTCGTACATCTCCCATCCCCATACCGGTAGGTGCGCTTGCCCGTGCAGTGGTGATCCTTGAGGCAATGTTTCAGTGCCGTAAGCGAAAATTTCCACCGGATGCCCACGCGTCACTTCCTCCAACCAATCTCGACGATTGGGATGAGACGGCGCAAATCCGCCCACGAACGAGACATCGTAAATCGGTCGTAGAGATGAAACGTGATCCAGGATGGTTTCATCGAACGCAAGCTTGATGTATTCCGATCCCATGCCCTGGCTACGAAAGTACTCCACGATCGGTGGCCAGGATGAGATCATCAGGTCGTACGCGGCGTAGGTGCGTTCCGCACGAAGCGGCGAGGCAACCTGTCCCACTAGCAGTTTCACTTCTTTTTTGATTGCTTGAAGGTAGTCGTCTCCCAGCGGACTCCACTCAAAAACATAGAGGATGTCCGGTCGAAAACGCCGCACTTGCTCCGCAAAGATCATTCGCCTGCGATCGTGGATGTTATCCGGCAATGCTAACCCGGCTTCGTAGGCGAACCGTTCCTGCACGGGATCGGCATTGAGGATCACCAAATCCGTACTGCACCCGCACGCACCAAGCTCGCGACAAAACGCATCGACCGCGGAAAACTTCTCCGCGATAAGAGCATCGAACTGCTGCCGATAAGGCTGATCAGCAAGTTTGCTCCTTGCGGCAAAGTAATCCTTCAGGAATTCCGGGTAGAACGTAGTAACAAACTGGACAGTCGGCTGTTCGTTCATGGTTTTAACATCGACCAAATACGGCGGATTGCATGATTCCTGCATTTTCCTGGCAATCGCTTGCGCTTTTGCTACGCTCACTCGCGATAGCCGTCTTGAGTCAATCGCGCGAGCCAGAGAACACGGGAAAAATCATGCCTGATCGATTCGACCCAGTCCATGCTAGGCTATACGACCAACTCCACCGCGAGAAGGACCATGCGTGGGAGTGCGAGTTAGTTCGTTCGTTACTGGTCAAGTACGCGGATATCGCACCGAAATCGCTACTGATCTTAGGATGCCGAACAGGCACACACGCCATTGGGTTTTCGAAGCGAGGTTACGAGGTTGTGGGTATTGACGACTCCCACCCGTTGTTGACACAGGCAACCACGAAAGCGCAGCAGGCATCGATCGATCCACTCCCCACTTTTCAACTCACTAATCTCAGCTCACTCGATCTGGCGCGCGAGTTTGATGCCGCAATCATGCTCTCGGGCGAGCTCGGCTATCAGACTTCGAATGAAGCGGTCCGAGTAGCGATTGAGACGGTCCGACGACACCTACGGCTGGGGGGCCTGTTTCTGTTCGAATGCTGGTACGGACCTGCTGTACTGAGCATCAAACCCACACAGCGCCTTCGTGTGATCGATACTCCGTACGGCGAAATCGTCCGTGCTGCAGCAGGCTCGCTCAATGTCCGGGCTCATACCTGCGACATCCGCTACGATATTTGGGAGATCACTCAAGGAAGGCCTGGCGACAAAACACGTGAAACGCACACCGTACGGTACTTTTTTCCGATGGAGATCGAACAATACTTACAACTTGGCGGTTTCACGCTGGTCCATATGAACGCCTTTCCGGAAATCGAGCACGAGCCTGACGAAACGACATGGAACCTGGTTTGCGTCGCTCGGGCGACATAATCCACAGTCAATGATCGTGTGTAACGGTATCCTCGTCATTCGCCAACGGTTGTCTATCTGCGTCATCATTGGTATCTGTGAGGTATGAACGAGCCAGACAACCCAAACGAACCCAAAGACGGCAAGCCCAGTCCTCACCCGGATGACCGGCTTGAGCCCGATTCTTTCTTCGAAGAGTCCGAGATCGAGTCGGATGCCTTCCTCTACCACACCGACGCGTTGAATGAATCAGATTTAGAAATCTTCGAAGAAACGTTAATAGCCGGCCTGGAAGAATTGGGCCTCCTGTTCGGCCCCGAACAGATCGACCGCATGTCCTCCCACTATCGGGCGCTCGTTCATACGAATAAGACCATGAACCTCACCCGTATCACTGATCCGACAAAGGCAGCGGTGAAGCACTACGTCGATTCGCTGGCTCCGCTCGTGTGGGCGGAGGAAGAAGCGGACCTGCCGTTCGACGTGCGGGTGTTGGATGTGGGCACAGGCGGAGGCTTTCCTGCTGTTCCGCTCGCGGCAACTGAACTGGAATGGACGTTCACGGCGATCGATTCCACCGCCAAGAAGATTGCTTTCCTTCGGGAGTTCATCAACCGGATGGAGATCGCAAATTTGGAGGCGATTCCCGCGCGATCCGAGCACTGGAACGCTCCCAGGCCTTTCGAGCTTGTCATCATGCGTGCAGTAGGGCGACTTGCGAAGTGCATCACCCAAGCAGCCCGCCACGTAGCGAAAGGCGGATACCTTATCGCCTACAAAACCGCCGCCATCGCTCAGGACGAAATCGACGAGGTTGGCTCAATTCTCAAGGCCCACAAACTCAAGGCAATGACAACGTTTGATTATTCGCTTTCACTGCCTACCGATTTCTCTCCTGCAGAGTATTCGCTCAAACCGTGCCCAGTCACTACCGAATTCGGCGAAGTCCTTCATCACCGTCTTTGCATTTTCCAACGAAAGTAGGCACAAGGCGGCAGCGAGAATCACTTCTTGTCTCCATGGCGGTTTGAACAGCTTCTCGATTGCAACTCAGAAAGACCTCGACGGTACGTGTTTACACACTGCATCCGTCAAGACCACCGCCATCGTCGTTGCGTAATTTACAGCTATTGTTAAATCGCGTGTGAAGGACACATGCCACTTGTCGCCGCGGCTTTGCCTGGAACACCAACCAACGTGGCATGGATCTGCTCCAGATCACATCCGACCGTGGTAGAAAGAAATAACTCGATACCAAATATCGAAGAACCTCGTAGCCAGATGCACGATAACTACGCTACCGACTGGGTGTGGAGTTCAGCCTGGCCATATGACCGAACAGGCTGCGTTTGTGAACGATTACGGAACGGATGCAGCGGTATCGGTACGCCAACGTACGCCGCCGAATCGACAGCCGAACAAAATTTGGCCGACTTAGTTCCGACCGGCACGGAACCAGTGAAAATTGGATTCCCCGAACCACTCTCACTCATTCAAGCAACTCAATGACTTCCGCCGCACTCCTCTGTGCACAGCAATGCCTCCGATGCGACGTTTAACTCCAAGAAGCCAATCGCTGGCGAATGCCTCTTGGAGGAAAGGTCAATGAGTGTTCCGATCCTCGATGACATAAACCTCACAGCGATCGATTTCGACGAATTCGGTTTGACCCAGATCTTCCTATATGAAGCCTATAACAATATAAAAACTGCGCGCTGGGCTACTACTTGTACGACGGCAGGTTGTACTGGACTTTTATCGCGAAATTACGTTCAAGTACGCGGCGGGAACTTTGATGCTGATTCCGTGCGTCCAAGGTAGTTGGTCAGTCGTCGGGAATGGACAGCCGGTCAAATCGCTCTTTTCTCGAAGCAATCTCATTTCTTTGACGAAACTGAATGCGGCAAGTCGAAGTGATCGATCGTTTTGACGGCTTTCCCAAGCCCCACCATTCACTGACTCGACTTTGTATCAAAGTGATCTCGTGTACATGCTTACGCTCGGCCAATTTGAATGGATCGAGCCGTTTGGTCCAACGAGCAGCCGCTTGGTACAAACCACGCAACGATCGCACTTCTGGGCATAGCAATTGAAGAAAGTCACCATATACATGCTCGATCACAGTAGGCTGATGAAAGTCTGCTTGTGCAATTGATCATATCGTAACCTGCTTACGCAGCCCACCAGAAATGAATGACGAGAAAGAACCACGGAGGCATGGCTGAGTCGCTTTTCCTTAACAACACCTCCTCTTGTCCATCGACTTCCATCCCAGGGAACAATGTACCCGCTGTGATTGCAATATTTGTAAATCATCTTCGCGTGTAAAAATTAACAGCGCATTAAACCGGCGAAGTAAATGTTAACAAATCGTACCGTGTCAAGAAAAAACTAAAAACACCAACAAATCTGAATAAAAAGCAGATGATAATATCCCTTTCCCCTTGACCTTCCATAGCGAATTAGAGTAGCCTAATCGTTATGGAGGGCAGCAGGATGAGGAGTTCAAGTCTCGCTATCGACTCTCAGGGATTAAGCGCCCCCTATCAAGATATCCGAAAAAATGCGCTCACACGCCGAATGACAGCGGTCACAAACCGTCGAGTCAGGCTTGTACGTGCGCCCTTACCCGAATTTTGCGCAGCCTATTGTCGCGCGATGGTCAGTTAGGCTACGGCTTCGACATCGAGCGTTTATCCCAACAAAAGCTGCAGCAATAGGCGATAATCAGAGGTTTCTTACAAAATCGCGATAGCAATAGCTTCGGCTTCATCAACAGCATTCGTGCGATCAGCATACGCAGCGGTCGTTACAAAACATTCCGTTAACTCTGATACGAAGGAGCTTCTCATGGCGGGAACAACACATAGACACAAGACGGTATGGCTCACAGCGCTGTGCGCGATCCTTGTCGCCACACCATTGACCGCGTTTGCGGTAGAAATTGAACAAGTCGCCCGAACCGGTGACCCAGTACCGGGCCGGGAGGATATGGTCAACGTCATATTCCGGGGACGAGCGACCCAACCTAATTCCGGTATTGCGGGCGGCGTGTTCAGCAAACCTTCGATTAACGAAGGCGGCGCCCTGGTTTTCCGCGCAACAAGTAGCGACTGGTACGATTTCAACCGTGACACGGCACGTGGCATCTACTGCAAGCAGCCGAACTTTTCACTCACCGTTCTAGTCGATACAACGCTCGACGATAACAACATGCCTACCTACCCGGTTCCGGGACGAGGTCCTGAGGCGTATTTTACCGAGTTCCTTCCGCCGATCATCAACGACAACGGTGACGTGCTCTTCTGGGCAAGTTCATCGAGTCCTGTGGATGGGGCGCGTACGGGTTTCTACGCCACAAACATTGATGGACAAATGATCACGAAAATTGTCGATAGTGCAGACGAAGTACCAGGCTATCCCGGGCAGACTTTCAATCGAGGTTTCCGATTTTCGGGCACCTGGCAGGATCGATTGCTCGCTTGCATGAATGACGCGGGGCAGGTGGCGTTTTACGGCAACTTCCTACTTGATGGCGAACCGTACGAAGACCAAGGCCTGTATGGCGGTACGGTCGATGGCGCAACGCCGATTCTTCTCGCGGACACAACCGGCACAATTTTTCCCGCCGATGACGACAAGGCGTTCACGCATCTGGACGACGGTAGCTTGCCCGCAATCAACAACAACGGCCTCGTGATCTTCGAAGGCGGCGTGGGAGCACCAAACGTGTTTGACGGCGTGTATGTGGCTCCGGCCAATGGCAGTGCGTTACCCGCGACGCTCGCCCGCGAATACACCTACGCACCAACGACTTCTGACAATGATGAGTGGATGTTCTACGGGATCTTCGGCGGGCACGACATCAACGATAACGATCAAATCGTTATCCAACACGAGTTCATTAACGGGTACTCCCGATTTGACGCATTATTCGGCGGTACGGTATCCGCAGGCCTGACGACAACCATTGCGGATCAAATGGGCGGCTTCACTGTACCAAGCCGGGAAGACGGTACGTTCCAAAACATTGCCACAGCCACCATCAATGGCGAGGGCGCACTTGGCTTCGCTTCGTGGGACACTTCCAGCGTCGCCAACGGACAGGGAATCTACGCGGCAAACATTACAGACGACTCCATCGCACTCGTTGCCAACAACACGATGCTTCCGCCCGAACGCGAAGCTCCTGCCAGTTTTTCAAGCTTCGATAACACAAGCGGCGCCATCAA
Source organism: Phycisphaerae bacterium (assembly GCA_028282665.1). Classification (GTDB taxonomy): domain Bacteria; phylum Planctomycetota; class Phycisphaerae; order UBA1845; family UBA1845; genus JANQHN01. The sequence goes on along the minus strand of JANQHN010000136.1, from coordinate 7,881 downwards.
CGACAATGGGTTGATTTTCATCACTCCCAATGCAACGGATGGCGTAAGCCGGGCAATCTACGGATTGTGGTACTACAGCCCGACCACCGGCGCGTTGGAGCGTATTGTGGACGACACCACATCCATCGCCCCACCGCCAAATGGACTCGATGGAGACTTCTTCGAACTCAGCGGTTCGCAAATCAGGTTCGTGAGTATATACGGCGGCTTCGAAGGACGAGCCGGTCATTACAACTCTGTGAACGGCTCAGACGAAGTCGCGTTCACCGCCGCGTTCAGCACGTTCGACGTAGGTGTTTACGTCGCGAGGCTTGGCGGAGGAGAGGGATCGCTGCAAGTGAACCTCTATGTTGAAGTCGGCGAGGAGGATGGCCTGGACGCCGGCGATATTCTGATTTCGCCCGATGAGAATGTGGAAGTCACGATCAATGGAATCGAAGGAACGTTCCGTACAGGTGACTACACACCGCCGATCGAAGGCCCCACTACAGTTCTCGTAAGACGTTACGCGGGCGGCGTATCCAAGGCGCAGTGGTTCACTATTCCGGAAGGCGCCACGCAGCTTAACGTGAACTTCGCACAACTGGAAATGAACCTGTACTCTGAGGGGGGAGGCGATCCGAACGTCTACGATGATCCTGCGGACTTCCGGATTCCGAATGATGCCGAATACACACATGTCCACGCCGGCATCGATAACCTAGCCGAGGATCTCCGCACCGGTTCGACGGTATTTGCTCCTCCGAATACAAGCATCCTCTTACGTCAACATTCTTACGGCATCAGCAAAGCGTTTTGGTACAACACCGGTGCCGGTACAGCCCATAGGTTGGATGTGAACTACGCGCAGTGGATCGTGCGGCTCATGAACGACGCGAATGGCGATTTTGAATATGAGGAAATCGCCGGCGACGTCATTATTGATAACAGCCTCGATCACGTCCGCATCACCATCGATCGCGTCACGGATGAGCTATCCAATCCAATCGTCATGCGGACTGGCGATCGGGTGATCCTGCCACGACTCACCAGCGTTTTGGTACGGCAGTATTCGTACGGCTTGAGCAAATCGATTTGGCACTCGAGCGGCGTGGACACACATCATCACGCGGTGAACTTCGCCGCGTGGAACGTACGACTCATCGCCGACTCGGATGGCAACTCCGCTTACGACGAAGGTACGGACGACGTCTTAATCAACAGCGAGGCCGACTACGTCCGCATGACGATCGACAACGTCACCGACGAATTCGGCGAACGCATCGTCTGGCGAAGTGGTGATCGAGTCATCTTGCCGCGCCAAACTTCCGCCCTCGTACGACAGTATTCCTACGGTTTGAGTAAAGCTGTGTGGCACTCCACAGGACTTGGCATCACCGACCACGACGTCAACTTCGCCGCATGGAACCTCTCGCTGGTCGTCCCGGATTTTGCGGGCGATCTGATCCTTACAGACGACGTGGCAAATGCACCATACCGCATCACCCTCGACAACGTCACCAACGAATTCGGGGAGCACATCGAATGGCGTACGGGCGACATGATCATTCTGCCACGACAGACAAGCGTGCTGGTTCGCAAGAAGGCGTACGATCTGTCGAAGGCGGTGTGGATGAGTTCGAACGTAGGTTTCTACGACGACCCCGCCTGTTATGCACGGATCGATTTCACCTGTGGAGGAGACGGCTGCACTGAAGTCGCCACGATCAACGGTATCACGAATGAACTCGATGAGCCGATCGAGTATGGTATCGGTGAATCCATCATTGTTCCGCCGAACAAGTCACTATTGATTCACGTAAACGACGGTGAGGATTACTGGGCGCAGTACATCGGTGGATTCGACTGCGGCATTACGGAGTTTCCGTGGTAGCTCGTCGCCCTCTCGATTGACAGCGGAAGCCTGGGATTGACGCGCGGGCATCGATTTTGAAGCGGCCAGCGTCAGCCCTCAACGGAAAAGCTGCTGACGGGCGTCACCGGTTTTCAAGACCGGCGACGCCCGTTTACACTTAATCATCGATCGCCTGCAACTCCACCTCACTATCATCCGATTTGCGGTAGCTGCCCATCTCAAGCCCGAGCGTGTGGCTCAACCTTGTCGGCAAGCCGCACCGCCAACCCGCTCACGTATTCCCGGCCCTTTGCACCGCCTTCCAGCGCGTCGAGCCATGCATGAGGAATGCCCTGTACGCCGTGATACGCACCGGCAATCGCACCGGTCATGGCGCCGATCGTATCGGCGTCTCCGCCCAGCGAGATGGCGTAGCGGACGGCCGCCGCGAACGAGTGAGGGTGCGAGAGGAAGGCGTAAACGGCTGCGGGCACGGAGCGGTGCGCCCGGATGTCATTGCCTAAACAATCGAACACGGTGTCGATCGATTGTTTACCGTCCAGTAACAAATCGATCTGTTTCAGCGCCGTGCCGTATTCATCCATCTCCGCACGAATGCCCTTGGAGAGATTTCCAACAAATGCCTTCGGGTCGAACTCGTTGGGCGACGGCTGCACCGCCGGTTGATCTTCGACGGTATCATCGCCCGACCGGAGACGATCGGCGGAGCATCCGGTACGGCGCTTGCTGATACTACCTGGGCTGTCGATTGCAGTCGCAACCGCAAGTGCCTGCAACACCGCCCCTTCCACGCCAAGTGGATGCACATGCGTCACGCGGGCGGACAGCTCCGCAGCCAGACGCAGAACATATCCGTCTTGGTGATAGAAAAGCCCGACCGGCGCGACGCGCATGGCTGCTCCGTTGCCGAACGAACCGTCGGGAAAAACGATCGTCGCCGCTTTATCGTAAGGTACCCCTTGGACAAGCGCTCGGATCACCGCGTGAGCTCCGGCACCGTAGCCGCGATGCGGCTCATAGTTTTCCGCGAAGCGGCTTGCGAGGTATTGCGTATCGAGCCGGCCGCAGTCGATCAGCGTTTCCGCGACACCGATCATCATTTGCGTATCGTCGGTGTAATTCGTCCGGTCAAGCAACACCGCAAGGGCATTATCGCTAAGATCATTCAGGTAACCGGCAACCCCCACCGCGGACCATCCCTCGAACGGCGCCCCCAACTGGTCTCCCACCATCGTACCGAGCATGGCACCGACAAAGGCAGTTTGAAGGGGATTCAATTCAACAGTCGACATGAAGTTTTCCAATACCCAAACGCCCAAGCTCTTATCGGCCCGTCAATTAGCTGGGCGTTTGTCGCAGCCGATCAGATAAAACCTATTATCGTTCAGAGAATACGCCCACGCCGGGTAAGCGGCATACGCCCCGCACGCACCTTACAACCACTTGGTTTCGCCACGTTACTGCCTCGAGATTCCCCCAGGAACAACCGTCGGATCACTCCAGGCACGTTTCGGTCCTGCTCCGCCGCATGGATCGTCTTTTTGAAAGTCAGGCCCAGACGTCTGAGGGCCAAGCACACCGCGGCTTCGGTGCATTCGACATTCGAAACGTCGCGCTGTTCGAGCGGTGTGAAGAACCGGCTTGAAGGCGTGAGAACACCACGCACCATTATCTCCCGGACTCCAAGGAACACTTGCATGAATTGGTGTCAGCGGAGGACCCCTAGTTTGCTTTGTTCGTCGTGAGCCTATTTTTTCCGGATCGAATCAAACCGATGATCGTTTCCCGATCAGATTTGGCGATGATGCCGAACCAAGCGATCGGTGCAAAAGCCAATACTATCGCACTTCCGTACATAATGGTAACAACCAAGTTACCAGGTGGGAACAACAAGATCAGCCAATACGCAATTGCCGCCAGCAAACTCGCTAGAGCAAACGGCTTGACGTAGACGTACCAGAAATAATCCAGGATGGGCGTCTGAAACTGTCGACAGGCCAAGACCGGGAGATAGATGAGGTTGCGCGCTACAACGACCGCAGTCACACTGAGCGAGATTCCTAATAAACCCCAATCATAGTACCATTGTCCACCAGCGGCGATGATAATTCCGATCACGGCGGCAATCAGTTGACTGATCGCCCAAGACGTCATCTTCGAGCCGCCCATCAAAAGAAAGTAATTAGCGGATTGGATGCTGGCGACAAGCTGTCCGAAGACCATAACGAGGAATACCCACTCGGTTCCCAGAAATTCCTCACCGAGCCAGTGTTGAATCAAAGGCCAAGTGAGCACGCCCACCGGAATGAGCATCCCCAATGCGAATGCACTCGATATGCGACTAAGCCGAATCGAATAACCGGCTAGTCCTTTGCCTTCACCGGTTACTGCATCCTTCGCAGCCAGGGGAATAAGGGGGCTGCACAATCCACCAATGATCGACCGCAATTGAGATCCCACGAAAATGGCGGGATAAAACAACGTCGCGTACTCCGTTCCAAGCATTCGGCCTATGATCACGACAGGTCCCTGCAATATGATAACGCCGCCCAACACCGCAACCGCATTGACGGCGCTAAACCCCCCCAACCTCCCCACTGCCCTCCTGGTGACATCGTTGAACCTTATCAGCCGGCCCGCTCCCACGAGACGTTCCCCGAAAATGTGAAACCCAATCACTCGAATCAACTGGTGGGCAATGAAGGTCATTCCGAACAGAAGCAATGTCGCTTCGAAGAATGAAAAGAAGAACAACAACAAAACCAATCGCACGACATTCGACGCGATTTCCACACCGTTGATGAAGTCATACCGATTTGCGCCAACGAGCACACCTCGCATAGTGAAGCTAACAAAGCGCAGTGCGAAATTGATTGCGAGGCATACGGCAATCGCTGTCAGATCGTCGTAATGATCAGGTTGAATGCGAGTGAAGAATGCCCGAACCAACGGCAAACTCAACACAAGCGTTACCGCACCGATCAGCCCGGCTCCGCCTAAGATCAACATCCCCGTTGAGACTGTCTCTCGCAACTGCTCGACGTTCTTCGCGCCTTGATCTTGCGAAGAGAATCTTGATACCGCGCCCGAAAGTCCCAAATCGAGAAGATTCAAAAGGGCGAGCACTGAACCGAGTACGGCGTAGACACCGAAGAGTTCCGCCCCCAGGCACGCTGTGGCGTACGGAATCATGATCGCGCCAACAAGGACGCTGACACCCATGTGAATCCAATTGCTGAATACGTTCAATGCAAATCGGGCGGACGATCTCATCTTCTTGCAATCCTCACGACCACGGTTGATCGTCGGCATACAAAGTGGCTGATTCAACCGGCTGGTTACATGTCTTCACCGCGGGCCACTTTGACGCAAATACGCCCATTCTCGTGAGCGAGTTCGATCAAACGATCGACTCCCTCCTCGAGCTCTGAGCGAACTGCCTCGCCTTTCTCGAAAAGGCGTCTGACAAGATCCATTGTCTCGGGCTTACCCCAGGCTGCGGGAGACACAACATAGCGTTCGCTGCCGTAAGCGTCTTTGAAAATCCCGCGACTTTTGTGACTATAGGTCAAAGTCGCCGTTGGTATCCGTTGGCTCAGGGCCGCAATCGTAGCGTGCGTGCGCGCGCCAATAAAAGCGTCGCAACGTCCGATGACATACTTGAGTTGACCCGGTCCGAAACGCCTGTGGGGCAACATCCAGATGCGTTCTTGGAGTTTACACTGCTGGGCAATCTCTTCAGAGATCGAAAAATCGTCCGTTTTCTCCTGGCGGAAAAAAACATGCGGAATAAAGGCAACGCAACCACGGGAGGTTTCCAAGAAGGTACTGATCAAGCTGACGGAGTCTTTGATGTACCTCTCGGTCGAACGGCCAAGATATCGGGCGAAGCTCGCGCTAATTCCCACACCCAACACCCTATCGTCCGGCCAGCCCGGGAGTTCCACAGGAATTGGCTCGAGTAAAAAAGCAGGGTCGGCCACTCGATAAACATTCGTTAACCCCATTTCCCGCAATGCTTCATAAGTGATTTGCTCTCGCGCGCACACAGCGTCCAGGGAAGCGAGAACACGCTTTGCATGCCTTTCCATTACCCCTGCCTTGAAAGGACCAACCGACGCCGCCTCAATCGCCGCCGTCTTACCAAGCCGCTTCATTCTTCCCAGGAGTTCGAGCGACACCCATGGCCCGCCATAATGCAACCCAACAGTATCTCCCCCGATCTCGAACATGGCATCCGCCCAATCGAATACTGAAGACAAATGAGAGCTTCGAAATCTAGCCCCACTACGCATTGCACCGGCACGGAATAGGACTTTCGCGGCGAATCGCATGCCTTTTCGTTCGGGAAGAATCGGTAAAACCCGCGTCTGCGAAAGATCACTCAGCTCCTCCGTATCTGTACTTGGGTTCGCGCTGAGGATTGTTAAATTGTACTCGCCCAACTCATCTCGAAGGTATTTGTGCAGGCAACGGATGATCGCCTCACTACCTTTGTTGTAGCATCCGGCAAAGGGCGCAAAAACTATGTTCCGTGGGGTATTTTGATGACTTCGCTTTGTCATAGATTCAGTTCCTTCAGTGATGTCAAAGACACAACGTGGTGCACTTAAGAATGGAACGTCAAAGACTCAGCGAGCGGTTTTCGCGACGAACAGGCCACTCTGAAACGATCCGCCAGATGCCCGACAGCAATCATCATGATGATGGCTTCTGAATTCGCCAACTTCGCTTCCCGGCGCAATCGGCGGTCACTATCCGCCCGTATGCTACAGTTTAGACAGCACGTCCCAAGCCCTAAACTGTGAAGCGCATAAACCAAGGTCATTGCGAACATGCCGCCGTCAATCCACGCTTGATTCCGCTCGCCCACGGACACGAACGTGCGCAAGTCCGAAGTGACAAGCAAAAGTGTATCGATCGATTCGCCGAAACCACGATTTCCATTCTGGTGAAGCAGCACCTTCATCTTCTTCTCGCCGCGAAATGCGTGGACACGCCAAGACTGACGATTGCACACAGATGGCGTCCTCAGGGCCAGCCGAACAGCTTCCTCAATCACTGTCGATTCGACGGCATCGGCCGTAAAATGCCGCACGCTATGCCGAGTTTCCACAAAGTGCTCAAAGTCGATTTGGGCACCTGCCTGTATCTCGGCTTTTGTCCTCTCAAAGGTACCCGCCACACACGACTGGCCGGCTTCCGTTTCCTCCGGCCCCAAATGCACTGCGAGAAATTCCTCCAGGTCGTCGCAGGAAACCCCTTCACGCTTGCTGAATGATACGTACTCACACAACGTACCACGTACCATGCTCGCGGTAGAATCCCAGCCATACTCGTCCACGTAGTAGACAAGATTGGACTTTAGCCTGTCGATCACAACCTTCCCGAAACCCGGTCGAGGTCGCTCGAAACTCAACCCTTTTTCGAGTCGGTGATAGTCCATTATCAAAAGCGCCCGTAGAGCAGATCTATTTCGCCGTGGGTTTCGCAGCGCTGAGTATCGACGAAAGCGAAAATAGTCGTAAAGCATGTTGCGCCAAAGGAACTGCCTCGGGTCACACTTTCGAACAAGGTTCTTAGCCCACATAGGCAGTATGCTCAGCAGACGTCGTTTGAGATTGGTCATAATTCAACAAAATCCATTCCATATTACTAATAGTGCAACTCGATCTTTGCACCAAAAGGCGAAAAGCCATCGCCGATAACCAGTCAGAAACACCCATCGCACATGTTTGCCGACACAAGACAATCAAGCTGAAAACACCCGAGTGCAGTTTACTTTGTAGCCGCAATGGCGAAAAGGGCGGCCCGTTCACTTTGAACGGACCGCCCCGCGCCAAAAGGCGTGAGGCCATCAGGAAACCTCACGCCGACCCCACACACATTGTCAAAAGTAAACCCGTGCCGCCCGGTCGGGAACGCTGGGTGCATCACGCTGCAGGTGACCCAGATCGCGCATCGCCGGCGGCGCTTCCACTGTGACTCAGGCACCAAGGGTCAACTGCCCCTTTCGCACCACTTTG
>JANQHN010000129.1 GCA_028282665.1 Phycisphaerae bacterium | reverse complement strand
AACATCGTCCGCCCTCCGGGCGGGAAAAGGCATCCTCGATACTCAAAACCTTCTGGGCGGAAACCCTGACCTGGAAATAACGCCATTAGCTCTCCGGGCGGGCATGATAATCTGGGGGATTCCATCTGGTTTACGGGTTGCTCTCTTGACTAAGCCGGCCAGGGACCTATAATACCAACCGGTCGGTATAATTGTCGTGACAGGAATGACTAGATGAACGAGGCGGCCAGGAACCATCGCGAGCGGATTCTCGAAGCGGCACAGAGCCTTATCCTGTCGAAGGGCTTCCCCGCTACGCGGGTGGATGAGGTGTGTGTCGCTGCCGGAGTTACCAAGGGCAGCTTCTATCACCACTTTGAATCCAAAGATGAATTGGCGATGGTTCTCGTCGATCACTATTACGTGACCTTGGCCGAGCAACTCTGTGCCGGAGAGTGGGCCGGCGAACGTGACTCCGTCGACAGGTTGCGGGCGTTTCTCGACCATGCGATCAAGGTAGTGAAAGGGCCCTTACTCAAGCGCGGCTGTCTGCTGGGAAGTTTCGCGCTCGATCTATCGCAAACGCATCCGAAGATTCGGGCCGCGATCGAAGATCGGCTTGACCGCTTGACGAATGCCGTGACTCCCACGATACGCGAAGCGCTTAAACAACGTAGCGTAAAAGCGGTAAATGCTGCTGCGCTGGCTCGTCAGTTCGTTTCCGTGCTTCAAGGATCGATTGTATTGGCCAAAGCGTATGGCGATCACGCGAAAGTGACCGAAGGCATTCGCTGTTACCGGGTTATGGTTGATGCGTTGCTGGGAATGTGAGCGAAACGAATCCATTTTGATTCGGTTTTTTTTGTGACACGAACATACCGACTGGTTGGTATGTGAGCATGAAGGGATCTTTACCGGGTCCGAAACGAAAAGGAGTTGATTATGCAAACGCAAATCGATTGGACGTCTGTTGCCGTGATTGTGGTTGATCCTCAAGTGGACCTCCTCAGTGCCGAGGGGCAGGCCTGGGATTTGTTTGGTGAGCAGGTCACCAAGCGCAGGGTGGTTGAAAATCTTCGCGCTCTTCGGGATGCGGCGGATCATGCCGGCGTGCCGCTCTTCTATTCGCGCATCGAGATTCCAGATCGGGACTATGAATCGTGGTCCCCTCGCAACGGTCTCCAGAGCCTGATGCGTGATAAGCGGTTGCTCGTAGCAGGCCGGGGTGCGAAATTCCTGCCCGAACTCGAACCAACGAAAAACACGATCTTGCTATCGCCGCGAAAAGGGCCGTCTTCCGTGCAAAGCGACGTGGCCGACCAACTGCGCAGTCGTGGCATTGACACCATCCTTGTCGCGGGCATGGTCGCGAACCTGTGTGTGGAGTCACAGGTGCGCGACGCCGTTGACGATGGTTTTCGAGCAATCGTGGTGGGGGATGCCGTAGCCACCGTGAGTGACGAAGCCCACGAGGCGGCACTTGCGAATTTTGGATTGCTTGCCACGGAAATCGTGAATACGGAGGACGTTGTCGAATTGTTTGCGCAGGCACCCGTCAGTGCTCCGATTAACTGATTCAGCTAAAGTACGAGTTGCTTTTAAATGGACTAAAAACTGTTTCTAGAAAAAATAATTAGTCAATAAATTAAAGTGTTGGCGTAGCCAATTGCGCTTCTATTTTAGCCGCTTGATTTTTGAACAGTCGTGCAATACATTTGTATTGTACGGTTGTTCAGTGTCGATTGGTTTTGGACTAGTGATGTGGGTGCAGGTAATGGGAACACGAGAAGCTTCGGAACAAACCAAAAAGAAACTTGTTGAAGCTGCGGGAGAAATGTTCGCGCGGGTCGGCTTTGACGGGGCCAACGTTCGTCAGATTGCGGCGAAAGCCGGTGTCGCTTTCGGGATGATCGCCTACCACTTCGGCGGCAAGGAGGGTCTTTATCGAGCCGCTCTTCGAGAAGCATGCCGTCCTGTGGAGGATCTCGGCATGATCGAGCGGCAACTGGCGACTCTGCCGGCGCGAGAGGCATTGCGGGAAATCGTTCGGGTGGTTGTCCGGGATGCTGTCTGCGAGAGTGTGGACTGGCGCCATCAGTTGATTGATCGAGAGTGCCATGAATTGACACCTTCTTTTCGTGAGTTTCTGGTTGAGCATTGGGCGCCTGAATTACGCATGCTCTGCACTACCTTAGCAAAAGCGGCCGGCGTGGAGCCTGAGGGAGATGCGGTGATGCTGGCGGCGCTCGAGTTGTACCAGGGCGCTACGACACTAATGACTTATCGCGATCTAATCGACCTGCTCACTCCCGGTCTCGTCCAGCGTGTCCGCGAGTCTGATCAGTACGTTGACCGTCTTGTTGATGTCGCGGTGTTTGCTGCGCAACATGGCCGGGAGTCCGAGCGTTGATGGTTACCGACTCGCCAAATGCCGACGCCTCGGTTGGGAATGAGGCGAAAATTCCACGGCGTGTCTCGCTTGCACGGGCCAGCCTTCTTTACGAGTGGAAACGGTACGCCGCGGCCGTGTTGGCGGTCGCGTTCTCGGGCTTGCTCGTGCTGGTGCAACTTGGTCTGTTGTTGGGCATGTTCGGTACGGTATCGACGATCGTCGATCAGTCTTCGGCTGACTTGTGGGTGGTCGCGTCTCAGACGGAGTCGTTCGATATTGCCCGCGAGATGCCTGCGCGTATTGAGATGCGTCTGCGTGCCCACCCGGATGTCGAGACCGTTCAAACGATGCTATACAGTTTTGGAGATTGGCGTAAACCCGATGGCGGCAAGGCTTCGGTGTACGTGGTCGGGCTGGATGTTACGAAACAGAGCATGTCCATGCCGCGCAGCTTCAGTTCGGATTTGCGTGAAGCACTTCGCGTGCCGGGTGCGGTAGTCATCGATCAGGTTGATCTCGACAAATTGGGCACTGCCGTGGGCGGCATGGCGGAAGTGAACGGAAAGCGCGTTCGTGTCGTCGGCACAACGACCGGCATGCGTTCGATCGGCGGTGCGAACGTGTTCATGTCGCTTGCCAGTGCACGGCACGTGTTGGGTGATTGGGGGGGCAAAGGCGACGCGTATTACCTGATTCAGCTGCGTCAAGGAGCAAAGCGCGAAGCCGTACAGGTTGCACTTGAACCGAGGCACGAGGATTCGGATTATCGTGTGCTTTCACCCGGGCAACTAAGCAACATGTCTCAACTCTATTGGCTGTTGGAATCGGGTGCCGGCGCCGGATTCGGGTTTTCAACATTGCTGGGGTTGATGGTTGGCGTTGCCATTACCAGTCAGACGTTAAGGGGGGCGATTCTGGCTACACTGCGGGAGTATGCCACACTGCGAGCTTTGGGCGTTTCGCTTTCCGCATTGCGTGCCGTTGTACTCGAACAGGCATTTTGGGTCGGTGTTTTGGGTTTGATCACTACCGGTCTTTTGACTATGGCGGTGTGGGTGGCGGCGAAGGTGGGTTCCGTTGCGGTTGCATTTCCATGGTGGGCGTTCGTATCCGCTGCGGCGTTCACGCTTTTGGTGGCGGTGTTTTCCGGTCTTTTGGCGTTGAAACCACTGTATCGAACAGAACCGGCGGAGTTGTTGCGATGAGCATGATTTTGGCGCTTAAAGACGAAGATACCGTGGGAGCACGTTCGAACGATCCTGCGATCATCGGTCGTGATCTGCGGCGGAGTTTTGGCGCGGGTGTTGCAGTCAATCACGTACTCAAGGAGTTTTCGATCGAAATACAGCCTCGGGAGTTGACCTTGATCGTCGGTCCATCGGGATGTGGGAAGAGTACGCTTCTTGCAGTCCTGTCAGGATTGTTGAGGCCTGACGCCGGGAGTGTAACCGTGTTGGGAACGGAGTTGTGGGCACTCACTCAGCCGGCGATTGATGCGTTTCGTCTGGCACACTGCGGTTTTGTGTTTCAAGGATTCAATTTGTTTGCGTCGTTGACGGCTTTGGAGCAAGTGATCCTGCCATTGAACTATTCCGGAGTGAGCCAAGAGCACGTTGTTGAACAAGCCCAGAGGGCTTTGGTCGACGTAGGTTTAGCGGACCGAGCGCATCTTAGGCCTGCGGAGCTTTCTGGCGGTGAGAAGCAGCGCGTTGCGATTGCACGTGCGCTGGTGAAGGATCCCCAACTTATCTTCGCTGACGAGCCGACCAGCGCGCTTGACAAGGAGAACGGTCGACTGGTCGTGGAACTGCTGCACCGGGCTGCACTGGATCGCGGCGCGACCGTATTGTGTGTGACACACGATCCCAGGCTGATTGACTACGCTGACCGTGTTGTTCGCATCGAAGACGGTCGTATTACAAACGATAATCGGCGTGTCCGTGGTCATTGCGTTGATGGAGTAAAGTTATGAGGCCGTTGCGAAATTCAATCATTTGCGGTGTCATTTTTTTGGCGTTCGGATTTTGGGTCGTTCTCTTTGGTGCCAACAGCAGTACGGCCGAGGTGGAGACGGCTATTGAGTCTTACGATGGTCGCCATTCGATGGTGGTGGCGCGAGGCGTGGTCGACGTTGACGGCGGCATGATTCAGATTGCCGCCTCACGCGACGGCGTCATTCGCGAAGTCTGCGTAAAGGAAGGGCAGCGTGTGCGCAAAGGGGATGTGTTGCTTATTGTCGACGATCGTGCGGCCAGGGTGGCGTTGGATGTTCTCGAGGCGGAATGGTTTGAAGCTGAAGCCGCAAGGCACACTGCTGCTGTTCGTGTTACGGCAGTTCGACGTGAGTTCGAGAGGATTGAGCGGTTACACAGTAGTGAGGCAGCGACCTCGAAGGAGCTTGTTGACGCGCGGGACACGCTTCGATTGGCTGAAGCGGAGCAGGCCGAGCGTGTGGCTTTATTAGCGTCCACGAAGGCCCGTTTGGCACAGGGCAAACACGAACTGGAGCGACACACGGTTCGCGCCCCCGTGGATGGGGTCATTGTCCGGCGGTTGGCGCGGCCTGGTGACGGTACTTCGACGCTGAACGTGACTACGCTGTTTTGGCTTGCGCCGACGACACCGCTGATGGTGCGTGCGGAAATCGAAGAGGTTTGGGCGCGCCGGGTTGCGCCGGGGCAATCGGTTAAGGTCATCGTCGAAGAAGATGAACGGATTGCATTGACCGGTCACGTCGTGCGTGTGGGTCGGGCCTTTGGACCTCGTCGAGTAACGGTTTATGACACTCGCGATCGCGCTGACGTACGAGTGGTCGAGGCTCTCATTGATTTTGATGACGATCCGTCAGCTCTATTGTTGGGGCAACGTGTCGTCGTTCATATCGACGCAAAGATGTCCGGTAACTTATGAGAAGTCGGTCAATTAAGCGTCGCACCGGCGAAATCGATGAATTGAATGTGTCGAATGCCTTTTGTGCATGCGGCGTTCAGTTCGGTCTTTCAAGGTACATCATAAGGCCTGGCAAGGCGACGGCCTCGATACTGGCAGCGTATTTTGCCGGTTCCCAGTCCATGCGCAGATCATTCAGGTCCGCTCCCTCCAACTCGATCAAATCCTCGCGTGCCTGCCCCAGTCCTCTGTCGAAAGCCGAGGCCAAGTGTTTGACGGCGTTTGGTTTGTGGCCGATGATGCGCGTCGCAGTTGCATCGGCTGCGACGAGGTCGTTGCTTGCAAGAATAAGCCAATTTCCAATTCGATCTCGCAGATCGACCGTCGTTCCCCATACTCTCGGTTGTACGTGCGGACCATTTCCTTCACAGCCAATTGAGGCGTCAATGAGCGTGAAGTCAGGTCGGAGGGCTGCCGTTATGTCGAGGAATGTTTGTTCAAGTCCCCCCGGGGCTCTGTGCAGTTGGATACGGCTGTCGATTCCCATTTCTCCGTACCGCTCACTCGATGTCAACCCCATCAGGTTTTTCATGGACAGCGTGACTTGGCAATGGCGATGTGTTTTCACTACGGGGATCGATATGATTCGATCAGCGTGGGCCGCCAGTCCGGATACGTAAATTTTTTCCAGACCGCTATAGGGCGAAGTGACCGGTACCCACACCGGAGTATCCGAGTTCAGGCAGGCAAGCTCCAGCGTACCCTCGTACCGGTCATTGAGTCGCTTTGCTTCATCAGCAACGTTTGTCGAGCGGTCCAGTGTCCACATTTCGTCCCAGGCAAATTCGGATACCTGTGCAGCGTCGCCGATGGTGACTTTTGTTGCACCTGCCTTCAGGCATTCCTCGGCTACGGTCATGAAGACTTCCGGCTTGGTGCATTCGCCGGTACTGAAAAGTTCGTGGCGTACCATACCTGCGCCGACGAGGTTCGGCTTGATAAAAACCGTTTCTTGCGGTCGGACTATCGCTGAGGCGCCCCCGAACGAATCCAGTGCATCGCGCACCATTGATCGCAGGTCACGTCCCAATACTGCAACCACCCTCGCCGCCTTATCCGTTGGCGTCAATGGCGGTACGAGGGAAGCAGGGGGTAAATCATTTGGTGTAAGAAAGCCGCATGCAGTGCATAGTCCTCCGGCGCCGAGCGCTGCACCTGTGGTCGTAGCGTATTTCAAAAACTCTCGCCGCGAATAATGCATCTGGTTGTCTCCTTTTGTTGCGATGTGTGCTCCGGGCGTGCGGTTTTTATCCGACTCGGGCTGCATTCTCCTATTGATCCGGCTTTTGGCGATTGTTTGGGTAAAGTGAACTGTCCCGTGTTTGCTTCGGCAGCATTTTACGCCTTCGTGGATTTGCACGCGAGATGAATGTGGTGGCGCTCGGTCAAAGCGGGGGTTCTCTGTGCGGGGCTTATAGTTCAAAGGAAATCCAAGTTTGTTAAGTCGAGGTGCGGCTTTAAACTTTAGGGCTTTTGAAGCCATCGATTATCGGAATCAACTCGGAGAGTCTCTCGATACCGCTCACGCCGGGATAATCGGGCAGTGCGGGAATCGTTCGTTCGCACAGCACCGCGACGACCAGCCCGCATTTTGCAGTCAGGCCTTCCTGAATGTCGCTTACGCTATCGCCCACTTTGCCGACGAGTGAGGGGTCGGTGATGCCGGCGCGACTCATTAACACACGAATCATGTCGGCCGCCGGTCGACCGTGGTCGACCTCGTCACTGGTGACGGAGTCGTCGATCAGGTCACGCCAGTGCAATCGTTCCAGGATCGTATCGAGGGTGGCGCGATCGAACCCCGTATCGAGGGTCACGCGTGTACCGCGATTTCTCAGCTGCGCGAACAACTCTTCTGCCCCGTTTTTGGGGCGAATGGTGGGGGCATTGCGGTAATGTTCGATGATTCGCTGCTGGAAATCGGCGTGAACCTGCATGACTTCGGCCTCGTCAGGTTGTGATCCGCGCGATAAATTCAGTAATTCGCGCACGGCTTGAGGTTTTGGCAACCCCATCACGGGATTAACCTGCGTTTCGGTCACTTTCGTCCCTACAGCCTGTAGTGCGTCGCAAAGTTTGCCGGCGACAGCGTTGTCATCGTCGTTCACCACCGTACCGGCCACATCAAAGACGATCATTTGAAGGCGCATTGTCCACTCCATTTCATTAGTCGAGCCCGGTACCTTATCAGGCGCCGAGCGCATTTTTCATGGTTTATCGATGGCTACTATTTAGTGGTAGGCCATTCTCCCCGCTAACAAACAAGACTACTTTTTCGTCCAAGCGTAGTCGCGCCGGGATGGTACGTGTTGGCGTGGGAATTGGGAAGGCGTCACGCCGAACTCATTTTTGAAAGCCCGCGTCATGGCGACGGGTTCGGTGAATCCGCATTTTCGGGCAATCTCAGAAATGGGCATGGTTGTATCGTGCAAGAGCCGCTGAGCTCTTTCGAGGCGGACGCGCCGAATTGCGGCGGCGGGTGATCGACCGACCGTCTCTTTGAAGAGTAGTTCGAACTTCCTTCGCGACAGGGCGACGTGTTCGAGAACATCTTCGACATTGATGGGTTCGTGAGCGTTGTCGAGGATGAATCTGAGGCAGTCAGTCAAGTCGGGATGATCGACCGCGAGCACGTCGGTTGATTGTCTGGTGATTACCCCCGCGGGTTCGAGTTCAATCGGTTTCTCCGGGGCGGGGCTACCCTTTATCATGCCGGCCAGCAATTCCGCCGCTAAATATCCGACTTGTTGTCCGCCCGAATCGACGGAAGAAAGTTCCGGCAGTGATACTGCAGACGAAAGATCGTCTTGTTCGGAGCCGAGTACCGCTACTTCGTCCGGGACGCGCAGGTCTGCGAGCATGCACGCCTCGGTGATTATTCGTCCTTGGAAGTCGCCGAAGGCAAGTACCGCGAGCGGTTTTGGGAGGCGGCTGAGCCAACCGGCGAGGTCGGAGAGGTGTGTTTCCCAATTCATCCTGGCGGGATCGTAAGGCGAGCTATCGTAGCGGAAGAATAGCCCGTTTCGCTTCTTTGCCGCCTGTGCGAATGCCGGGCCTAATTTGTCGACATAACCGGGTCTATCGAAAGCGGGGTAAAAGGCGAGGTTTTTAAAGCCCCGATCGGCGAGGTAATTGGCGGCGATTTGACCTACCGCGCGTTCGTCGATCGTACATCGAGCCATCACCGGCGGGCCGTACTCGTACCAAGATACGTTTACCGCAGGCACTCCGAGTCTTTCGATATCTTCCGCAAGGCCTGGGTGATTCACTCGCGCGATGATGCCGTCGCAACTCCACCCTTTCGGCAGTCTAATTTTTTCACCACGTCCACGCGGTTCCAGAAAACAATGCCATGGTCCGTGTTCGTGCGCGTACTTCGTCGCGCCACGCACGAGATGCCTTCCCCACGTGGTAGAGGTTTCGATTAACAGGGCAATTCTGGGAAGTCTACTCTTTCGACTGTTGAATGACGGCATGATCATTTCACTGAGTGCGCAAGATCCTTAACTTAAAGAATATGATAATAGCCGACGAATCTACAGGATTCAGCAAGTCTTATGTGCGATTTCAATTAAGCAAAGATTAAGACTTGGTTGGGCTTAACACGTCCTTTGCGCTTTTTGCGTGCGGTACTGCAATTGTGCGCGATTTCGAGGAAGGCGTGCGCAAATTCCACTCCAAAGATGATTTGAACCGCTTACTATTCGAACGCATGAAGGGACGCTCGCTATGCAGCGGGCGTAGGCGGGAATAGCCAAAGCGAACAGGTTTCGATTGAGGTGTGCCGTTGTACTGCATCCTCATTGGCGTCGAACACTGCGGCATGACGATTATTGGAGTCATGCACCTACCCGCGATGAAAGAGGCAGGCATTCGTGATTTGTACGCAACGTTATGCGATCGATTCTGCGAACGCATGCGGGTTGTTAAGTAACTTTCGGTGATGTCTTAATCGTACGCAACTTTGGATGGGAATGGGCGATCATGGCATCATCCACCTTATCGCGATTTGCAATTCAATCGCGGTTGTCACGCGCGCCGAACTCATTCGTTACGATCTACGCCACAATCGTTGCGTTTTGCACATACTTTTGCATGTATGCGTTCCGCAAACCGTTCGCAGCCGGGCACTACGAAGGTTTGAAATTCCTCGGCACCACCATTGATTTGAAGACCGCTTTCGTCATCAGCCAGATTCTGGGGTATACGTTTTCCAAATTCGTGGGCATCAAGCTCTGCTCGGAAGCGAATCGATTCCGCAGGGTGCAATTATTGATTGCGTCGATCGTGTGGGCGGAGTTGGCGCTTTTGCTGTTTGCGGTGATTCCGGGTCCGTGGAAAGTCGCCGCGATTTTTCTCAACGGTTTTTCATTGGGCATGGTATGGGGATTGGTGGTCGGCTACCTTGAGGGAAGGCGAACTTCTGAGATTCAACTGGTGGGTCTTAGTTGTTCGTTTATCATCGCCAGCGGCGTGGTCAAGGATGTGGGCAAGGCTTTGATGACGGATTACGGCATTACCGAATGGTGGATGCCTTTCGTGACGGGTTTGGTTTTCCTTCCGGGATTTTTGCTTTTCTCGTTCCTGCTCCACCAGGTGCCTGAACCCAGCGACCAAGACATTGTGCAGCGAGTCAAACGCGAACCGATGGATGCTCGCCGGCGGTGGGCGTTTATGCGGCAGTTTTTCGCCGGTATTGTCCTGCTGCTCGTTTTTTATTTCTTCCTGACGGCATACCGGGATTTTCGTGACAACTACATGGTGGACATCTTTCAAGAATTGGGTTTTGCAGAAGATCCGGCAATTATGACCAGTACGGAGTTACCCGTCGCGTTTGGCGTCATGATCGCTCTGGCTTCATTGAATTTAATCAAACGGAATCGCACTGCTTTGGTGACAACGTTTGCCATAATGACGTTAGGCGTTCTGTTGCTTGGTGGTGGAACGTTGCTGCTCGATGCCGGGCTTATCCGGGGTGACAGGTGGATGGTGTTGACGGGGTTAGGCACTTACCTTGCGTATGTTCCATACGGTTCGATCCTCTTCGACCGCATCGTCGCTTCAACGCGTGTGGTTGCGACCGCCGTGTTTACGATCATGCTTGCCGACGCTGTCGGGTACACCGGTGCAACGGGCGTTCAGCTGTACAAGGACCTGGTTCAAACCGAGGCGACGCGATTGGACTTTTTCCGCCATTTCAGTTACGCGATTGCCGCCGGCGGCGCGATACTGTTGATTCTGAGCAGTGTGTACTTTCTTCGCAAAAGTCAGTCCGAAGGTTTGGCGGCTGTCCGACCAGAGGTACAGCCGGACGACGGACAGCCGAGTGGTGGAGAAGATGCGACCGATGATGATTGTGCTTTGGCTGCTTCTTAATAAGAAAACATACCTATGGACAATAGCGAAAGACGTTACGATTCAAACCACAAACTGCTGTTTACCCCAGGACCGTTGACCACTTCTGCCGGCGTCAAAAGGGCGATGTTGCGGGATGTGGGTTCGAGAGATCAGCAGTTTATCGAAATCATTGCGGATGTTCGCCGCCGGCTGCTGGCTTTAGCCAATGTGAATCAGGAGCAGGGCTACGAAGCGGTTATTGTGCAAGGCAGCGGCACATTCGGAGTGGAAGCGGTGATAAGCTCTGCCGTGCCTGATGGTGGACGGCTTCTTGTTTTGGTGAATGGTGCGTACGGTGAGCGAATTGCGGCCATGGCTAAACGGCACGGGCTCGATGTCGTTGCCATGACGTGGTCGGAGTCGGAAGCCGTGGTGCCGGGCAGCGTAGATCAACGTCTTAACGATGATCCCGCCATAACCCATGTGGCGGCGATCCATTGCGAGACCACGACGGGGTTGATCAATCCCGTCAATGACATCGCGCGGTGCGTTGCCAAGCATGGCCGAGCGTTCATTTTGGATTCGATGAGTGCGTTCGGCGCGGTCGCTCTCGATCTCTCCAAAGTCTGCGTGGACTTTGTTATCGCCTCGTCAAATAAGTGCATCGAAGGCGTGCCGGGTTTTTCGTTCGTCATTTGCAAACGCGAAGCCCTGGCGTCTTGCAAAGGCAACGCGCGAACGTTGAGCCTTGACTTGTACGATCAATGGGCAGGTCTTGAACGCAATGGTCAATTCCGTTTCACACCGCCTACGCACGTGCTGCTCGCGTTTCATCGTGCACTAATCGAATTGGACGAAGAGGGTGGCGTAAAGGCACGCGCAGCCCGCTATGACGAAAACCACCAAACCCTGGTTAAAGGCATGCGCCGGTTGGGATTGCAGACCTACCTTGCCTCCGATGTTCAGGGCTGCATTATCACTTCGTTTCACTACCCGAAAGATGAGCGATTCGAGTTTGATGTTTTCTACCAACAGCTCGCTAAACGCGGATTCGTGATCTATCCAGGAAAAGTTAGCGATGCAGATTGTTTTCGCATCGGTCACATAGGCCAATTGCATCGCCGTGATATAGAGGCGCTCGTTACCGCTGTCGGTGAAATTCTAACCGAGATGGGTGTCGAAACGGGTGCCAACCGATAGCGGTTGCTTGCGATAGTCTATTCATCCGTTTTCGTTTCGGTTACCCACTGCAGCGCATTCCAGAACGCTTCTTGCGGACCGGGCCAGCGTTCGCAGTGGGGGCTGAAAATCACCGCTCTGCCTCGCTCAACCTGCGATGCGACGATGGCGACGAAGCCCGCAGCCTCTTCGGCGGTGTCGGAATCACCCGACTGCGTTTTTTCGAAATGCGCCCATACCACATCGTTTGATTGCTCGACGCCCGGTGTTAACAGCGGGCCGCCGGAGAGCTTCGTTTTCATCGTTCCGGAGAGATTCAATGCTTTCCGTCCCGCATCGTTAAATGTGAGCCCCACGACCGCTGATCCTCCGCCTTTCTCCACTCGACAGGCAAAGAAATTCAGCTTGCCTGGACCGCGAAGGGCCAAGTATGCGCCGGCGCATATACCGACGTAACCGCCTCCACTTCGAACGAACTGTTTGATGTGCTTTCGGCCGGTTTCTCCCAAGTTGCTGGCTTGTTTACGCGAATAACCTCCTCCGCAAATCAGCAGGTCGAATTGATCCAATACCCCGGCGGCGATATCCTCAGGGCCGATCAACATACAATCGAAAGGCAGATGCCGGATGGACCGCGCAATCCAAATCGGATCGTGTCCGCTTGAACTAACCGCACCGGGACCATCATAGATTGCGCAGTATTTTAGCTGTGGATCGGTTTTTGAGACGAGCGAGAACACTTCGGTTTCGCCTTCCTGCATGGAGAGCTTTTCGAGGATCAGCGATAGCGCGCGGCGATGATCGAGGCAACGCAATGAGATCCGTTGTTCTTTCCTGGAGTTCTTCGTCGAGGTGGTAAGGCGAACGACATTCGATTGAGCCGTGGAGGAAATGTTGTCCTTTGCTTTCGTTGCAGGCAATACGGACCATTTTTTGTAGGCAGGTTCAACGTGACGATTCAGTTGCGCCTTCATTGCCTCCGCCACACTTCGCGCGCCGCTGCTATCGTGATGTACGTGTATCGTGTTTCCCCTCGCGTTGATGTTGGCGTGATGGAATTCGTAATCCTCATCGAGAAGAATGAGCCAATCCGGTTTGTGCGACCGTACAAGGTCGGCGAGATCTTTCGCTTGTTTTGGCAGCGCGCGTGCTAGCAGGTCTGATTCGTACCGGGAAGCGGTCTTATGCTGTTCGTACGCAACGATGAAACGGCCGCTATTGATGGTCCAGGATGACAGCTGTCTTATCGTTTGCGGTATGGCCTCAGCCCCGCTTTGTTGCAAACCGAGTACGATCACAGTTGGACCGCTCTCGCCGGAATCGACCGATACATAGTTAACACCTGCGAGGGTTGCCTGATTCAGAAATGCAAGCGTTACTAGAATCCACAAACTTGGCAGACGAAGGATCGATGTTGATAGGTGAGTTGATTTTGCAAGATAATGCATTGCTGTCTCCAACGAAAAAGAGCACCTCACAGGGACGGTCTTGCGAGGTGTTGATGTTCGGGAACTTTTTATTCGACCGTGAAACGCCAAGTGGCGCTGAATGTTCGACCATCGTTGTCCTGTGCCCGCACGTACCATTCGTACCGGCCGCCCGGTTCGAGGCTTGACCATTCGAATGTCGCGGTCGTTCCACTTTCCACTTCCGAAACAGTACCCAGATTGACGAAACCTTCATCGGTCATGTCATACGGCAATACGAACTGGCTGTTCGCGTCGAGTTCGTGGATGTTGAGTGTGGTCGAGTAGGTTCGAGCCACGATCTGATTGTTAGCCGGTTGAAACTCGTAATACCGAAGCCAGCCGTCTCCGCCGCTCGGTCGATTCTGATAGTCCGAAAGGATCGAGTAGATCGTGCTTCCATCGTAGGTATCCGTGCGAATGCCCTCACCGGAAATGTGGCCGCCGTGCATCATGAACAGGTTCGAATGATGCTTGAGTGCTTGGTAGGTTGCCGCTCCTTGTGAACTGAAAGGCGCGGGGTTCCCCGTACGACATAGATAGTGCATCGCAATGATCGCTCGCTTGTCGCTGTGCTGAGTAAGGAGCTGGTCTGCCCACGCGAGGACATCCGGATTGGCTGAGGTATCGAATTCGAAGTGCAGGACGATGAATTCCATCCCGCCCGCACTGAAGAAGCAGTAGTGATTGTCGTTGTCGTTGCCATAATGCCCGCCATACCAGTCAACAACGCCGGCATAGCGAGCGTAGGGGAAATACATGTTGAAATTATCCGTGCCGTCCGGCGCTCCACTGCAGCAAGGATCTTGATCGTGGTTACCAACCGCGAGCCCGTAGGGTAGTGTCGGGAGCGTATCGAGGACACTGATGGCGTCGTTGGCGTTTTCCCATTGGTCGATCACATCCGCGTACTGAACGATATCACCCAAGTGTGCGACGTAGGCGATGTTGAGTTCCTGTATGTTGGCGATGATCCACTGCGTTTGCGACATAAAGACATCCGGATAAGACTCGGAGTAGTGCTGCGTATCGGGCAGCGTTACCAGCGTGAACGGCTCGGCGTTGTTTAGGCGACGGCCGTAGAACGTCACGTTGATAGGATCTTCGTCATCCGTACTCACATTCACCGAGAGCGGCACACTTGGTCCGGGCACGGTTGCATCATGAATCGGCGCCACAAGTTGCGGTTCGTTCGGTCCGGCGCCGATTTCGTCACAATCGTCCAGGAAGTGTCGTTGCAACTCCGCGAAGTCGGCCAAGTCCGTGCCATCAGGGATATTCATATCAGCAATCAGAGCGGCCGCGTCGTTCATGTTGACGAGGCAGTCGGCGTTGTAATCGCCGGTACACTGGATGCAGGGCGAATCGAACGGTATGTAGGCGAACATGAACGCAGCTCTACCCGGTGTGTTGGTAGGTAGATGAAGGCCGGCGACAGCGAACGTGCCGTCATTTTGAGGTTCCCAGGCCATTGCGTAAGGCCCTGCCGTGGGTGTTACCAGGAGTACGCCCGAAAGACCCGCATCAACGCCCGCGACTTCAACTTTCGTTACGCCAAATCCGTGGTCAGAAGTGCCGATCGTAACCTCAAAGTTGCCGACACCGCTGATGACATTGCCGTTGGCATCTACGTGGCCCGCGACCAATTCTTGCAGATGGTAAGGGATGTGGACGTAACCGTACTCGGTGGAATCACTCGCAGGCTCGCCGCTTTCTCCATCGTAAAACCGGATAGCGTAGGCATCACCTTGCGGTGTGGCGGAGACGACGCGGTTGTTGTTGTCCCAGTTGATCGCCATCAAGACACCTTCGTCGACCGCATTCATACCAACGGGCACGAGGCCTTGACCGTCACTCGCACCAACGTCCGCGCTTTGCAATAAACCCAGCGCATTGGGAAACAGCGCGATTGCGAAGTCGCTGTTGATTTCACCGCCACTGACGGCGCGATGCGATCGAACGTGAGCGTCGTCAAAAGAGAAGGTTGACCATCCGCTCGTCCCTCCGGTATCCGAGTTGTCGCGATAAAATTCCGTGGGCACACCAAGAATGACGCCCTCGAATGCATCCAGACCGGAATTGAAGTGTGCAGCGAGTCTGACTGAAAGATAGCTGATGCCCACATCTCCGCGGTTGTCTGCAAAAACGTTTAGTGCCGTTGATCCGATAGCTTTGGACGTGTGCATTTCTCCCAGTGCGTTGCCCGGCGAGAGTTCCGTCACATGGAATCGTGCGGAGACGAGGTCGTTGAACCTCTTGCGATAAATCCGGGGCGGTGTGGCCGGGGTGATCCCCATTGCGTATTTGAGGAAAACGAAATGAAACACCACATCGCCTGCACCGAGATCCTGTACGGTCGGTCCCTCCGGCAGTGGTTCGATATCGTACGTCTGAATGATCCAGCCATCACCGTCCGGAACAACGCCTACAAAGTTGTCGTTAGTGATGCCACTAAGTTCCGAATGTGGAACCACGAGCAGCGTTCCCGTTGTTGGTGTTTCTCCTGAAATGGTAAGGCGGTACGTACCGTTGGTTGGCGGCTGATTGATGAGTTCGACGTCAAATGCGCCTTGCGCAAAAAGCTTGTGTCCGGATGCGGTCACGCGTCCCATGACTATGCCTTCGGTTCCTTCCGGGATGAGGACGAATCCGGCCGGATCGTTTTCACCTCCAGTTTCCGAACCGTTGTCGGCGCAGTGGATCGTTGCCCGACCATCCATGCCAACGTTGATTGCGGTACGATTGTCTTCGTTTTTGGAGGCAGTCGCGAGAACCACCCCGTCTCTGCGCAGGTCTATACCTTCCAGGCTAATCAGGTAGTAACCATTGCTGCCGGTGCTATCCAAAAGCTCATAGCCTTCTCCGGTAAAGGTAGCATCCGTGCGGAGTATTAGGTCGGGGTGCCCGACGAGTTGAGTCAAAGGCCCATTGTTGCTTGTGTTATAAGCCGCGCCGGTGATCCAGCCGTCTTCAATCGGAAAATAGGCAAATGCGGGGTTGTAGTTCACTTCCGCGCCGTTGGGCGATTGATGTACGGATACGAAGTAACGTCCCGAACCACTCGTCGAAGTAGATGCGGAGAGTGTGCCGTAATAGGGGGACTGTTCGACCGACGGTTCACTTCGTCCCGCCTCATAAGGAGTCACGACTAGAACGCCGTTCGACTGGTCGGATCCAGTGAGAAAATCGAGCATGTAATCGCCGCGATTACTGGTGTCCGAACCGTTACTTTGAATGGTGATCCACGGTCCGTATCCGCCGGATCGCTGGACGGTGACTGAACTGGGTGAATTCCCACTATCATTTTCGATTACAGACAGCGAGCCATGTTGCACTTGTGCGCTGGCGGTGCTGATGAACGTTAGGACGGCGATTATTCTAAGTGCCGGATGAGTCAACAAGATTTTTCTCCCTCGGAAAGCAAACGGCGTGCTTGAAGCACGTGGTTTGCGCGTTTTGACCGTGAAGGTTATTTGGGCATTGGTTGCATAGTCTGTCATCGGCTTGACTATCAAGACCCGAGCCGGCGACCGGTAGTCGCCGGCTCGGAATTGCGTGTGCGAGACGAATGTCAACCGAACCGCTTACTGAAGTGGCAGGGCAGCCATGAAAAATGCGGCGTCGACCAGGTCGACATCTTCATCGTTGTCGGAATCGGCACGGTCAAAGTTTTCCGGATCGCAACCGACAGGCGGTGTCGAATCGTTTGGACCGGCCATGCAATCGAAGAGAATGCCAAAGTCGTCTCCGTCCACATCCTGGTCGGAGTCGAAATCGAAACGCGGACGACCCGTCAGGTCAGAGTCGTAGGGGATGTACACGAACGAAAAGTCGACCTGGCCGGCGTTTTGCGTGAGTGGATCGAAACCGGCAACCTCAAACACGCCACCCGGTCCCGCTTCCCAAGACATCGGCGTTGCGTGGTTGTTGGAAACCACCGCTAAAATGCCATCCGTGGCGGCATCCACGCCGGGAATGGCGATTGTCGTGACGGGGAATCCGTAAACGCTGTCGACGCTGGAGCCAACAGTAAAGTTGTCGGTGCCGTTGATGACGTTGCCGAACTCATTGATCTGGCCGGCCACCAAGTTCGCCGTGTCGTACGGGAACCAGGCGTAGCCGTAATCCCAATCAGTCACGGGAACACCAGTCGCTCCGTCATAGGCTTCTATGATGTATTCGTTACTGTTGGGGCGGGCAACGACGTAGTTGATGTTGTTGTCCCAGTTCATGGCGATCATGACGCCTTCATCAGCCGTGTACAGATCCAAGGGGACAGCTTGCGTCGGACCGCTGGTTACTTGTACGTCGGCACGCTGCTGAAATCCCGATCCAGCGGGAATGATCGCGACAGCGAAGTTGACGTTGTTCTCACCCCCCGTGGGGATCGCAGCGTGTGTGTGAGCTTCGCCATTGTCCCAGCCGAGGGTCGCCCATCCGACCGAACCGCCCGTGGGCGTATTATCGCGAACGAACTCAGTCGGGTTACCAATCCAGACGCCGTCAGCTTCGTCAAGGCTATAGTCGATGTACGCCTTGGCGCGTGCGTCGAGCCACTTCACGGCGTAGTCCGCGCGGTTTTCGCCCACGACATCCAGGTTGTCCGAACCGAAAACCTTCGTGACTTTGCAATCGCCGTTGCCGTTGTCCGGTGCGATCTCGATGACTTCAAAACGAGCAGAAACGACATCATTCATCTTGGCTAGGTAATCGCGCGGGGGGGTACCGGGTACGATATTGACGTCATCGGGAAAGAACGCGAAGTGGAACGCGCAGTGTGCGGAACCCAGATCTTGCAGACCCATACCGGCGATGTCGCGTGAAGTGATCAGCCAGCCGTCGCCGTCGGGCACGACAAACACGGGGTTGTCGATTGTAGCTCCACTAAATTCCGTGTACGGAGAAACGATCAGCGTTCCCGTTGTGGGGCCCTCATCCTCGATAGTCAGGCGGAACGTGCCGTTGGTCGCGGGTTGGCCGACCATTTCGACGTCGTAATCGCCTTGGCCCCAAATCGTCTGAGCAGTGCCCGTAATGCGTCCCATCGTTACGCCTTCCGTGCCAGCGGGAACGAAGACAAACGCGGTGGGATCTTGTTCGGACGTGTTGCCGTTGCTGCCGTTATCGTGGTTGTTAAGCCGGCCGTTGCCAAACGCGTTAACGTGTACCTGAGTGAAGTTATCTTCGTTCTTTCCGCCGCAAGCAAGCAGCACACCGTCGCGTCGCATATCGAGATCCTTGTAGCGAATCTCGAACACGCCGGTACCAAAGTCCACGAATGCGTATTCGTAGAGAGGTTCATCAGGATCGAAGAAATTGGTCAAGGTGATCATGGGGTCACCGACGAACTCGGTGATCGGTCCGCCGTTGGTGCTATTGTAAGCACCGCCACAAATCCAGCCGTCCGCGATGGGGAAGTAGCCGATCGCGAAATTGTAGTTGACCTCAAAACCGCCGGGCGAGTTGCTTGCGGCGATGAAGTAGTTGTCCGTACTTCCTGAGCGAGCGGCTCCTGCCGTCGCAAAATAAGGCTCGTTGCCATCAAAAACACTTGGTTCGACTCGTTCATCCTGGTAGTTGCCGATGATCAACACGCCGTT
>JANQHN010000097.1 GCA_028282665.1 Phycisphaerae bacterium | reverse complement strand
CATCAGGATGCGGGCCATCGATGTTTTGCGTGATGATGCCCGCAAGCTTCCCGATCGACTCCAGCTTTGCCAGCGCCAAATGACCGACGTTCGGCTTGGCATCTTTGAGTTCCCAGTAAAGCTCCCGCCGCATTTGCCAATACTTGACCCGCGCTTCGTGTGAACGGACGAAGTCGTCGTAGTACACGGGCGTAAACCGCGACCACAGTCCACCCGGACTGCGAAAGTCCGCAACACCGCTTTCCGTACTCATTCCCGCGCCGGTAAAAGCAACAATCCGCTCCGCCTCATGCAGTATCGCTGCAAGCCGCTCAACGTCAGTCACGTCACTGCTCCGGTTCTCGCAGTTTTTCCTCCAGGTCCGTTTGCCAACCAGAAATACCACATGCGTTCGAATTTCGTGACCGCCCACCAGGCTGGCACTGAGCGGCGGCTTCAATTGCCGCAGCTCATCCCCGCGGAGATAGCGATCCGTTTCTCCGCCACTGTACGTGTTCGCCCGCAAACGGCCGAAATCGAAGATTGCCTCTGTAGCATCCCACAAAAAACCGGTCTCTCACTCGAAGAGACCGGCTTTAAAATCATAAGCTTGTGATGCGACGATCGAGTCTTACCCGCCGTAGTACTTGCGGATAATCTCGCTCGCCTTGCTGCTTTTAAGGTTGATCGCCCCCAGCGCTTGGCTCGCCGCCGTGCGGATCACCAAGTCTTCATCATCTCGGGCAATCTCGACCAACCGCAAGATTTGATTTTCTTCCAGCAAATTGCCGTTGTTCTGGGCAGACTCAGCCAGCGAATTGAACGTCGCCACGCGGAGCGTCGTTGTGTTGCCCGCATCCAGCGCGAGCGCCGCAATCGCCCGCTGGGCAGCCGCAGTATGCGCCAATGCAAGAACCGACGCAGCCTTGATCTGCAATTCTTCCTCTGGCGAGGTCAGAACCGAAATCAACGCCGGCTCGGCACGCTCGAAACGAAATACCGTCCGACCGTCCGCCGCGATCCCCCGCAACACCTCAGCCGACTCAAGCGCCAACGACAATGCTATGTGACCGTCCAGCGGCAACTGGCCTGTCCGTTCGTTGATGGCGTCAATTCGCGCAGTCAACATGCCGTCTTCGACATCCGCCAACACCGTTTCGAGGTATACGTCCAAGGTCGCCAGTTCATCCGCAATGAGCGACTGCCCGGCTTTGACTAACACAACCACTGGCGTCTTCGAATAAGCGAACTCACCCCGAAGCTCGGCCGCCGCCGTCGCCAAGTTGGGCTCGGCAATGTCCGTCGCAACGAAAATAGCGGAAATGCTGGGAAACTCGACGCGGGCCTGGTTCATCGCAGTGAAAAAGTCCGCCTCAGCCACCACACTCGCACCGTCCTGGCGCAGTGCTCCGGCGATACGGTTGCGATTCGCCTCATTTGGATCAACAACGACCATGTACTGCGAACCTGTCTGGCTCAATGCATTCGACAGAACCGGAATCACCAACTGCGATCCGGCAAACTGCGATTTGGGCAGCGCGCCGCCAAGAGCCAGCGCTGCACGGATACGAACCAGCAGGTCGGGGAATTGCAATGCCTGAACGAGCGGCTGTTTGTAATCCTCGGCCCCTGTCAACGACGCCTCACCCGCCGTGATACGAAGTGCAGCGATCGCACCCAGCGCCACGGCCGAATCGTTATCATAAACGGCACGGTCGAGCACCAAATGGGCATAAAGCGGACCCGCCGCTTGCGTGAAATAGAGTGCTCGCGGGAAGACGTCAGGTCTGGTCGGATCAAACTCGGCAGACTCCTCAGGATCGCCGCTTTCTACATCAAAACCCAGCCGACTCTCGCGACGAATGTTCGACGCCAGCCAAAGCGCACTTGCCGGAATCATGTCGGGCTGAATTAAAAGCGCTTCCTCGCAGCACCGCATCGCCATCACCGGGCCGAATAACTTGGTTGGCACGACCGTGGCGGAGATCGTTTGATTCACCTCATCCCAGTACCACACATTCGCTTCGCCAAGCGTGTTGTTTGCGCGAACCGTATCGTCTTCCGCGTAGTATTTGTCAGCGAGCATAAAGAACTGCTCACTGGCCTCGCCTTCGATAGGCCTGCCGCTGATCTGCTCGATGCGTGCGATGGCGAGACTGGCGGCCTTCTTGCTAGCAGACGGCATATCAGCGTTTAGAGTCAGCTTGCTCAAGTACGGATACGCTTGCGGGTAACCGATCTCACCCAGCGCACCAACGACGTGAAGCCTGACATCATCGTCGTTAACCTGAAGCGCCATCACTAATGGATTAACCGCATTTTTGCCGATCTTGGGCAATGCTCGAACGATGCGCGCTTTGAGTTTCGCTTGCGAGGGGTCGAGCAAGGCATCCACCATGTGCGGAACGGCGTACTCACCCGACTGCTTCAGATTTTCGATGGCATAAAATTCCTGCTGGGGATTGCCGCCAAGCTTCTCGATATTCGCCTTGATACGCTCGGAATCCTTGGCCCGAAGCACTTCGCCCTCGATTAGCAGTTCATGTACGCGCTTCGCCCGCTCCGAGATTGACGAACTTCGAATCAGAATCAGCAACGTGTCCAGACTCTTCGGATCTTTTTCAGCAGCTTCCAGAACCTCAACAGGATCAAGGTCGGAGTGTTCGAGTAGCGCCTTGGCGAAAGCATCGGCCGCAGTAAACCGCCCAAGCCTCGCGTAGTGCACGAAATCACGGAACATCGCCTGCACTGAGGCGTCTTCCGGCACCATCGTCGCTTGGTCGTTGGATTGGGCAAAAGCAGCGGCGGGTGTCGCCAGAAGCGCGAAAGCGCCGACAAGACAGACCAACACAAAGCAGGTGGCCTCTGTGTAGAAGCTAGCAACCGTACGCATGGAATCCTCCGCGATGTCTGTTGATGAGGGTGTCTTCAGACCCGCCAAAAAACCTCGTCTGACGCAATGGGTGGGACAGGCGGACCAATCCACCAATCTCGGGTCCGACTACCGGCTCGCAAAGCGGCCGCTTCGGCAGTGCTCACGCGCGGGGCGCGACGAACAAGTAGAGGGTTAGTATAGACGAGCCAGCCGCGTCGTCAACGCAACCCTAGGGCTGGTATGGCTGTGAATTTTCCCCGAGTCCGATCGTCCCCCGATTCCCGTTTAGTTGTCCAGGTACGCTACCGGGCTGGAATTTGCACGGTCAGGGAGTGATCAAAAGCTGCGTCTGGCTAAATATTTCGCAGTATGGCCACAGCTCCAGCGGCGGTTACGCCCAGAAGCACCGTTTGCAAAAGTTCATTGAAATCGGCAAACGAACACCCGCCAGCCTGAAGGAGCATCATTCCACTGCCCAGCATGACCATGCATTTTGCGAATCGCTGTCGACGCATTTGTCCATCTCCGTGAGTGAGTTAGGGTTCGCACGGCCAGACGGCCACGCCTAGCCCCCGTGCATCAATACTTTTCGTAACACTTTAACGATCACGGTCTGAGGGTCAATTGAAGTGACTGTCCCCGAAAGTGGCCTACAGGGAAAATGCCCCCGAGCTTTGCTGCTGTGTCTTAATGAACGCCTCATTTGACTCGAACTTGCCCATCGCTTCGAGCAACTGCTCCATCGACCGCAATGGATCGCGGTCGATAATCGTCCGACGGATGCGGTAAGAGAGTTCCAGAGCTTCAGGAGTAAGCAGCTTATCTTCTTTCCGCGTACCGCTGGCATGCAGGTCGATGGCTGGCCATATACGCCGATCCGCCATCGACCGCGACAACATGATTTCCATATTCCCCGTACCCTTGAACTCGTTGAAGATGACCTCATCCATCCGGCTGCCCGTCTCGATAAGCGACGAGGCAAGGACAGTAAGCGAGCCTCCCTCTTCAACCTTCCGGGCGGCTCCGAAAATTGACTTCGGCTCGGTAAGAGCGCGAATATCGAGTCCGCCGGACATAATGCGACCACTGTGGCGAATCGCCGCGTTGAATGCCCGCCCCAATCGGGTCAAAGAGTCCAGCAGAATCACCACATCCCGCTTGTACTCGACCAAGCGTTTCGCCTTTTGAATCATCAAACGAGCAATGCGCACATGGCTTGCGACGTCCTCGTCGTTGCTGCTGGCAATGACCTCGCCGCGAACCTTGCGACGCATTTCCGTGACTTCCTCAGGTCGCTCGTCGATCAACAGTACCATCAAATACGTTTCGGGATGATTGGTGGCGATTCCTTCCGCCATTTGCTGCAAGAGGACTGTCTTACCTGTACGCGGCGGCGCGACGATCAAGCCTCGTTGCCCGAATCCGATGGGTGTAAGCAAATCGACGATCCGCATACTGGGCGATCCGCCAGGAATCTCGAAATGCATCTGTTGCTCGGGATCGATCGCGGTGAGATCTTCGAGAGGCGTGACATCCAAGTACTCTTCCGCCGGGCATTCGTTAATGCTAACGATGTCCGCCAGTCGCTGGCGGGGTCCGCCGCGCCCCTTCGACTTCTCTACGTTACCCGCAACCACCTCACCGCCACGAAGGACGAACTTCTGGCCAAGCCTAACTGGCAGGAAAGGATCGTTTGGCCTACGCTTGTAGTTGTGTTTTGCGGAACGCAGATACCCTCCGCCCTTTTCTTCTCGTTCGAATACGCCAGCTTGCAGTTCCACTTCGTTCGTTTGATTATCCATACATCAATCGCATTCGTAACAAACGCATCGCGTGACGCCGGAAAACCGACGCCTTCGACGCGTCAAAAGTGTTTTCGTTCACAATTTGGGTTCACGCCGCAACCCAGACCCGATGGGAACCCTCGCAGCAATGTAATCATCAGCATGCGCCGTGTAGCGCGGGAATGTGACAGCACTTTAACCGCTAACTAGTCACGCGCCGAGTACGAAAGCGTGATTTCTTCCACAATCACTCCTCCATTCAACACGTCAGGCATTTGAGGCCTGACACAGTCCAATAAAATTCATGAATAGCAGCGTTTGTTCCCGATATAGGCCGTTAGTTGTCGTTTCAGTGCGACGCGGGGTGGCGGTTCGCGCACGCGCCACGAATACTATAAATCTGTGAATCACCCGCAGACGCACAATCACTCTTACGGCGTTCGCTCCGCCGTCAGCGAGGTTTGCCATGGTGCGCGATTGACGGCAAAGAACCTTTTCAGGAGAGAATCATGAAAAAGAAAACGATCAAGCGCACCTCCATGGCGCTAATGTGCGGCACAGTGTTAGGTATTTTCGGATGCGGTGACGGCATTTTGGGCAATCTGCTTTATGCAGCTCCCGCATATTTGGCCATGGAATTCCTACTCGACAGCGACGCCACGTTCGATCTTTTCGAAAGCGGTAACGTTCCCGAGTAGCATTCGAAACAATCGAGGGAAAACCGCCATCTCCCCGACCGCAAGGTCGGGGTTTCTTTTTGCGTTCAGGAATATCCCGATACCTACGCAGATAGCGAATCAGGGCCTTTTCCAGTCCGCTTTTCGTACTTGCCGTGGTCCGTCTTGACGTATTTAGTAAAGCCCAAACGGTCCAAATTCTTGTCAGAGAGCATCTTCTCCGTCGACATCGGTGAGTGCTTACCGGGCACGCTTGGCGCGGAAATCACCCGGCGTATGGGCTCGCCCGTGTCCGGGTGCTTCGTAAGCGGCTTGTCGTTCATCCCCTGAAAAAACTCGAATTGCCGCTGCTTGCCGGGATCATCCGTGACCAACTCATATACGTAGATGGGCATGACAGGTTGCGCTCTTTAAAAATATCGAAGCCACAGAACACGGCGAGTCGCGCACGATCGGGCGCAAGCTCGCCGCTTTCATACATATCCTATCTTTTACTCCCACCTGCGGGATATCAAGCTAGCCGCACTGCCCTTCTTTGAACATCTTGTCGAACGTCTCCTGCAACTCCTCAGGAGGAACATCTTTGATGTGCGTCGCCAAGCCCCACTCGTGACCGAATGGGTCCTTTACTTTCCCATATCGATCACCCCAAAACATATCAGCGGGCTTCATCAGTTCGGTCGCTCCCGCCGAAATCGCTTGCTCGAAGACTTTATCCACGTCGAGCACATAGAGTGAGATCTGCACTGTCGTCGCGTTGATCGCGTTGGGCGATTTCCAGGAAGGCATTTGTGGCGACTCCTCGCCCAGCATAATCTGCGAATCGCCAATCCGAATCTCACCGTGCATAACCGTTTTTCCGTCAGGTCCGGTCATACGGCACATTTCCTCGGCGTCGAAAGCTTTCTTGTAGAAGTCAATCGCATCTGCCGCACCAGTGATGCACAGATAGGGTGTTACCGTGTGATATCCTTCGGGAATCGCATTTGTATTAGACATCATCGCCCCTTTCTTGATTTCAATACAAAAGCCTGGAAGTGTGCCAGAACCTGCAGTTTTCCTCGAAAGGCCTACTTCCCTGCTGCGCGATCATTATAGCTAAGACGACGTCGATGCGAACCCTTGTGGGACACCGAGGTCAACGGACCGGCCTACTTCGTCAAAGGTTTCCTGCGGATAGTTTTTCCGGCTTTCAAACACGCTACCAAAAACCGAAATGATGCAAGCGATTACGAATCGAGGTGTGGAGTAAGGTTTGCTGAAGCGATGCAATTTTTGCCTTCTGCCTTCGCACGATACAAAGCGCGGTCCGCCGCTCGAACAAGTTCGTCGGGAGTGCGCGATTTTAGCCCTGTCAAACTGGCGATGCCCATGCTCATCCCTGTACTCAGCGGTGGATCGTGATGGGCCATTTCTTCTGCAAACCGTCCGCCGATGCGTTCAGCAAGCACATAAGCGCGATCCGTATTGGTCTGCGGCAGGAGTACCACGAACTCATCTCCACCATACCGCGCTGCAAGGTCTGCCCCACGAAGCTGAGAGCGTATGGTTGTCGCGGCACAAAGCAACACGCCATCACCTGCCTGATGCCCAAGCTGGTCATTAACCTTTTTAAACTCGTCCAGGTCGATCATGATGCATGCCAAATCTCCCTCATAACGCAGCGCCTCGGAAAAAGCGCGGTCCAGCACTTCATTGAAATGGCGCCGGTTGTACAAACCCGTAAGCGGCTCGCGCGATGCCAATTCCCGAAGCTGCCTCGTACGTTTGGAAACGCGTTCCTCAAGTTCTGCGTTCAGCTTGACCAAGCGACGGTGGGTACGCTGGTGTTGATCTGCCATCCGATTGAACGTCAGTGCAAGATCGCCGATTTCGTCGAGGCTCTTGACATTGCTGCGAACATCCAGCTTGCCCTCCGAAAAGGACTGCATCGAGCCGGCCAGCAATTGTAGAGGCTTGATGAGTCTGCGTACCAGCAGGAAACCGATCGGAATCGCCACCGCCACCGCAATGACGCCTACGCCACTGAGCATGTCCATTGTACCGCTGATCGTACGCTCCCACTCTTCCACACTCATCCCAATGCGAGCGTAACCAACCAACTGCGCTACGTCCCGGCCATCACTAATGCCACGCCACGTCACCGGATAATCAATCCTGAAAAATGACGGATGCACGCCGTCCCCCGCGTAATGAATGGGCTGACCGATGGACGCTCTGTCTTGCTCGCGATGTTGCAACACGACGGCCGTGCTGGAAATATGCGTGTGCTCACCCTTGGCAAGTACATGGCCTTTGATATCCGCAAACACCACAAACAGAAGGGGACTGCCGTTGGCCAGCTCTTCCGCCAAATCAACCAGTCCCTTCGCGTCTCGTTTGTACATCATTCCGGCTGATGCCCGCGAAATAAGCGAAGCGACTTCAATCATCTGCAATTCTTGCTGAGTGCGGGCTGTCGCGGCGGTAGTACGCAGGAGGTAACCCGATACCGCAACGGTGACGGTCATGGTAAGAGCGACCACGAGAATCGTCGCTTTGCTTTGAAGGCCAGAAAAAGCGCGCAGCAGGCCTGGTTGATCCAGCGGTTCCAACTCGGCCTTGGATTGACTGTGCTGCTCCATCGACAGAATTCACTGTTCGAACATCCGTGTTCAACAACGCGACATCACGCAAACGAACACGAAGCCACGCTGACTGCATATCGGTTTCCCACAGTTGCACCTGAATCAAGTTGCTGATGAGAAAGCGCTACAATCAATAAACATCGAGTTCCAACGCTCAAAATCTCGTTTCCGGCGTCCAGTACACCTTCATACGAACAATTGAGCCCATAAACCGAATTCCCAAAAAAGACGTGATTTTCGCTCGAAATCGAAGAATAACGGGACTATTGGAGGCGAAGGCAGATGACACGACGGGCGACTCATGTGGAGGCAAAGCAGCGAAGCGCGTATGCTAGATATAGCCCAGGTCGAGAACCTGGACAGGACGCAATTTTCGCGGGTATAGCTATGTCCGATAAATTTGACTGGAAACAATTCCTAAGCCAACCTGATACCGTGGCGGCGACGGTGCCACCCGCCACGCTGTTTGGCGTGCTCACACGAAATGTGAATCTACCTCGTGGATGGGCCTCGATGGTCGTCAAGAGCGGCGGAGAACAGCGCATTATCCCTGCCGGAGGATCGATATCCGCAACGGATGTGGAAGAAGTGATGCTGTTTCGGAGTGAGCCGTTTTCGGTCAGCATCGAGGCTAATTCACTAGCCACCTCGGACGGATTGTTTTGCGACGCCAGAGTCGATCTCACCCTGCGCGTCCCCCTGGATGCCGGCGAAGCAAGCTCGCTCATTCGCACCCTCTTTGCCGACCGCAAGGAAGTAAGGCGAAACAATGTCACGCGTTATCTTGCTGATCCGGTGCGTGACGCGTTGGTCCGTCTTGTGAAAGAGGTACCGGCGGAACCGCTGGTCGACGGCGAAACGGAGGAGTCGGTAGGGCGAAAGCTGGTTGTGGAGTTGGAAGGTGTGTGTTTCTCGGCAGGCTTGGTTGTCGAGGGAAAACCTTCGCTTGCATTCTCTTCGAAACAACTATCTCGTGTTCGCCGATCGAAGTCTGAAGTGGCACGAGCGAAGCAGGAACACGAAGCGGCAGGCGCTCTGCGCGAGGCCGCGGCTGCTGCAAGGCGCGATCGACTCGACCAGTTGGTTCAACTACTAGACCGGTTGCACGAACTTTCGGATTCTGATCCAAACGCCGACATCGCCACACTGCTCGGTTCCTTCGCTGAACATGAGCGCGGACAACTTTATGAAGCGATTCTTTTCGCCAAGCCCAAGTGTCAAGAAACCAAGCAAGTCGTAATCGCCGCCGGCGATGAATTGTTGTTCTTCGCTAAAGACCAGTGGGATAAACCGACGCGCCGCCTCACAATGAAAGGTGAAGTCGGGGGTATTCGCTCCATCCAATCGACCCGCAACCAAGCCGGCCAATCCCGAATTCTGTTGGGGGCTGGATGCGGCGTTTACCTCCTTGACCCCTTACTCGATGCGGCAAATGAGACATACCTCGTCACTGGCGCTGAAACACCGCGCGGTGGATTCAACTCGGCCGTCATGCACGAAGGGCGAATTTATGCAACGCACTCCGAGTTGGGTGTATGCATGTGGCAGTTGGACGAACCAAATAACGCGAAGCGACTCTTTACCGATCTGACCGAAAGTGCCAAAACCATCCGTGCAGTCATCCAACATGATGGGGATTTGATATTCTCAATGGATGATCGCATTGTGCGATTTACCCCGCGTGAGGAGATGCCGGAACCTGTCGGGATTTACCTGGGCAGCAGTACGACAATCACAGCCATTTGTCCGGCAAAAAGCGGCATGCTCGCTGGCAACGCACGGGGCGAACTCCTATGGTGGCGCGCGGGAACGTTGGACCGCACCGAACGGCTGCACGCGGGTTCTCAAAGGCCCGTCGAATCCGTTCACCTGCTCGAACTCGGGGGTGTACCGGGCATCTATTTTACAGATACATCGCTCTACGCTCATGCGCGAGTATTGGGCGATAACTTCAGTGCTCGCTACGAAGCGGGCGGACAGACGATCAAAAAACTCGAATCCGCGCCTGATCTGCTTGTCGGCACGACCGAGGTCGGAGATCGCATATTGATCTGGTCGCCCGATCAGCCGCACAGACCGATCGCCTCCATCATTGTGCATGAGATGACCAATCGGTGGGTAAAGGATGTCTGCCTGCTAACTTAAAACGGGCAGTCCTATTCTCTCATGAACAACGTTGACCAATATTTGGATGTCCGCAATTTGCGTGTGTCATTCAACGACAGCACCTCTTCGCGAAAGGAAGCGGTAAAGGGGGTGTCGTTCTCCGTCATCGCAGGACGAACGCTAGGCCTCGTGGGAGAAAGTGGCTGCGGAAAAACCACAACAGCGCGAGCGATCCTGGGACTCATCGACACCAAACGTCATCGTGCGGCCATTCAAGGTGAAGTGTTGTTGAATGGCGAAAACCTACTGACTGCACGTGGTGCCGCTCTTCGCAGGCTACGTGGTCAGATCGGCATGATCTTCCAAGACCCTTATGGAAGCTTGAATCCGCGCATGCCTGTTGGCGCAATCATCGCAGAGCCACTTGAGATCCATTGTGTGAAAGCCAAGCGGCGGCGTGAGCGTGTTTCCGAGCTGCTCACCCTGGTTGGTCTGAGCGAAGATGCAGCGAGGAACTACCCACACGAGTTCTCCGGCGGCCAGCGACAACGCATCAGCATTGCACGTGCACTTGCACTTCGCCCGAAACTGGTCATCTGCGATGAACCCGTCAGCGCGCTCGACGTCTCCGTCCAGGCGCAGGTGTTGAACCTGCTCGCGGATTTACAGAAATCATTGAACCTAACTTACCTCTTCATTTCACACGATCTTTCGGTCATCCGATTTCTGTGCCATGAAGTGGCTGTAATGCGTAATGGTGAAATCGTCGAGCACGGTGCAACGAACAACCTTTTTACCGCACCGAAACAACTCTACACCCAAGCGCTAGTTACCGGAATCCCGAAAAAGGCAGTTTTGAAAACCGCCTCCACGAACGGATGAGGTCTTTCTCGAACACCGATGCAACCAAGCGTGCTTTTTGCGCCTTTGATAGGTGAAGACCACGGCCATCCGTGGCGTAGTGGCAGTGAACACACGTCAACGGATGATTCGCTGATCCGGGAGCGATGAATGGGTTTGGTGCACAGTGAATCGATGGTCAGCACGAAGGAAGTCGTACCGCAACAAGAGCGGGAGTTAATCGAACGCGCGAAGCGGGACGCCGCTGCCTTCGCGATCGTTTACCGCCTGCACGTTCAAGCGGTAGGCCGGTATGTCTACCGCAGGACGGGCGATCTGAACACCACCGAAGAACTGGTCTCCAACGTTTTTTTTACCGCATTGAAAACGCTGCCGCGCTTTCGGTACCGAGGCGTTCCTTTGCGGCATTGGCTTCTTCGCATCGCAACCAATGAGGTGAACAACTGGGCAAGATTGAATCGCCGGCGTCATTCTGTTCCGTGGGACGGTTCAGGCGCTAACGAACGAACAAGCTCGGTGAATCGTGAGTCTGGGGTTAGCGAAGATGAATTGGCTGAAGCGCGCGTGGCGCTTCTTTCGCTTTCGCCCAAGTATCAGGCGGTGTTGGCGCTGCACTACTTCGAAGGGCTTCCTGTTCGGGAAGTGGCCTCGATCCTTGGTCTTCGCGTCGGCACGGTCAAATCGCAATTAACACGAGCGCGGGAAAAACTTCGCGACGCGCTGACACGAGGAAGGTGACACCGTGAACAAAGAACACGATTCGGTGAACGGCGTGCTGCGTCGCTTGAGGGACCAGGATTGGCCCGGCTCGTCACACAATCCAGAATTGGAGGAATCCCTAATGCAAGCACACGAGCGTCAAGTGTCGAGAAAACGGAACAAACTCTCGGTTATCACAGCCGCCTTGGCGGTGGTTCTTCTGGGGGGCGTCGGATTCGCAGCAGCAGGCGGCATAGAACTCGTTAAAACGTGGTTCATTACCGCCGAAGTCGACGGCCGTGAAGTCATCGTTGATAGCGCTGACATCACGGTTGAACAAGACGATGAGACCGCCGTGGTCACTGTCGAGAACATCGAGCTCAGCGCAAAACCCGGCGATCCTCCCCTCGAAGAAGGAGGTATGGTGACAATTACAGTCACTAATCAGCCGGAAGAAGATTGATCAGGCAAACTCCAACAGTTCGACGTAGGCGAACAGGTACCCGAGCCTTCATGGGCACCGGGTATCTGTTTGTTTCCAGACAGGAATGAAAAAGGCTGCAAACCTCACGAAGAAGCTCACAGCCCGTTGTTCACATTTGCAAAATATTTTGACGCTACGCAGCCGGTCCCACCAGATCGCCGGCCATAATGCTAAAGTCGTTCAGGTCAATCACGTCGTCGTCATTGATGTCGCCTTGCTCGCATTCGGGGGCAATCGGCGCGATGTTAAAGCAACCCATGAACAATTCGAAATCGTACAGGTCGACGTCGCCATCCTGGTCCATGTCCCCACCGCCGAGACACTGCTCATTGCCCTCGTCACAAACCTGTCGGGGCTCGCACGGGAATTCTTCAGCCGGAATACAACCGATCGCGGGTACGCAACTCTCCATGCCATTGCAGAATATCGTGTCATCGCAATCGATCGGATCGTGCATACAATCACCCGTTGCTTCATCACACGAATCGAATGTGCAGGCGTTGTTGTCATTGCAGGCAACGTCGAAGTACAAACAATTGCCGCCGCTGCAAACATCGATCGTACATGGGTTGCTATCATCACAATCCAGCGGCGTATTCACGCAGAAACCACCAACGCAATCATCCGTCGTGCAAGGATCGCTGTCGTTGCAATCGCTCGGCTCATCACACTGAGCACACGGCACTTCCGAACAATCCATCCCCAGACTAAAGTCACCTCCCAGCGATTGACAAGCTGATTGCGTCGAATTTACGCAATTGGAATTCGGCATGCAGCATGCGCCCTGATCCGCGGAATCGACCGGACACGGCGAGGGATCATCGGTACATTGATCGACGTAACCGATAAACGTCCCAAACGGAAGCTCGTCACAGAATTCCGGCGAGAAGTTCTCGCTGCAATTTGCGCCATCGGGCTGCCCCCAGCAGCACTGTCCCGGGCAAAGCTGGGGAAGCTCTTCGCAAACCGTTGAATCACCCTGCCAAATGCCGCCCAGTTGCACGAGGCAGTTGTTTTCGAGAATGTTGTCGACGCATCCCGCTGAGGGCGTGCAACACGCACCGCGACCGCAGGAAGGCGTAATTGTCGCGCACTCAGTCCCCGCACCACGGTATGTACCGGAAAGCGTATTGACGCACTCATCCTCCGAAACTCCGTCAGCGCACTGCGTACCCATGCAGCAGGCCCCGGTGGGCATACAACTTGTTTCCTCGCAAAGGGATGCGTCACCGAGGTACACGCCGCCCTGCGATTCGCAGGAAGTCTTGCTGAGGGGAATCACACACTGATCGTCAAAACAGCAGCCGCCCGCGTTGCAACCTGGGAAGTCGGTGCAAAGCGTGCCATCGCCGCGATAAAAGCCTTCCGGCTCGGCAGTACACTGTGTAGCGGTCACATCGTCCACACAACCGTTATCCGTGCAGCAGGCACCGCGTGGCGAACAGGGATCATCAGCACAATCCATGTTCTCTTTCCACACGCCACCTTCCGTGGTTTCGCAGACAAATTGCGTAAGTTCGTTACAGGTACCGTTGGGCAAACAGCACGCCCACGTGATCAACGGGCAACTGGTATCGGCACAAAGCGTCAACGGTCCACCAAACTCACCGCCGGCATCCAAGCAACCAGTCGCATCGAGATCATCCGCACAGGAATCGTCTAAAAAGCAACAAGCGCCGGGATCCGGGCTGAAGCAAACCTCAATCGAGTACGCGCCGCCGCTCCACACGAAGATGTTGACCGGATCCTGGATCGGCGGTGAAAGGCTCACGGCCGCACCACCGAGAACCTGACCCCTCTCGAAAGGTTGCGGGTAGAAGTTAGACGGAACGTTGTCATACCAGTAAGTAACAGTGGAAGAAGCCCACGCAACCCCCAACGCATACGAACGACCATCCAGCAACTGCAACGGTTGACTGTTTTCGTCCAACACCGGACCCGAAGAATACGAAGCAACCGCGCCGGTACCCACTGCGTTAAGAATCACTTCCGTGCCATCTTCAGGCCAAATACGCTGCCAAAGACCACTGTCGAGCTTCTCGTGTACGTAGAAATACAAGTCAATCTGCTGACCGTTGGTAAGCCGCAGGTTGATGCTGAAAGATTCAAGCAGTGCATCCTGATCCAGCAGGAATGCATCGCCGCGGTAACGGTTGCTACCGCTGCCGCCAAACTCGATCGCGCCAATCGTACTGCAATCCGAGCGCGATTCGAGTGTCAGCGTTTCCGCCAAGAACACTACTTCGCCATTTGCCTCCGGACTCGTCGGTGCCGGCTCGTCGGTTTCCGCCATCGCAAACAGCGGGCAGCCAACGACGATTCCTAACATCACCATCCACACGTGACCATACTTGTTGAGTACGCGCATCGTTGCTTCAACTCCGATTGATTAAGAGTGCGAGGGAGTGGGGTGGATGATCTCGCAATGCGGAAGTACCGTGATCGCCAAAAGGTGACGATACGACACGGTACCGATTACCCCGGTTCCCCTCCTAGGGTTCGCCCCATTATATCCACGTTTTTTCGCATTACCAACGTGTTTACCAGTTTCTGACTATACTAATCTGGCCCTTTACATAAGCTGGCCAATGACCTCCGCTACGAACGCCCAATTGCAATCCAGCAGAAGCAATACTGCCAAGGTCCCGATAAACCAAGCCCGGGTAGCGGACCAACCAATGCAAAGCGTATCTCTATGAGGGCAATCGGCTTGCCGGGGTACCTTCTTGACACTGCAATCCGCTATTTACGGCTTCAAAATCATCCGATAATCCAAACTTACTTTCGTCCCCCAGCAGATATCGTTCACTTACGAAAAAGCCGAAAAACCCTAATCCCCATCGATTCCGCCACGGAAAGGCCTATAACACACCCGTCGCCGGAAAAAAAACGAGGGAGGCAGCCCCCCCACTTGTTTCAATGGGCGCTGCCGTCCCTCGCCGTGAAAATTGTCTTTATACTCTTGCAGCACCCCTATCAGTATCTAACTGAACGATTTACCGATGCCTGACATCCGCCGCTAAATTTTTTGCAGGACACCGCTGGACCTTGGGAA
Source organism: Phycisphaerae bacterium (assembly GCA_028282665.1). GTDB lineage: Bacteria > Planctomycetota > Phycisphaerae > UBA1845 > UBA1845 > JANQHN01. The sequence continues at coordinate 24,752 of JANQHN010000097.1, read as the reverse complement.
TTTTTCGAACGGCGTACCGCAACCCGTTCCTGCAAGCAGCTTCAGTTAATTTGTAACGTCCATCGGCGTATTTTCCATCATGCAACCGGAACATTATACGTTATTAGAGCTTGCTCTAGTCGTTTAGCGCATCGCTGTAACTCGAAATCACACGCTCGCCAACGTGCGCGGGCAATCGTTCGCCCGTAAACACCGGTAGTCGATCCACAGTCTCCTGGAATCGAATCGCCCGGGAGTCAATATCCTGCTGCCGAAGAACTTCGGCCCTCGACTCATCCATCGAGTTATCACCGATTGTCTGATCCGCCTCACCGCGAAGCACGCCATAAATCGTGAACACATGCGACCGCACCGATACCCAATCGCCCAAAACAACCATCGTCGCTATCGCAGACAAATAATCCGATTGCTCCGCATAGCCGCGGTCCATACGCATCTCAGAAACACCGGTCGTTTGATCAATCGTCGCATCGCGGTTGCGTACATTGAACAATTCGCCCACGCTCAAATAGCCCGTTCCACGACGGAAAAACATATTGCCGTTTGGAGCTTTCCAGCCACGATACGTGCTGTAATTACCCGTCGTATCGCCAAGATCAAACAACTCGCGTTGATCGCGATAGGCAACAATCGCCTTCGCCCGACCGTACCCCAGCGGCGTACCCAATGCAGGATTTGTCGTATCCAAGCCCGCCGCGGCGGCGAGACGACTCTGCCAGGAAACCGGCCAGTTGATAAACGAATTGGCAGGCATGAGGGGTAATCCCGCCAATACCGGAATGGGCGCCGCGTTGATGTTGATCCGACCGTGTACACGCAACCCATTCATATCCACGCGAGGTCCGGCAGCATGATCCACATCAGGCTGACTGGAAGGCCGATCGCGATACGGACCGGGACTCGAAAGTGGCAAGGCCGTGAAATAATCAAACACAAGCTGCCCCCACGGCAGGTTGTTGAGGTCTCCAGGCGGCATAATGTCCACCTGCCCCGAAGGATCGTCGTTGTGCTTGTTCTGCTGAGAAATCCGCTGGTCTTCGTGATGGCTGTACCCACGATCAAATACCGGCATCCGTCCGTTGTCAATTTGCCTTTCCACGAGCGTGTACCCAACACCGCTAGTACTGCGGGTCCGTTCCCTGCCAGCTAGATGCGACGTCCACGCCAAACGACTCCGAAGCAGATTTCCGACTTGCGGCGTATAACCGATCAAATCGTCATCGATATACAAATTCCGCTCAGACCAGGAACGACTCGCATACCGCATGAGCATGAGCAGCGATCCTGTAGTCGGAAACGCCGTCTTCATTTCCCCGGTGCCGGCAAAACGTACTTCAACAGGTTTACGCTCTGCATCTATAGTCGCACTTAGCGGGGCTCCCAGCGAGTGAGCTTCGCTCGCATGATCAATCGAGCCGCGCTTAGCAGGCAACGCCGCGTACCAGGGACGGGTCGGGTTGTCATTGTCTGGGGGGCCGAAGTTAGGCCTCTCCTGGCTGTAATGATAGACCTGTAGGCCGGAAACACCGGGAGCAATCTGCGCGAAATACTGATTACCCGTGTTTACCTCAAACTGATCGACGACAATCTCGTCGGTTTCGATCGAACCATCAATGGGATTCAGGTAGTCCTGTTTCCGTGTCAAATAGACAATATCGCCTTCAATCAAAGTCAACGCCGGCGAAACCGGCGCCTCCAAAATTGTAGCTGACGGACTGATGCCAAATCCACTCTGTGAAAAAGCCAACGGGTTCCACCGGATAACAACGCGACCGTAAGCGGGCACTTCCAACCCGGGAAGCGTGTACAAATAAGAACCGGGCACTCCACCGTATTCGCCAAATTCGTCGTTGATACGGACCGACCACACGTTGGGTGCAAGGGTCAACGTAGCGTCATTGGGATTGAACAATTCAATCGCATACCCCTCGTTCGGTTCGCCAGGCACAATCGGATCCGTCCCGTAATCGACCGCCACTTCAGTAATGAAGAGCTGCCGCTCCAAACCGTAGACATAAGTACGATCCACGAATCCGCCAGCCGGCGCGAACGCGATATCCTGCCGCTTCCAGCGCCCCACGCTGTCGGGGTAGCTGAAATCGACCGGCCGCAATTCGATTCGCGTGGGCGACTCATCCGTATCTACAAAATCAAGCAAGTTCGCCGTCAACGAGGCCGCCGTCCGCGTGATATTCGCAAGGCGATGATTGTGCTTAGGCTTGATCTGTGGTGGTTTGGTGGAGTTATCCGTAACGGTGCGGAGCTGACGATCATAACAGGCATAAACTGTCACATCCGGATCATCTAAACTAGGCTCCTGTACTTCATACTCATGGGGTTCGCAAGTGAAGCTCGAAGAATCCTGCTCGCTGAACTGATCTTCCCACTCCGCACCGGAAGCGTTATAGAGCATCACCACAAACACATCGTAGATGAGGTGTGCGATAAAACGTTTATCGCTAATGTCGGTCTGCCACTCGGGCGCAATCCGGTCCAGGTAAGGCAAGGACAACTGAAGCCTGCCCTGACGCGGATCCAAGTTGCAGTTTGTGGGATTCTCGCAATCCTGATCCCCCAGATCGAACGGGTACCGCACGTACTCGAAGGGCACATAATCAACACCTTCAGGTCCCAACTGTTCCGCAACGGCTAGCATCTCCGAAAGAACATTGATCTGACGAACCTCTCGCAACGTCGTGTCATCGTTGAGTACCTTGCGGCCGACCGCGCCGCGGGCAAGCAAATCATCATGACTGATCGTGGTTGCCAGATGCCTGCTGTCATACTCGTTCCAAAGCGAATCCTGGTTACGCTTCTCGATGTAGTCGAACGACATTCGCGCACCCCACAACATTGCGCCGTCAGAAGCGTTTGGATCAACCATTTCAGTATAGCTGAACGGATAATAACGATGCTCGCCCTCGAACACGCGCTCATTCAACGGAAACAACATTCGTGAAAAATCACCATTGCCATCACTGTCGCCCCCCGACTCCAGGAACATATTGCCGTGAAGCTTGGATGGAGGAACGATGCGCGGCGGAAGAAAGTTACGACGTCGCAGCAAAGGCTCTTCCGTTTGCGACGAATAGAACCGCGCGTCGGGCTGGGACGGACCATGCGTCACCTGGTCAAACGGAAAGATGTTCTGCACAAGCAGCGGATGCGCGTCGTTGAGGTTTACCATTCCGCCATGGGGCAAAATCCGAAGCCCCATGAAGACGTCGCCGTCTTCACGGCCTTCTGGGTTGAGCGCTTTGGCAAGCTCTTTTAACTGCGCCTCAGACAAATCCAAGCCTTCGCTCACATTAAACTCGAATGAATCGCCAATGCCATCGCCATCGGCGTCGATCAGTCGCTGACCAATCCAGTCTTCACCACTCAGGCCAAACGTAGGCATGCCGTTGAAAGCGCCAGTGCTACCGGCGGGAATCAACAGCGGCGCGTTTTTATACTTCGACCCGTAGAATCGAGTTTCTTGCAATGAAGGGATGTCCGTTAACCAACTTTGATACTGGTAAACTTGCCCGTTGCTTTGAAAAACACCGGCATCGGGTTCAAGCGAACTGAAGATATTGTGGTAGCCTGGCAATTCCGCAAACGCAACCGCGGAACCACCATAAAGATCACCCGCACCGAACGGCACGCTCTTATTCGGAACCAGGTTGGCAGCCAGCAACGTCCCGATCTCTTCGAAAACGCCGTCCACCGCGCCCTCCGTGCCGGCCTGACTACGTTCGGAGTCGATCGTTTCAGCGTAGAAGTTCATCGTGCCCATAAAAGCCACGCCCATCACAAACAACATGCCAAGCAGGGCGGTGACAAGAATCAGCACCGAACCCCGCCGACGCGTACCATGGGCGAGCCTGCGAGCGAACCGCTGCTTTCTCTTCAACCTGATCGTCATACTACCAATCCTCAGACAAAAACGGCTAAAACCGATGATAGTTCAATCTTTGGCTCGGGCATCTAAACATACCCATCTCTACCCACTCCCCAAGACCTGCCGGCCGCGCGAATTCAATGCCAACTGGGGGCACAACCGCCCGGTTAGCGACCGACCGGTACGACCATCACGTGACGGACAGGTCTTTCAAGCCGGTTATCGCTGTCATACACGTCGACCGTCACACGGATGGCCGCCGGAAAAATATCCTCCGACAGCAGCTCGATTCGGCCTGTGTCTTGATACACACCCGCGTCGGCACGGTTGGCTAGAAAGACGTTTGTGTATGTCTTGCCGCCATCCTCATCAAAGCGCCACTCGGGATTATCCCGGAAACGCGAAAGCAACGTGTACTCTTGAAGACCGTCAAAACCGGTCGCGGCGTTTTGCGGCGAATTAACGCCGGTCGCCAGCAGTTCGCGAAGTTTGAGGAAACGATCGCCAGGCCCGTTCTGCGATGCATCCGCAAAGGCCGCCTCCAACTCCCTAAGCGGGTTGTACTCTTGATCGTCCACCCACACACCTCCGCCCGGATCGATCCAGATAAGCTCCCGCTCGTAATCTAACCGCCCCCCCACAAATGTGCTGTTCGGATCGAGCGCCCACTCGACTTTGAACGAAGCGCAATTCGGCAAAAAATAGTGCCCAAGCGTCGACGCCTTCCTCGCCGGCGGAGTAAGATCGAGTGAGCTACGCGAGTAGAGCGGCGTTATCGTACCGGTCGAGTCATAAAAAGCTTGAGGAAGCTGCAAAGGTATCAAACCCGGATCCGCAGGTTGCAGCACCAAGTTCTCGAATGAAAAGTTGCCGACCACATCGACGGTGCCCTTGAGCACGCTGATCGTGTCGTCACCACCTTCACCGTCTTCCCACAAGCTATTCGCCCAACGAAGGCCATTAACATCGGCCGAAGGAGGTTCGACAGGCATCAGCAAAAGATTGCGACGAGCCAAATGCCACGTGCTAGCCGCAACCGGACTCGCATCCTGCGAATTCAACAACGGAAATGCGTCCGGATTGGAATCAAAAGTCAATTTACCCTGGCCACCGGAAATGTATTCCCCCAGATTGCCGTGCGCATAAACAATTTGCTGCGCTTGCGCGGTCGTATTTTCAAATACCGCGCTGTTTGTTTTACGGGGAGCGAAAAACATCATCTTATCCGCCCGCGGCGGGGCAAGTACGTTATCGCAGGTCACGCACTCTCGCTCGGGATCCTGAGGATGAGGGTAGCCGTTGAGCGGATCATTATCATCGTCCGCGTCAATCCCCGCTTGTTGCCAGTAGGCTTTCACCGGGCGGGCCTGGATGAACAGTACAGACTCTCCAGGTCTGACCGAACGCAAGTCATCCCGCAAGGTCCGTTCAAACGCGCGAAGGTTCTGATGCACGTCCGTCAAAGCGGCCGCCTGTCCTGTTGATCGGGCTGTGAGGCTAAAAACCTGACCCGCAAGACTCAACATCAAGATCAAAATGCCAACGGCAACGATCAATTCCGCCAACGAGAACGCAGTACGCCTGTTTCGCAGGATGTGACGATTCGCTAAGCTATTATGTATAATCACTTTACGCATTGTCTTTCCGACCGCTTTCAAAGTGGTTCAACGGGCTCTTTAACACCCGCATTCTCATTATTGCGATGGGCAAATGTCAGTCCAGGCGCCACTCCGCGAAACGACCGATGCGCCACATTACCGGAACACTCTAGCGCGATTGCAACCCTGGGAGAGGCGACGACCACATAACCCCACAGTTACCAAACAAGCCCTAGTCAGGTCTGGCATTCGATGATGAGTTTCGCATGAAGAAACTCACTCTCGACGTTCCGCTTTGTTCAGAACCGTTTAGACCACCAAGCCCCTTTGGTGTGTCACTTGACTAGTACTCGGGCCAAAAGTAACCACAGCAATTGACCCTACACTCGGCCGTAGCGAACTAGTTCGACGGCGAAACAGACAAGGTTTTTACTTCGATCCCAACCACAGGCTGTTTGCCCTGGAACGTCAAGGCACCCTGATCGCCCAGGCCGGCACGATCCAGAACGGGTGGAGGAAAGACCCAAACCACACGCTTGAACTCGTCCGGATCAACCCGGAAGTTGCCCGCTAAAGGAACGGGATCGATCTCGGCTGAGTCATCGATGTCTTCGAGGAAAACTTCACGATCGAGCGTGAGCACAGCCCGATCTTCATCGCTCGCATTTATCCGGCGATCCGTCACGGTGTAGACCAGTCCGTTTACTTCATCGATCAGAACGGAACCCACTTGGAAGAGTTCCGGAACCCAGTCCTTACCCTGCCCATCCACAGTCACTTCGGTATAAACACCGGCTGGCGGGATGTAATCATCTGGTGGATTGTCGCCGAATTCGGTCTTCCATGAGTACGCGTCCGTCTCTTCCGGGAACAGAATCTGTGCTCGCCAAGCAGTGGGGAGCGCGACATCCTCCGAAGCATTTAAAGGCATGGGAGCCTGGGCAAACGCACCGCGATTGTTCGGGTTCGGTGCTGTAGCCGGGTTCTGCACTGCATAGCGATAGGTCGCTCGCGGCCTGCGCAGCGCCACGTAATACATATCGAAAACTCGCGCGTCCGCGGCAGCCTCAGAAGCTAGCGCGAGTTTTTGCTCATCAGTCAGGTTCGGATCGTCCCAGCGAGGTCCGATGGGGTTACGCAAGCGATGAAACGCAGCCCAACTATATACGCGACCATCAAAACTCTGATCCCAGATCTCGTCAACCTGCGTAAGGTCCGCACTCGAACGCCGTGATAGCGGTGGATACAAACGCTCATGGAACAAAATACGCGGTGTATAAAATGACCGGGTAGTGAACTCGGGTAAAAGCAGTTTGGCTCGAATGTCCGGGTTGAGACCGCTAAGGTCGTTAACCGCGTCCACACCCTCAAGCCGCCAAGGATTCTCATTCACAAATGCGCGTGACTGGCCAATCACCATATTCTGCATGTGCAGTTGATGCACGCGCATGTCGCTCTCAAAGACCATTTTCTGCAGCGTCTGGTACGGAAACTCGCCATCGAAGATGAGGTCGCCTGCGAATTCCGCGCCGGACAGCCCGGGATCGGACGGATTGAGCAGCATAGCCAACTTCGCGTGGGCGTTGTTACTCGCCGCAGTGATAACCGTATGCTCGTTGAGTTCACGAGCTCGCATCCAACCTACGGGGAACATCGTGGCGGCGAGTATCATGCCGAAGCCGAGAATAGCCAGCGCAATCATCAATTCGACCAGCGAGAATCCGCCACGAACGCTCGAGCGCATCAATGCCACCCCCGCACCCGCATCTTGACTTGTGGGTCGCGTCATCAGGCTCCCTCCGTATTCTCGCCAATCGGACCAGCTACAACCGCGGAAGAAGGTCCTACCACATAGTACGGGATACCCGTTTCGATCAGCATTTCCCGCTTGGCCGTCATATTAAGAATTTGTGAAAACGCATCGTTGTCGTAGAGGATCAAACCATCGACGGAGACAAAGTTGATTGCGACATCGTTGGAATCCGCAATCACATCTCTCAATTCGTACCCGGTTCCCTCAGGGTCAAGTTCCACACTATTCGCGCCGTTTTGAGAATGCCGCAAGAAGTACTTGGCCACGGCGGCGCTGACCGGCAGACCTGTTCGTTCACCGGTGGGCGGATTCTGACTACCCACACCCGGGGCGTCATGAATCAGTACGTCACGACCAAGCTCGAGTTGCCCTTCAGTCGAGAAAATCATCGTAAAGTAGTTGCGGTGACGCTGCGGTTCCTGCCACTGCGAGGCGGTGGAATCCGGAAAAGTGTCGCTCGCCAATTCCTCCTCATTGAACGCTTTGTAGCGCAACTCCGAGGAATAGTCCCCTTCGTCTTCCACCACGTAGCGGGGGAGGACGCGAAATGGAACGGGCAACTCGTAGGATTCTTCACCCAGGACAAAGCGATTGCTCGATGAGCGGTTCGCCCGGGCGGTCTCGGAGGCGATCAACGCCGTCGGCGTGCCTGCCGGAATCGGCTGGGCCTCTTGGTGAATGATGTAAAGCCGCTGCGAGCCGCTGCCGTCCAAAACAAACAGCACACCCGTTTCCGTACCATCAGGTTCGAGCGCGTACCGCTTGGCTAACGTCAGGGCATTGCGCACGGTGCTTTGGGCATCTGCAATTTTGCGTGAGTCCCACATACGGCTGACCGACGGCAGAACGATGCTGATCAGCACAACTATAATCGCAACGACTATCACCATCTCCGTCAGAGTGAAGCCTGTCGACCGCCTGGCCGCAGAATCCCCCCTTCGCCTTATCCTGCAGCTCGCAGAAGGCATGCACATGATTAGTTGCCCCCTTCCAGCAGCCTGTCCCGCAGCGAAGCATCCACGTAGATATTGTCTTTGTTGTATTCGTTGTCGACCTTGGCCCCATCTACCCAGTCCCGATGCAACCGGACCGTTGGATCCGAGGTCAAAACCTCCGCGCTGAGCTGCACATCGCCATCCGGTCCGAACGACATAAGAACCGGCTTGCCATCATTAATACGGATCATCGCCGAGGAAGCCGGACTCCACTCGCCCGGATCGTTCTCCGAATCCGTTTGACTTGGATTGGCTGAGTTGAAGCTGCGGTGCGCGTAGTACGCGAGTGGATGCCCCCACTCATCAACGATCCAAGGGATCGCCAAATCATCGCCGCCCCCGCTCCACTGACCGTCACCGTCACGATCCAGGAACTGCGCAGGTTTACCTGTGGAGTCGATCGCTCCTTCGGCAAGGTGCTTTTTGGGAATCTGACTTAAAATCTCTCGACCCGCCGGGCTGTACAGATGAATCGCCAGCCACATGGCGGCGATGTCACGATGTTCGAGTTGCAATTCTGCGGGCGCCAAATCCTCCGACCGTGTGTAACTCAACGGAGGGTACTGAGCACTCGTGGGATCGGGCACCACCGTCGCCCCGCCTGGCGCGAGCGAGCGCCCGGTTGCAGAATCGCCAGTGAGGCCCTCGTCGGAGAATAGGCCCAAGGCATCCGGCGGATAAACACCAAACCGATCAGCGTAGGTGAACAAGTTGTTCGATCCGTCACGCTGTCTCGATTTGGTCAGGGGCGGTTCCTCGCGAGCAAACTGATCAATCGCCGTGCTGACAACTTCCATCGTCGCGCGCGTGCTGCTAACGCGGGCTCGCTCCATAAGGGCACTTCCACCGGTCACAACGGCGGCTATCAGAACCACTATGATTCCGATGACAACCATTAGCTCGATAAGCGTAAAACCTGGACGCAACGAGCTTCGCGCATTGGCTCGGTTTGAGCGAGGTGATTGGAGAATCATTAGTCCCTCGTGGTCCAATTGGTGACATCGTCGTTCGTCCCGTATACGAGATCGGGCCCCGCACTGATCAGCAGGTAAGTGTCCTTATTCACCGGCGTATTCCTGCTCTTGATCGAGGGATCGAGTATGAAACGAGCAAACGAGTAATCGAAGGCCTGAACCGTATAAATTTGGTTCACACCATTATTAATTGTGGGAACGGCATCCGGAATCGCGCCATTAAGCTTGTAGATCTGATGGTATTGGCCGGGAGTGCTGTCCAGGTCGCCCGCGCCGAAATCCAAACCCGTATAAGCTGCCCCGGAAGCATCCGTGCCCGTAATGATGGCGTTGTCGCGCTGATCGAATATGCCGGGAGTCGGCGGATTACCGCTCGGATCAGACAGCATCCGCTTCGCAGCGGGATTTGCCCGGTAGTATAAAATAGGCGTATCCCATGCGTCGACGAACAGCGGCAGATCACGAGTTTCGTCGTCGTTCGTCCAATGGGCGCCGGCGCTGTTCATGTTTCGCAAAGAGCCGTTTTCATCGAGCAGTTCCACGGTGGTTACTTTGGATCGCATTTTGTCATCGACAAAGCCGCCGCCGTAGCGAGCACGGCCTGTCTCGCCGGACGCCTGATCGACTTCATAGGCGCCGCCTGCCGCAGCGTGGGTATCGTTCCACCACTTGTGGTCGCGAGGCGAACTGAAATCCTTGAAGCCCGGCGGGCCTAGCTGATCCGATCCAAGCATTGCCTGCACCAGCAAGTGCGCACCGGAGATGGTCACCTCATCGCTCCCGTTTGTGTCGTCCAGCGGATTGACGATGACGAGTTGATCGCCAGGGTTATCGCTGCGCGAAGGTGGGTAGGTTCCGCTGAGGTTCGTTTCCGAACGGAACATCGTCAGCCCTTCGCGAAGGGAGGCGAACTGGGCTCGCGTGCTGGCTTCGCGGGCTTTTTCTTTCATCACGCCGAACGCGGGCAACAACAACCCGATTAAAACGGCAATGATCGCAATCACCACGAGCAATTCGACCAGCGTGAAACCAGACGCTCTGTTGTGTTTCTTTTGGTTCATGATTTTGCATCCCTGGCACGCGCGACGAATCGACCTCATTAGGGCCCCGCCGGGCGGCTTGCGTTCTCGTTTCGCGGTCAAAGAGCCGGCGGCTCGTATGACTCGCTCCCAATACCGAACATAAAGGCCGGCATGCGCTTTTCCAAGCGCGCCGGCCTGTCGATAACCCCGCCTGTGCCCTAGGACACCGCTTCCATCAGTTTGACCAGCGGCATAAAGAGCGCAATGACGATAAAACCGACCATGCCGCCGAGGAAAAGAACCATAATCGGCTCGAGCAGCGAAACCAGACCCGCAACGAGCACCTCGACCTCTTCGTCGTAGTTGTCGGCGACCTTCATCAACATCTGGTCAAGTTCACCGGTTTCTTCGCCGACCGCGACCATATTGACAACCAGACCATCGACCACTTTGGCAGACCTCAACGGCGCGGCGAAAGATTCGCCCTCACGGATCGAATCGTGGACCGACTGCATGGCGCGAGCGTAGACTTCGTTACCTGACGTTTCCTTCGTAATCAGGATCGCCTCAAGAATCGGCACACCGGCGGTAATAAGCGTGCCGAGCGTCCTCGCAAATCGCGCCACGGCACTCTTTTGTATCAGCTTACCGAAAATTGGCAGCTTCATGCCGATCGTGTCGGTCACGAACCTCCCTCCTTGCGAAGACCGGATCAGCTTGTAAAGGAGAAACCCCACAATCGGCGCACCGATAATTACAATGATGCCAGGCGGTCTCCCGTTTACGAACCAGTCGGACATGCCAATCAACAGCTCGGTGATACCGGGCAGTTCGCATTCGAAATCGAGGAAAATGTCCTTGAACTTCGGAATAACGAAGTACATGATTCCGCCAACGATCGCGAACGCGAAACAAACGACCACGACCGGGTAAATCATCGCACCGACGATCTGCCTGCGCAGCTTCGCCGCCTTTTCCATAAATTCCGCCAAACGCTGCAAAATCGTATCCAAAACACCGCCGGTTTCACCCGCCGCGACCATGTTCACGTAAAGGCGGTTAAAGACCTTCGGGTGTTTGGCGAACGCTTCGGAAAGCGTCGCACCACCCTCGATATCCTCGGCAACGGCGCGGAGCACAGTCTTGAGCTTGCCGGGCTTTTGCTGTTCTTCCAGGATGTTGAGACTTCGCAGAATCGGTAGACCGGCATCGATCAGCGTAGACAGTTGACGAGTAAACTGCGTCAATTGCTGCCGGCTGACCCACCCAATCGCAATTCCGCCGCCGGCCTTTTTTGCGGCTTGGGCCTTCGCACCACCTTTTTCGCGAATCTTGGTCGGGAAGTAGCCAAGCGCTTTGATCTTAGCCAACGCATCCTCGGTCGTGTTGGCTATGATCTCGTCCTTGACCTCGTGACCGGCTTGGTTCATAGCCTCGTATGCGTAGGTCGGCATCAAGGATCCCCTTTAACTCGAAAAATACATCAAACAAAGCCAACCGGCGAGGACTTTCACCCCGAGTCCCATACTGGCTTTGTGACTACCCAAATAACTCGAACGCTGGTCACGCTCGCGGCATATTACTGTGGCAACAATCCAACTATATCTTCGGGCTGTGTGTTTTCTACCTCGGAAACTCCGATGAACAAAAAGCTCACCCTAATCTTCCATGATAGTCTCTTTCACAACCTCATCGATCGTCGTGATCCCGTCATAAATGGCCAACAGCCCGCTCTCGCGCAGCGTTCTCATGCCCCGCTTCACCGACTCTCGACGCAACACCGACGCCGAAGCCTGACGCATAATGAGCTCGCGAAGTGGATCGTCGAGCACCATGATTTCATAGATGCCCATTCGACCACGGTAACCCGTATTGTTGCAGTAATCGCAGCCTTTTCCGTAGAAGAACGACCGATCGCCGATTTCCTGCGGGTCGATGTTCAACTGCAATAGCTGCTCTTCGCTCGGCTTGTACTCTGTTTTACAATTCACGCAGATGCGACGAACCAGTCGCTGCGCGACCACGGCTTCCAGCGTCGCCGTGATCAAGAATGACTCCAGACCGAGGTCCAGCAATCGGGCAATCGCCGAGGGGGCATCGTTCGTGTGAAGAGTTGTAAGAACCAGGTGTCCGGTCAAGGAAGCCTGAACACTGATCTGGGCTGTCTCAATATCGCGCGTCTCGCCCACGAGGATGATATCAGGATCCTGACGAAGGAAGCTACGCAGTGCCTTTGCAAACGTAAGTCCTACTTGAGGACGAACTTGGACCTGAATCAGGCCGTCGATGTCGTATTCGACCGGATCTTCAGCGGTAAGAATCTTGATGTCCGGACTGTTGAGCTCCTGCAACGCTGCGTAAAGCGTCGTGGTTTTGCCGCAACCGGTCGGTCCGGTGTTGACTAAAATACCGTTCGGTTTTTTGATGAGCTGACGGAAAATGTCGAGTTCATCATCCCGCATACCTACTTTGTCCAGGCTTAACTGAATCGCGGATCGGTCCAGAACACGAAGCACGACGCTCTCGCCGAACATCGTAGGCAAAACCGAGACACGAAGGTCGATGGGCGCGCCTTTGAGCTGCAACTCGATTCGGCCGTCCTGGGGGAGACGGCGCTCCGAAATATCCAGGTTCGCCATAACTTTGATACGCGAGGAGATCGCCAACGCAACGTAACGAGGCGGGGGCACCATTTCGTAAAGCACACCGTCGATGCGGTAGCGCATTTTGAACTCGTCCTCGAACGGCTCGAAATGGATGTCGCTCGCTTTGTTCTTGATCGCCTGCAACAACACCAAGTTCAGTAGTTTCTTCACCGGGTTGAGCTCGACCATTTCCTTCAGCTCAGCCAGGTCGATGCTGTCGCCGCGGTCGCGGAAGGCGGCAAGGTCTTCATCTTCGCTGAGTTCGTCGATGATGCCGGTGATGGAATCCTGTTCGCCCTCGGGGTAATAGCGCTCAAGTGCGCTTTGCAGGTCCTTATCGGGGCAGATATACGGCTTGATGATGTAACCCAACATCGTTCGCAAGTCGTCAGTCGCGCGGAAGTTCTCCGGGTCACTCAGCGCGATCCAAAGCTCGTTCTTTTCGGAGTTGAGTTCGAACGGCACGACCTGATACGTGTTGGCCATCTGCGAGGTCATCAACGACACCACTTCGATGGGGATGTCGATTTTGGTGACGTCGACCTGCTCCATGCCGCTTTGTGCGGCGAGAGCCAGATTCAAATCGTCTTCTGTGATGTAACCAAGCTCGACGAGAATGCCGCCGATCGGACCTCGACGTTCTTTCTGGATTTCCAACGCCTCGTGGACTTGGGAGCGTTTGATCTTCCCCATTTTGATGAGGATACGCCCAAGCTGTCGCCCGCGGAGTTGATCGACGGACGGCATTTTCCTGGCGGGTCGGTCCGCCTTCTTTTCGGATTTTGGGGTCGTCTCACTCATGTTCGCAACTGAATATCATCAATGTCATCGTCTTCTTCGCCCTCGCCTTTTTGGCCTTGCTTCCGGGCTTCCTCAGCGCTGATCTCTATGCCTCGACGGTGTGCGTCGATTTTGTCCTGCATATCCCCCGGATTTCGTGATCGGTCGATCGCGTCCGCCCCCTCGACCGTGCCCTCTTTGTAGAGGTTCCAAAGGTGCTCATCGAGCAACTGCATACCGTACTTCTTACCAGTCTGAATCGCTGAGTCGATACGGTAGGTTTTGTTCTCACGGATAAGGTTCGCGATAGCCGGCGTGACCACCATGAACTCGTACGCAGCGACCATGCCTTTCGGAACGCGAGGCATCAACGCCTGCGAAAGCACTGCGATCAAGTTAATCGAAAGCTGGACACGAATCTGTTCCTGCTGTTCGTGCGGAAAAGCGTCCACGATACGGTTTACCGTACCCTGACAACCGGTGGTGTGCAGCGTGGAGAAGACCAAGTGGCCTGTCTCCGCCGCACGAACCGCCGATTCCATCGTCTCGAGGTCTCGAAGCTCACCCACCAGGATGACGTCCGGGTCTTGTCGCAGTACGCGACGCAAGGCTTCAGAGAAGCTCGGCACGTCAACACCCACCTCGCGCTGGTTAAAGAGCGACTTTTTGTGCTGCTGATAATACTCGATGGGGTCCTCGACGGTCACAATGTGGCGGTCGAAATTGGCGTTAATGTAATCGAGCATCGTCGCGAGTGTCGTGGTCTTGCCCGAACCGGTGGGTCCGGTGACCAGGAAGATCCCTCGCGGACGTCGGCACAACGCGCGACAAATTCGCGGCAGGCCGATCTGGTCGAAGGTCAGAATCTTGTAGGGAATCAGTCGCAAAACCAAGGCGACATTCCCCTTCTGCTTGAAGATGGCGACGCGGAATCGCCCCATATCGCCAAAAGCAAAGCCGAAGTCCGTTCCGCCCTCTTCCTGCAACTCCTGCTGGTTACGCTCGGGCGTGATGGACTTCATCAACGCCGTCGTGTCCTCAGGGGTGAGGGTTTTGGTTTCAAGCCTGCGCAAGTGGCCGTGCAGGCGGATTACCGGTGGTTGACCGACAGTCAGGTGGAGGTCAGATGCCCCCTGCTTGACCACGGTTTCCAGCAATCGATCTATGTGGATGGTTGCCATGAAGTCAATCCTTGCCGGCCCAAGCCAGCCTGTCCCTTAAACTGCCCTATCTGGTGACGATCAGACCCGCTCAAAAATCGGTTCCTCATCGCCTAAATGCTCGATCAATCCCTCGAATACACCCGCCCTTGATTGAGCGTGACTAACGGCGAAACGGCCTGCGAGCAAGCCATTCGCTCCACTACGAAACCAGCCCCTCCGCCTGGGTGATACGCAACAGCTCTTCCGGCGTGGTTACGCCGTTGGCGATTTTGATCTTGCCGTCATCCAGCAACGATCGCATGCCCGCCCGCATCGCCGCGTCGCGCACCTTGGTAGTCGGAGCTCGGTTGAAGGCTAAGTCGCGCAGTTCGCTGTTCATCGTCACCATCTCAAAAATACCCAGCCGGCCTCGATATCCCGTACCGTTGCAACGTTTGCAGCCTTTGCCGCGATAGAAACTGCGATTTTCGATCTCGTCCTCCGTGAAACCCAAAAGCCTCAGTGTACGTGGATCGGGAGCGGCGTTCTCATCCTTGCACTCCTTGCAGATAACGCGGATGAGTCGCTGGGCCATGATCGCCTGAATCGCACTGGCGACCAGGAACGGCTTGATACCCATGTCCAGCAATCGGGTAATCGCCGAGGGGGCGTCATTCGTGTGCAACGTGCTGAATACAAGGTGACCGGTCAGGGCGGCCTGAATCGCTACGTCGCCTACCTCCTTATCACGAATCTCACCCACGAGAATAATGTTCGGTGCTTGACGCAGCATCGATCGCAAGATACGAGCGAACGACAACTTAATATCCTCGTTCACCTGCACTTGATTCATGCCAGTAAAGTTGTATTCGACCGGGTCCTCAGCTGTGATAATTTTTTTGTCCGGCCTATTCAATTCTTGGAGCGCGGCGTAGAGCGTGGTCGTTTTTCCCGATCCGGTAGGTCCGGTTACCAAGAATACGCCGTTAGGCCTGGAGATGATCTTGCGAAACATCTCGTAGTTGTCCGGCTCGAAACCCAAAGCCTCAACACCAACCTGCACCGAGTCAGGCCGCAAAATACGGAGGACAATGCTCTCGCCGTGGTAGCTCGGACAAGCACTGACGCGGAAGTCAATCTGCCCGCCGCCGATCTTCATCTTGATACGGCCGTCTTGCGGGATGCGGCGCTCCGACACGTCAATGCCGGACATCAGCTTGAAACGAGTGATCACCGCATTTTGGTTGGTCTTCGGAATGTCGTCGCGGACCAGACACACGCCGTCGATGCGGTATCGCACACGTACGCGATCGCCCATCGGCTCGATGTGAATATCGCTCGCCCGACTATGCACCGCCTCGGTGATGATCAAATTGACCAGACGAATGATCGGAGCATCCTCGTCCTCATCCTCGCCCTCGATCTTCAAGCCGGATTTGTCCTCGTCAGGCGCTTCCTGGTCGATGCTCTCCATCGTCTTCGAGAGTTCGTCGCCCGTCGGGTTGACGAATTTGTCGATGAACCGCTTCACTTTCGCAACCGGCGCGAGAGTGGGGATAATATCCCGGTTGAGGCGGAAGCGGAGCAGGTCGAGCGTTTCGAGGTCAAGCGGGTCCGTAATAATGACCTTCAGACTTTCACCCTCTTCCGCCAGCGGGATGACCAAGTGGGTTTCGGAGATATTGTTGGGGATGAGATCGAGCACGTTGTGGTCGACGGTGTGCCGGTCGAGATCGATGTATTCCAGGCCAAACTGGGTGGCGAGGGCCTTGGCGACGTCGTCTTCGCTGCATAATTCGAGCTCGATTAAGGCTTCGCCAACACGTTTTTGGTGTTCTTCGGCGTATTTGAGGGCGTCAGCAAGTGCACTGGTGTCAATGATGCCCCATCCAACAAGGATTTCGCCGATCTTCTTTCTTTTTCTCGCCATGAGCTTTGTGGACCGTAGGTTCGCGTATCCGCTTGCGGTAGGCAGTATTTAGCAGGGCCGCCGACGACCGGCGGGACCGGCTGTGAAATACGAGGTCTCGTGCCGGATGATTCTACAGGCGTGAGGGGCGTACTTCAACCGGGGCGGATACCGACAGATTGGGACCGACGGTGAGCGGGTGTTCCGGCGTGTCTAATCAGATGGAACGCCGCAGCACCCGGCCTACGACCTGCCGCAGTTTGGCCGGTATTGATTTGGGTTTATCAGGTGTTGATGCCGTAGTGTTTTGTAGCGGTCGGTGGTTGTTTTTCCATTGCTTGTATCGGGTGAGGAAGTAGTGGGCGGCAGCGTGGACGACGCGGCGGGTTAACCGGGTCCAGGCCTCGTCGGCGATGCCGTGGTGGCTTCCCTTGGCGCTGGCGAGGCTGTAGGCGTACCGGACCAGTTCGTTCTCATCCGCACCCAGAAATCCGGATTCCATCAGAAACCGCCGGTGGGCGCGGTAGGCCGTGGGCCGGGTGCTGCACCATTGGCGAGGGCTATAGTCGTTTCAATCCAAACGTAGCGTTCAGTGTCGACTTTCCGGCAGTACAAAACACGGTACCGTTTCGCTACACCCTGACGCTCACGATCCAGCTTAAAACAACAAAAAACGGGGACCGGTGCTGGTGTAAGCACCGACCCCGTTTCGAATTTCTGCCGTCAATCAGCCGGTTGCTGATGACTAATGACTATTCCGCGTCGTCGTTCAGAAACTCATCCACGCCGGGTACGACCGCGTCCAACGTGTTGAACGTGTAGGCTTCCGCGAAGTCCAGGGTACCGGCGTAGAATGCACGACGGAAGTCTTTGAATGAGAAGCAACTGCTCTGGAACAACATGCCGCTCAACATGGCAGCGGCCAGCACCAATGCCTTCTTGTTCTTCATCTTGGTTTCTCCTTTGAACAAGATATTAGAAGGAAATCCGAACTCGCACGCCGCCGAGCAGCGAGTCACGTGTATCACCGATTCCGCCCGGTGATGTGATGTACTGAACATCAGGCGTAATAATGCACCACGGTGTTAAGTGGTACGCGTAGTAAAGTTCGTAGATCGTCTCGCGGTCGCTGCCGCTGTTCGAGCGATCGCGCAAAGTGCTCGACATGATGCTCTGAGCGACGCCGAACGCGAAAACGTCTTTGTTGCGATCCGGGATCAAGCCCTGGTACTGAGCACCCATCGACCAGAAATGGTTGATCGGATTGACGTTCTTCTGCGCAAAGCTGTAACGGAAGAACGCGCCCAGCCCTTGGTTGCAGTCGGACTTGTCGGTTTCTTTCCACAGAAGCTGATCGAAGGAGAGGTACCAGCCCATGTCGTTATTTTTCGTCCGCGGTGCCAAGCGCCCGCCGAGCGTGTCTTCGAAGATCATCGTCTTGTGCCTGGGGTCGTACCAGCCACCAATGCGATACGCACCGGGCAGTGGGCCGTTCGCCGAACTGAACTTCGGCTGGAATTCAAGTTCGGCCAAGCCGATGTAGCGGATTCCGCCGTGAAGAGCGCGCTTTACGTCGGCAGCGAGCGTGCTGTCGGTCTGGTCCGCATCAAGTGCAGCAGCACGGAAGATCGCCCAATCACACATTTTCCATTGGCCGTAGATACCCAGCGCTTTGCGGTGAGGAACGATGGGAGATTGATTCAGGTTGGCGTTGCTGAACTGGTCCCAAGGATATTTCGCGTAGGCATTGAGGTCGAACAGGTCAGCCGGCGTGAGCAGCTTACCGATGCGAAATTCAAGTTTTCCGTCAAGGAAGCGCTGGCCGTACCACCACTTGTCGACGTACACGTTCTCATCGCCACCGCTACCATAAACCCATTCTTCCGCAACGAGCGAGCCGGTGTCGCGGCGTACGCCGTTGTTCCACGATGTTTTGGCGCGGAAGAAGACGAACGCATCAGGCACCCAGCCCATTTTGTCCAGGTCGAAATAGAAGTTGGCCCGCACGTCACCGGAGTTGATGACGCCGCGCTCCGTGTCCAAGCCTCCCTTGAAGTTCATGAACGTTCCGCTGGTCAAAATAAGCGAGAATTTTACGCCATGCTCTTCCAGCTTGGTGCGATGACCGCCCCAATCGCCGCTTAAACATTTCGTCGTACAGAGGAAGTCGTAGTACGAGCCCGTCTGCCGCTGATCGGGCTCATCGCACTCTTCTTCGGATTTGGCGGCTTGATCGTCCGGTTGCTGCTGGTCGTACGCCGCCCGGAGCGAGAGCATCCCATCATAAGAGTCGTTGCTCGCGGCGGAGGCGAATCCCGCCGGCAGGCCCGAAAGCAAACCTATCGCAACGATAAACAGCCAGCCGCTGCTCATAGCGTGGCATGATCTTGTCATTGGTCTTTCTCCTGTCCGCTGGTCTTGATTTGGTTGACCACTCGCAAATGCCTCGAACGCCGTTACTGACCGCGCCGTGGCGTTCGACACGCGAGTGGACGAGTTTCGGTGCATCACAAACCGAGTGCCATCGCCTTTTGTGCTTTAGTGAAAAACACATCTTCCTGCGATGGTGGGTTCGTTTCAGCTACAAAACACCCTATCGGTCCGCGCAAAGACAGCTCTTCAATCAAACTTGAGCGTGTGGGATACGATTTCCGCGTTTCGGGCATATAGTGGTACCATGACGGGCAATCCCAACCCTCAAGTCGGCGGACTCCAAACTAGACCGTTCGGTCTAGTGCAAACGGTCCAAAAGTCGTTCGATAAAGACAAAGTGGCGGTACAATAAGCCATATAGAGCGATAATATACTTAAACCAAACTCATCCTAAAATGCAAAACTTTAAAAATTACATTAAAACGGCAAACGGTTGGTTGACGGCGATTTTTATTTGTATCTGCTGGCTAGGGGAAACGCCGCCACAAACCATGGCCAATCAAACACCGCCCGAGGCAGTTAACTCGCTAGCGGGCACGAATGGGGCCGACGAAGAAAATTCTGTACAAAATTTTCAGGAGCAGGGAGAAAAACAGCCCAACTTAACTATTCCGCAGGCGATGCAACGTTACGTCGAAGGAGAGTACACGACTGCCAAAGAAGCGTTCGAGCGGTTTCTTTTAGAGGAAGAATCGAGAACGATCGCGGCACTCGGTCTGGCCCGCTGCGAACTAATGACCGGCGATTATTCGCAAGCGGTCGCCCGTCTCGAAAAATTCGAAAGTGGCGGAAATGCTGAAATCCTATACGAACTTGCCCGAGCGAAGCGACTTTTGGGGGACTACGCAAAATGCGTTGAGTTTTGCGAACAGGTGCTGGCGCTGAACACAGATCATGCCGCCGCGCGATTTTTACTGGCGGATACTTTCGAATACACCGGCAGGCGTGAACAAGCATTGCCCCACTTCAAATGGTTCGACGAACAGATCACCCAAAAGAGCGAACTTCCGCACGATGCGCGGTGGGTCACCTATACCGGTTTGGGTTTCTTGCGGTATTCGGAATTGACACAGGAAGACGTGCCCTACCGCACGCAGCACGTTTTGCAGAATATGTTTCAGGTCGCGTATGAGGTCATCGACCGGTCCTATTGGCCTGCTCGGATAGCGGCAGGCGATCTTTTACGGGCCAAGTACAATAATGACGAATTCGACGGCAGCGTCTCGGATTACCGGGCAGCCTTGCGAATCAACCCGAATCTGCCCGAGGCTCACGTTGGATTAGGTATGGTCGCGCTTGAGGCATGGGACTTCGAGGAGGTGGACAGGAGAATTGCAAAAGCGCTGGAAACCAACCCGCGGTACCTCCCCGCTTTCAATCTACGAACGGGCAACCTGATTCTTCAGCGGCGTTACGGCAAAGCACGCGAGAGTGCGGCCGAGGCACTGAAACTCAATCCCCACAGTATCGAGGCATTATCGTTAAGTGCCGCAGCTGCGGCGTGCGAGTACGACGAAGCGCACATCGCGGGAATGAAAAAACGTGCTTACAAGATCAATCCCAAACCCGCTGCGTTTTATGGCGCGTTGGGCAATGCCTGGATGGGTATGCGACAGTGGAGTCGATCTGCGGAGGCGTTCAAGAGGGCGATCGAACTCGACCCGAATAGCGCCGACACCTACATCGACCTGGGTTCGATGTACATGCAACGCGGCGAAGAGGATAAGGCGCGGGAACAACTCGAAATCGCTTGGAACCTGGACCGTTTCAACGACCGCACCAAATTCACTCTCGAACTCCTCGATCAATTGGAAGATTTCGCGCGATACGAGACCGACCATTTCATCGTTAAATACAACGAGCAGATGGATCCGGGTCTGGGCGAGTTCGTCGCCCGCATCCTTGAAGGCGTACACCCACTTATCACAAGTGATTACAACACAACGCTTACTGAGAAAACCATCGTCGAGATGTTCCCTACGCAGAAGGGCTTTGCCGTTCGCGTTACAGGCAGGCCTTGGGTGGGTACGGTCGGCGCTTGCACGGGGCGCGTTATCGCCATGAGTTCCCCGCGAGAATCCGTCGATCTCGCATTCGGGGCTTACGATGTATCCCGTGTATTGATTCATGAGTTCACGCACACCGTCACTCTCGCCGCAACCGACAATCGTATTCCGCACTGGTTTACGGAAGGGTTGGCCGTTTCGCAGGAAAACTCTCCCCGTCATTTCGACTGGGCGCGGATATTGGCTGATGCGGTTCGGCTGGATCGGTTGTTCACATTGAAGGAGATCGACTGGGGATTCATCCGCCCGCTTCGCCCGACAGACAGACCTCAAGCCTATGCACAAAGTGAGTGGATGGTCGAGTACATCATCGAGCGGTTCGGCTACGAGAAAATCAATGAGATGCTCGGTAAGTTCGCCGACGGTTGGACGCAGAAGCGCGTCTTCGAGGAATTGTTAGGGGTCACAGAAAACGAGTTCGACAACGCTTTTATGAATTGGGCACGCAAAGATGCGTCCGCGTGGGGTTTCGACCTGACCGAGCCGGAGAGCCCGATCAAACTGCGAGCGTTGGCTTTGGTCCAAAAGGATGACGCTTCGGTGTGGGGCAGGCTTGCGAAGGCGGAGTTTGACGAGGAAAACTTCGGGCGGGCATGGGATGCGGCGAAGCGGGCATTGGAACTGGATGAGAGTGAAGTCAACGCACTCGTCGTATACATCAAAACCGCCGCCCATTTTATGTACAAAGATCCTTCCGGAGCGGCCGTGCGCGAATACCAAGATAAAATGATCCCCAAGCTTGAGAAATTGGCCAAGGTCGATTCGGACAATCCGCTTGCTCCGAAAGTTCTGGGCCAGATCGCGTTGCACCGCGAGAACCCGGATGAGGCGGAAGGGCACCTTAAGCGACTTCAGTCAATCATGCCCAAAGATCCCGCATCCTGGCAGGGACTCGCCGGTATTTATTTGAATCGCGATCAGGACGACCTGGCACTCGTGCAGTTGCTGGAGCTTGCGCGGCTCGAAGAGCACGACGCGGACGTGCCGGGGCGGATAGGCCAAATCTATCGCAGGCAAGGCAAGAACCGCGAAGCGCAATACTGGCTCAATCAGGCGCTTATGATCAACCCTTTTAGCCCCAAGTACCTCGAAGCAGCCGGCGACACGAACATGATGCTGGGCGACACCGAACTCGCACTGCTCAATTACAAGATGCTTGCGAAAGTGGCCGAGAAGAAAGCGCGAGCTTACGAACGCGCTGCCCTCGCCGCCAAGAAACTCGGCAAAATGAGCGAAGCCAAAACCTACGCCCGCAAAGCCGTTGCTTTGGACCCGAAGTCTTCCGCGAAGGCGTTAATCGATTGAATCGTCGTTCGTTATGGCCGCTTCCGGGCGTTGGCGTTCAAAATCCGACTTTCCAACAGTGCAAAACGTGCAATCGGGTGCTACGCCCGGTTAGAGCTCGCTCTAAGTCGATGCCGCCGGTTTGAGTCGCTTCGACACCACGATAGTCCCGCCCGTCAAAAGTAACAAAGTCAAAATGATCAACCCCCATTCGCCTACCGTCGGAATGGGCGAGGAGCCGCAGGTTGTTCCATCGCCCAGGTAGTCCCCTTCCGCAAGGGAGCATTCTTCCGACCAGACGTCATCCTCGCACGTCCCGTCCGGTAGAATGCAGGAGCCCATCACGAAGCCGACGTCATCATCACCATCAACTGTTTTCGTACCGGACCAGCCGGGGTCATCCGCGTTGCCGACGTCCGGCACATCATCGCGATTCCCGTCATCCGATCCGTCGTCGGGGAGAAACGAACCGTCATTGGTGAGAATCCACTCCACAGAGTTATCGAGGTTGTTGGTTGATCCGCAATACACGAAACAGAACCGGAAAGTTTCCCCCCGATCGATGTCCATGGCGTTTACGTTGCTCCTCCACCAACTCATGTAATGGCGACGCACCGAACCTTCCACCTGGTCTTCCCGTCCTGCTAACCAGCCGTCGACTGTTTCCCACGCATTCGTATCCGGATTGAATTCTTCGATGGTAGCGCAGACGAAATTCGCGTCCAACCCGTCAGAGACTTTGACGTGAAAGTCTCTGCCATTGGAGTTGCTCGCTCCGTTCGCGAGGGAAACCTGATAACAGATTTTTGTCCGGGTCGTGGTGCCATCCGGGCAATCCGGACAATCGTCTTCATCAACGGGTGTTGATGAAGCGGTGACGGTCACATCGCCCTCAATTCTTGGCTGGGCCAATGCGGCTGAGCATGTCAACAAAAGGACAAACCCCACGAGCAAAATCGCGCTGCGGATGACACTTGTCTTAGTCATATGATGAATCTCCCTATCGCCATGATGTGATGCAGTCGAGTGAGCGGCTGACTCGATTCGGATTAGCCAGCTCTAGTATTCGACCACCGGCTCATAATCCTGTCCGAGCACGACCGTTGTCGCGCCGATCAATAGAATGGTCAAAGTGTTGATGCCCCATTTGGCCCCTTTCGGCAGGCGGGCATCTGAATTGGCGGAGTCGATGACGGCGTAGATATAGATCAGGTCGGCTCCTTCAGTGGCATTCGGATTCGCGATCGTCGATTGTTGTGCGGCTGCGACCTCATGACCGGTGACGGCGTATGCGACCACCGGAAAGGCAACCAGGCAAACGACGACCGCTGCGCAGCCGATCAAAGCGTGATGCAATTTGAACATAACACCCCTCCAGGTATTACCATGGTGCTGACTTGTCACTTGGATGTGGACTGACACGCTACCGGATGAAGCGACTGAACCCGCCGGGTGGAGGAGGCTTGAATGCCTCAAGCAGTTCCCCCGACAGGATGAATAGCCGTCGCAGGCCGGTACCGCCCACCAGCGGTTGGAGCGGTGGGTCCATCCTCTCTCAATTTGGCCAACGAGAGTTTAGCGCGATGGCGGCAAGAGAGTCAACCGCAAATAGGCGATCATGCTGCAAGTAAACGGAGACAATCGCACCCAGAAAGAATTAATTCCAGTAAGCGCGCGATTGCGAACCAAGAAAATAGGCATAACAGCTTAGAGATTCAGCTGTAATTGCGGAATGCTCTGTGATTGCTCAGCTTCAGATAAAACCGGTCCGTTCTTACACTTGACACCCCACAGATTAAGTCCTGCTGCATCCAGCAATTGAGGTAATCGTTGCAACCAGGTGTGATCTCGTTTGACGCGTTCCCTTGCGGCTTGTGCCATTTCGCGGCACTTGTCGGGACAGGCGAGCAACCTCTCAGCCATTTCACGTACCTGGCGCGGGCTTGTGAAGATGGCCAGTTCTTTATCCGGTTCGAAAAGATCCGCCAGTCCTTTTCGTTCGTTGTGCAACATCGGGACGCCGCAGGCGGCGATCTGGAATGGTTTGTGTGACACCCCCTCTTCGTCGTTGCCCTGCAATACGTTAAGGGCAAGCCTGCCGCGTGCGTAGATTTGCGGCTGAGCAACATGAACCACACGCGGCGATCCGCCCAAACCCACGTTCGACCAGTCAGCTCCAAACACACCGACATTGAAATACCTGGCAAG
>JANQHN010000084.1 GCA_028282665.1 Phycisphaerae bacterium | reverse complement strand
ATCTTAAGCAAAAGTTCCATCCTATCGAAGTCCGCTACAAGCTCACGACTGAAAACCCACCTGACGAGGCGTTGCAAACCTCAATCCGTCACATCCTCGACAGCGACGTTGTCACAGTAACACGAAACAACCCCAAGGCACGGCGTGCGCGGTCGATCGACATTAGACCGTTCATTCGACGCCTCGAGGTAGCGAAGGACGGCGTGGAATTTACGTTAATCGTCAAAACCACCGGCACGGCAAAACCCGCCGAAATCGCATCGCTATTGGGGTACAATCAGAATTCGATTAATCATCGAATTCGTCGGATGGAGGTCCGATGGCAGTAGAAACGAAATCAGACAAAGGCGCAAAGACCAAGACTAAAAAGACCCGCAAGAGCCGAAAATCCAAACGATCCAAGAAGAAATCAACAAATCAAGCGGCATCAACGGAAATTGTAGAGGAAACCGATTCCGCGACTCAGGTCGATATCGCCGAGGTCCCTAAAACGACGGACGATCCACCCGGCGAGAAAAAAATTACCAAACGCAGGACCCGTAAACGCAAGAAAAGTAACAAACGATCCACCTCTGATGCGGACATCGAGCCTGCCCAGGCGGATCCCGCGCCTATTGAGAGTGACTCGATCATCGATGAAGTCGCGGCAACCACATTGCAAGACCGCCCCCAAGCGGACACTGCGGATGAAACGTTCGCATTCTCAAGAATCGAAGTCGACGAGAATGGCGACAATCGTGGACCGGATGACGAGCTAGAGGATGATGTGTCCGGTGACAAACAAGCAGAGAAAAAGGGGAAACGATCTCGCCGCGGCGGACGATCCCGCAAGAAAGCCACCAAGGTCGAAAGATCCAGCTCGAAAAAAACCCCGGTCACTGACGATGACTACGCCATGCTCATCAACGTCTCCGAGGGAGACGAAGTACGCATCGCCGTCACCCACAATCGCCGCCTCGAAGAACTTTTCATCGAACGACAAAGTACCCAGTCGATGGTGGGCAATATTTACAAGGGCAAGGTGGTCAATGTCGAACCGAGCATTCAGGCCGTGTTCGTCGACTTCGGCCAGCCCAAAAACGGCTTCCTGCACATCTCAGACGTTCAACCACAGTATTTTCCCGATCGCAAGACGAGCAATGAGGACGTAGGCCGAAAAATCCCGCGCCACAGCCGCCCCCCCATCCAGGATTGTTTCCGTAGAGGCAGTGAAGTCATCGTCCAAATCACCAAGGAAGGGCTTGGCACCAAAGGCCCGACACTTACGACTTACTTATCTATCCCAGGCCGTTTTCTGGTCATGATGCCGGGCATGAACAAACTGGGTGTCTCCCGCAAGATCGAAGACGACGAGGTGCGCAGGCAAATGCGCGAAACGCTTGGGCAACTCGAGTTGCCGGCGGGTATGGGCTTCATCATGCGAACTGCGGGTGAAGGCAA
Organism: Phycisphaerae bacterium; assembly: GCA_028282665.1. Classification (GTDB taxonomy): domain Bacteria; phylum Planctomycetota; class Phycisphaerae; order UBA1845; family UBA1845; genus JANQHN01. The sequence goes on along the minus strand of JANQHN010000084.1, from coordinate 15,377 downwards.
ACCCAAACGCGACCTGCAACGCGACCTCAACTACCTCGCAAGGCTTTGGAAAACTGTCGCCTCCCGCGTCAAGTCGCAACGCGCTCCCGCGGAACTCTATACAGAGTCCGACTTGGTCACGCGTACTCTTCGCGACGTCTACACATCGTCGTTTAGTCGAATCATCGTGGACGACGAGGGAACGACGGAGAGGGTCGCCGAGTTCCTCAAAATCGCCACGCCGCGAACGAAGACACAAGTCGAACTGCACGAAGCTCGCGAGCCGCTTTTCCACAAATACGGTATTGAATACGAAATCGAAAAAATGAACATGCGGCATGTGCCGCTGGCCTCTGGCGGATCCATCGTTATCGATTCGACGGAAGCGATGGTCGCGATCGATGTCAACAGCGGTAAATTCCGAAGTCCGGACGATGCTGAAGAGACCGCCTTCCGCATCAACCTCGAAGCTGCCGAAGAAATTGCCCATCAGCTTCGGCTGCGCGATCTGGGCGGATTGATCGTTTGCGACTTCATCGACATGCGCTACGACCGGCACAAACGCGAGGTCGAACGCACATTGCGCGACGCCCTCAAAAAACACAAGGAACGGGCTCGCACTCTCCGCATGAGCGCGTTTGGCCTGATCGAGATTACCCGCCAGCGCCGCGGGCCCTCTATCAAGCGCGAAATCTACACAGACTGCCCGACGTGCAAAGGTACAGGCATGGTGAAATCGGAATCCTCGCTCGTCCTGGAAGCCTTAAGGATTATCCGGCTTGCGACGCACCGAGACGATGTACACAAAATCACGCTCACGCTGCCGTCCGACGTGGCGTATCGCATCCTCAATCACAGGCGTGCCATGATTCACAAGCTGGAAGAGGACACGGGTAAAGTCATCATTATTCGCGGCAGTACGACGCTCAGCGCCGGAGACATCACGTTCCGTTGCGAAGACGCGAACGAGAACCTGCTCAAATTTACAACAACGCCGCGCGAGGGATTGTCCATCACATAGACCATTGAAACGCCGTTCGCTGGGCCATGATCTTCTTCGTGAAAGATGTCCATGCGAACACACTCGTCGGTCTATTCGCAGGAAACATGCGTGTCCGAAGTGCAAGAACCAAACGAAGCCCCACCACGTGACAATAGCGGGGCTTCGCGCATCTTTTGGGTGCGCAAAACCCTCTTCACCCTGCTTGTCCTCTTCATCCTGCTGCTGTTTGTGGAGATCGGTCTACGATTTGCCGGCGTAACCTTCTACCCGCGTGCGATCACCCTCTCACCCGAAAAAAATCGCGAACTCGCGGACGTTGTCCTCGAGCCGGATGGTGAAGTGCAGTGGGTAGTTAAGCCTTCGACCCTTGCCGACACACCGCTCGCCGTCAACGGCCTCGGTTTACGCGGTCCGGAAATCAACACCGCCAAGCCGCACAGCACGGTACGCATCCTCTGCCTGGGTGATTCCTGCACATTCGGCGCACGAGTCGAAAAACCCTACCCCGCCATCCTGCAGGAACTTTGTGATCAGCGACTCGACACACCCGTCGAAGTGCTAAACGGCGGTGTACCCGGACACGCCGCACACCAAGGCGTGGTCATGCTCAACCGCCGACTCGCGCCCGATCCGGATATCGTCACCGTCTACTACGGTTGGAACGATCATTGGCGTCGTACGGAGGCATTGCAAGGTCCAACGATTCAACCGCCTCCCGTCACCGACAACATCCTGGTACTCAGAGGCCTTAGGCTTGCCTGTTCTCGTTGGTTGGCACGCCGCGATATTGCGAAGGAAGAGGCTGACCTCGACATGGCCCGCACCGAGTTGCGCCTCCCGCCAAGCCATTACTACGCCATGCTCGATGAATTCGCGACGATCAGTTCCAACAACGGGATCGAAGTGATCTTTTTCACCGCACCGTACGCCTTCAATCAGGAAAATCTCCACTGGATGGTAGAAGAACGCGGCTGGGCCGCTTCGACGACCGAAATTCCCGAATTGCACAAGCGCTACATCGAACTCACCCGCGAATTGGCGAAAGACAAAAACGCGTTACTACTCGACCTCGCCGCCATTTTCCGGCAATACGCCGACACCTCCCCCGCATCCCTTTCAATGCCTCTCTTTCACGCCGACGGCATTCACCCCACACAGGAAGGTCACCGGTTGATTGCAAATGCGTTATTCGACCTGATTAAAGACCGCATCAAAAAATAACGCGGCATAGTTCGCCCGCAGAACAGAGCGGCAGGGGCAATCTTGCTGACGGCAAAACCATCGGCGCGCCTTTTGCTTCACCCCGCAGCAACTTCGTCCAACAGTTCCACCGCACGGCGCAGGTGCGGAATCACGATCGATCCACCGGCGATCAACCCCACGTTGAGCACCTCCCAAATCTGCTCATCTGTAACGCCGAGCTCTTTACATCGAATGATGTGATACGCGATACAGTCGTCGCATCGCAGCACCAATGAAGCCGATAACCCTGCGATCTCCTTCGACTTCGCATCCAGTGCACCGTCCTCGTACGCCTTCGTATCCAGCGTGAAGAAACGATTGATTGGCAGATTTTTCTGCTGGAAAATGCGCTGGTTCATCCGCTCGCGGTACTCGCGAAATTGTTTGAGTCGTTCACTCATCGTGGTCCCTCCAGTTCGTATCCGAGTCCTGCTCTTGTTGGTTAGCCAACCTGCATGATACATCGTTTGAGTTGACCGCACAGTACGCATCATTCGGCTCTGCGCTGCGCCACAGCGGCTGATATCGTAAATAGGTAAAACAACGCCACACCCACTCCAACGGACCGAACCGAAAATGTCGGAGCCAAAGCAACGACCAGATTAACTGCACAATCCAAACGAGCAGAACGAAAATTAGCAATTCTAATCGCGATAAAGCCCCGAACAAACCCAAGCCCCATCCCTGAAATACGAACGTGCAGATCACAGATTGCATCAAGTAGTTGGTAAACGCCATTCGGCCCACGGCACTCAGTGCGCTACGTGCGCGTGGAAACCACTCTCGCTTGCACGCCAGAATCACGACGGCTATCCAAGCGAGCGCCAGAGGAATCGAAGCCCAGTAATTCACGAACAACCTGTACTTGATAATCGCTTCCGCCTGCCAGTTGGCGGCAATTTTCCACCAAACATCGCACGCCAACGCCGCCCCCCCAAGCCCAAAGCATGTAACGAACATCAAAGTGTAGAAGCGTATCGAACGATCCCCGCTCAATACCCGATCCTTCATCAACGCCATGCCAAGCAGAATCAAACCCACCGTACGTGTGCAACCACCATCCGCGAACAGCCACTCCTGTCTCGATGAATAGCGGTACAGTCGCATCTCAAACACTCTCCACCAGTTACCGAGTTGCGTTGCTTCTTCCCAGTCGAGCCATTTTTGGGTCGGCTCCCAGTAATAGTACCTGTACGCATCCCCCTCCTCGCCTTGCCAGTCGATACCGATCATCTTGGTCGCAAGAATCGAAAACGAAAAAGCAACAAAAACAAATCCAATCAGAACAAGCCACCGCTTCCGAAGCCCCTTTAGCATGTAAGCAACAGTACCGCAAACGGCATATTCGGACAGGATGTCGCCAGACCAAATAAAATAACCATGTATCAATCCGACCAAGAGCAGGAAGCACATTCGACGGCAATGCAACCAGATTCCATGTCCTCCTTTCTGCCTTCGGCGCTCACTCATGAGCCAGATACCCGCACCGAACAGTATGCAAAAAATGGAGATAAACTTCGCATCGAATAGAAAATAACTAACCAGCCAAGTCAAGAATTCCGAAAGTTTGGTTTCGCCGAGTGCATGCGGATTCCCGCGCAACGCGGCGTAAGTACCAAACGAAATGATATTGATCAGCAAGATACTAAGAACCGCCAACCCGCGCAGCGCGTCCAACTCGCCAATCCTCTCCACAGATGTCACCGGCGCGGATGGCGGAGCTTGCGGCGACTGACCGACCGGTGCGGCTTCGATCGGTGGCACTGCACCGCTTTCAACACGGATGGGTCGCGCTACGATTAACTCTTCTTTCATTGTACAAACCCAAATACCTCTTGTTTCGACATCGTTGATTCTGAACGTACTACTAAAATGGTCCATGATCATCCAGATACTACAGTCGCGGCGACACGACAATTATCATCACGTCATATCAACACGCCATTCACATGAACAAATTAATCAAACGTTTGTGCAAATTGAGTGAAGAAATAAAGTATCAGGATGATTGTTGCGGATTATTCATGAAGATAGAAACCCGATCACAAAAGGAATGTCCATCGAGAATGAGTTCGCGATTCTTACCGGCGGATTGACTGCAAGCGCCAGTACGTCAAACATCGCCATGCCCACTCCATCGGGCCATATTTAAACCACTTAAGCCAAAACGGTGACCACATAAGTTGCAACGCCCACACGCTGATCAACACGACGACTTGTTCGACGCGCGATAGATAACCGAAGTACCCAAGTCCCCAACCATAGAAAAAAAACGTGCAAAGCACGGATTGCATCAAATAGTTCGTAAACGCCATTCGCCCCACCGCCGCAAAAACTCCAGCGACCCGACTCAGCCAGCCGCAGCGAAACCATAACATCACCACACCAATCCACGCCAGCGCCATCGGCAACGACGCCCAGTGATTCACCGCTCCTGAAAGCCCCTTGACCCTGGTCATCTCCCAGCCGGCGGCTTCCTTCCACGACACATCCCACACGAGCGCAGGCAGACTGATCGCCAAACCGATCCCGATCATCAAAACGTAGAATCGGCTCGACCGTTCGCCTGTCATCACCTTCCACTTCATTAAAGTCATACCGATCAACATCAATCCCAAGATCTGCTGCCCCAAACCAAATGGAAAGGCAATGAATTGCAGGAAAAGTGCGATCGGAACGCGGAACTTGAACACCTGCCACCACGATCCACGCAAAAGCGCCTGCTCGTAGGCAACCTGTTCATCAGTCGGCTGCCAATTGTACAGTGCCCGGTCGTAGTTTTCCGAACTGCCGTACGACGGCAATGCATAGTCTAAAAGCGAAAAGCCGAACGCAAAGAAAAGCAATGCGAATGCAATCGTCAAAAGCCATCCAGGCCCAAGCCGTCGTAGTGGATAGACCACCATCCCGCACAGTGCGTAATGAAACAGGATATCTCCGAACCAGACCAAGTACGCATGAATCATGCCGACCATCAACAGAATCGCCATCCGCCGATAGTGGATCTTGACAGCGCTGTGCCCTTTCGCCTCCCACCTTTCACTCATCAGCAAAATCCCTGCACCAAAGAGCATGCTGAAAATCGACATGAACTTGGTATCGAACAGTAAGTAACCGATAAGCCAAACCGCATAGTCAATGCCGATTATGCGACCGAGCGCGTGTGGGTTCGAGTAGGCGGCGAGGACCATGGCGAACGACTGGATATTCATCACTAAAATCCCTAACACCGCCACACCGCGCAACACATCAAGCGAACCAATGCGATCGGTGGGTACGACCGGTCGGTCGCAAAAGTCTGGGTGCACTTCGCGCGCCAAAGGGACATTCACCATCACCGGTCGTGCTAAGGGTTGATCATCACCTGTACTGGACACAGATTTACTCACTTTCCGTTGCCTGTTGCTTCAATCGCGTCTGCCACGAACATATGCTATCAGTATCGTTACCTCAATCGAACTGCCCACAAGATCAAACAACGTACAATCGCTTGAACGAACATGTAACCCAGAAGGAATTCGCGATGGCCAGCGATCTATTAGACAAATTTGCAGGTACGATCATTGGCTTGGCAATAGGAGACGCGATGGGGCGGCCGACGGAATTTCTTTCATCCATTGAGAAAATTCGAGATACGTTTGGCCCTGATGGAGTGACGGACTTCGAAGCGGATCGCCATCCCGCAGGTACGTACACCGACGACACACAAATGACGCTGGCTATTGCGCGAGCACTAATCGCGGCCGGGCACGAGCCGTTCGAAGATCTCATGGAACGGATGGCAACGGAATTCGTCGCTTGGCGTGAGTCGCCGGACAATGACCGTGCACCCGGGTTCACTTGCCTGCGAGGGTGCGAAGAGCTTGCGAAAGGTGTGCCTTGGCGTATCGCGGGAGTCGCAGACTCGAAGGGGTGCGGCTCGGCTATGCGCACCGCTCCGATCGGACTGTATTTTCACCACAACGAAAAACGGCTGATCACAGTCGCTCGGGCTAGTTCCCTTCTCACGCACGGCCACCCGACTGCATTGGCCTCCGCTGCAGCAACGGCTCTTCTGGTTGCGTGGGCACTGCACGACGATGATCCGAACGACTACCCGCGGCGCCTCACGACGGCCATGCGTAAGATGGACGGCGAGGAAGTCGCAACGTTAGTCGAGAAGATCCCCGACCTGCTGTCCGCCGAACCCAAGGATGTTCTTTGCGGAGCTTGCCTCGGCGAAGCGTGGACGGGCGAATCCGCGGTGGCTAGTGCGCTGTGGTGCTTCTGCCGGACGCCGGATGACTTTACGAAGACCGTTCTAACAGGCACAAACACCGCAGGCGATTCCGACAGTATTGCCTGCATCGCCGGCTCGATTAGCGGAGCGTACCTGGGGCTAAATGCTATTCCACCACATTGGCGTAAAGGCGTCGAAAACTCGCAAATGCTCTATCAAACGGCGAAAGAACTGCTTGCCGCACACAAACAACGTGTCAATCTCGACCTTTAATTCACCAAATTTTACATTCACGAACCTGCTTGACACACTGCACGTAGAATGTGCAAGTCAACACTTCTTTACACAGCATGTTGCTGCGATGTTAAAAAGAGCGTATCGCATGAATGAATCGCCCGGCTTCTGCCCCTTTTGCGACTACAACCTCAAAGGCTTGCCCTCACAAATCTGCCCAGAATGTGGTCATTCCTTCGCGCCACAAGACCGACTGCCCGACTCCGAATTCTCACGCGAAGGAACCCCCGTATATCGAGTGCCCAATTCAATCGTGCTCCGAACAGTTCAAACCGTTTTGATGATGATGTTCACACCTCGAGCGTTCGCGACCCGCCTGCGCGTGGACGAGCCGATGTTTCCTTCCGTAATGGCGCTCCTGGTATCGGCCAGCTGTTTCTATCTTAAACCGCTACTCGCAGGCTATGCGAACGCCGATTCGCTGCTGCGCTTACTGATTGCGAACCTCCTGGGCTTTTTGCTTGTCTTCACGGCAGCCTTGTTGATTTCGGCGCTTTCACTCCGCGGTCAATCACAACGTTGGCGCTTTCCGGATCGCCTCAAGTTCTGGTGCATGACACTCATGTACAGCATGGCGTTCGCACCGCTAACTGCAGTTTTTGCCACCGGTCCCTGGAAACTTGAATGGGCAGAGTACACTCGCTATTGGCCTCTCTTTGACCGCTACTTCCGCACGAACGAATGGATCGCAATGGGTTTCTTGCTTTGGTGGACGATGATTCTCGCTGTTGTTCTCTGGCACCGATGCAAACCCAAATGGATGGCAGCGCCCCTCCTGCTTGTCGCATTGGCTTTCGCAAGGTGTTCCTTGCAACTTGTCGAAGCCTCAATCCCAAGATTGACACAGTAGCTGCGCATGGTGGATGAATTCGAATTATTAAAACAACAAAGGACAATCACACATCTTCACGACGGCGACTGCCCTTTGATAGTGTGGCATGCAGGTTATCCGCCTAGAACATCTTCCAAAGCATTTGGTTCGTCACTTCGTGGTGGAACATGACCTCTTCGCGTTTGACCATCGTGCCCAGTTCGCGCGGGCAGCGATCTGCACTGGCCTGCTTAAGCGCGAGGTATTTGTCGCGACTGTCTTCTCCGAGAATCTGCGCGACCAGGTTGCTACTTTTGAACTGACGCATCGCGTCGTAAATGTTGCCCGGCAGGAATCGCGTTCGCGTTCGCTTGCCGTCGTCGCTCTGTTCGGGTAATTCGCCTTCCAAGCCCGCCCTCAGCAGCGTATAGAACAACATATACGGGTTGGCATCCGGCGCAACGGAGCGCATCTCGATGCGGGCGGATTGCTCATTGCCCAACGGCACGCGAATCATCGCAGCCCGGTTCGTCGCCGATGCCTTGATTTGGTTCGGCGCTTCGAAATTCGGGTCCAAACGACGGTAGGCGTTTACGCTCGAGTTCATCACCAGACAAATTTCGCTCGCGCTATTCAGCAATCGCTCGACAAAGTCCCATGCGGCCGCGGAAAGCGAATCCTGACCGCCCTTTTCGTAAAACAGGTTATTGCCGTTCTTGCTCAACGACATGTTCGAGTGCATACCGCTGCCGTTGATGCCCGCAATCGGTTTAGGCAGAAAACTCGCACTCAAACCAAGCCGCTGCGCCACCTGCCGACAGATCAGCTTGTAGAGCTGGATCTGGTCGGCGGTGATCAGCGCGTCGGAGTAGGAAAAGTTCATCTCAAATTGCGATGGCGCAACTTCAGGGTGGTCCTTCTCATTCGCCAATCCGAGTGCCCGCTGAGCTTCGGCGGCGTGATCCATGAACTGACGTAGAGGATCCTGCGGCAACGAATGGAAATACCCTCCTGTACTGATCAGATCGAATTCGCCACGTTCGTAGTAAGCACGCTCCGCGTCCTGCCCTTTGAACAGAAATCCTTCGATCTCGGGCGAAGTCTGAAAGCGAAGCCCCTTCTCGTTGTAGAGTTTTTCGAGGTGAAGCCGCAAACGCGATCGGAAGTCAGCCGAGTACGGTGAACCATCCTGTCCCTGCACTTCACCGAACACGATCACCTTACCAGGCCCAAAAATATCAGCGGGCATCCAATAGAACGCGGTCCAATCCACTGTCAGCTTCAAATCGCTCTGGTCGATCTCGGAGAAACCGCGAATCGACGAGCCGTCAAACGTCAAGTTGTCCGCACTACGAAGCAGGAACTTCTTGTCGTAGTCCAGCATGTGAAAACGACCTTCTAGGTCGGAGAAGCACACCGTCACCGCCTTGATTCGCTTCTCCTCCGCCAAATACTTCCGACGCTGCTCTTCGATCTGCCCCGAATCCACGCGGTCGATGCGCTGCCGCTTCGCTTCGAGATTCATCTCCTCGAGGCGATCATAGGGAATCTCCAGGAAGTTCCGCAATATCGTCGGTCCACTCGTCATCGTTTCGTTCATGGCCTTATTCTCTCCGGTCGTGGGATTAACTTCAGGATGCGACATACTAGCATAACCAATCGTGTTTTTCACATTATTTCTTTTATGGAAAACTCAAAATGAGAATATTTTGGCATAATCTACCGGCCGATAAGCGATAGCCCTGGAATGTTGTTGACAAAATGAGCGGGTGTCGTTAGCGTACGACAAACGTGGGAAGACCATGTGAACGGGCCCCTAAACAGGCCCCTTTTTTATGCCCACCCAGCGTACCGCAAATTTCACTAAGATCCGGCGATCACAGGCTGTAATCTATTGAATAAAAAACACTTATGCGTGTTCGGCCTCGGTTGGGGCGACGAGGGCAAAGGCAAAATCGTGGACCTGCTGGGCGGGTCTTTCGACGTCGTAACCCGGTTCAACGGCGGAGCCAATGCCGGGCACACAATCCGCATCGGCTCGGAGCGATTCGCCTTGCACCTCATTCCGACCGGTCTAATCAGACCTGGTATGCTGGGGATGATCGGACCGGGAGTCGTAGTCGACCCGATCACTCTGTTCGAAGAGATCGACCAGCTATTGGAACGCGGCATCGATGTCGCAGGAAGGCTCGTCATCAGTGACCGGGCCCACCTTGTTATGCCCTACCACAAAATTGAAGACAAACTTCACGAAGGAGCTGCTTCGGACAAGACCCGGATCGGCACGACCGCTCGTGGTATCGGACCGTGCTACGCAGATAAAGCGAGACGTAGCGTGGCGGTTCGCTTTTGCGACCTGCTTTACGAGGATGGACTGCCTCAACGAATCAGCAGTATTGTGGCTGGCAAGCGGGCTTCGTTCCAAGCCTTGTTCGGTCAGCATGGAGGACTGAATACCGAGGCGGTGCTGTCGCTATTGGATACCGCACGACAACGACTGTCTCCTTTTATCGCTAATACGACGTGCTGGCTTCGCGAACAAATTGCCACCGGCAAACGTGTGTTGTTTGAAGGTGCGAACGGTCTTCTTCTGGATATTGATCACGGCACGTATCCGTTTGTCACCTCAAGCAGTACGGGACCGCATGGATTGGCGGCGGGTTCGGGTGTATCGCCGCAAACGGTGCAGCGTTTTGTGGGCACCATCAAAGCGTATTCGACACGCGTGGGCGCCGGTCCGTTCGTTAGCGAGTTGACTAACGAGATGGGTGACGCCATTCGAAAGAAGGGGCATGAGTATGGTACGACAACCGGAAGACCACGGCGATGCGGCTGGTTTGACGCCGTGGCAACACGCTACGCGGTGAATTTGACTGGCTGTACGGACGTCGCGCTGATGCACCTGGACACACTCGGCGGGTTTGATCACGTAGGCATCTGTGTCTCGTACAACATTGATGGTGAACAAACCAACGAGTTCCCTTCGGACCCGCATTTGCTATCGCGGGCGAAACCGGTGTTCGAGTACGTCGAAGGTTGGTCGGATGAATTGGCCGGTATTCGCCGATTTGAGGATTTACCTTCGGCAACGCGCGACTACATCAGTCGCATTGAGTCGCTGATCGAAACACCGATATCCATCGCCAGCGTCGGTGCGGATCGTGCCGAAACGCTGGTTCACGATCGATTCCGGAATATTTTGAGTGAAATGACCAACGCGTAGTTTGAGTGGGTGGAGCGTTCACATCGAATCGATCAAACCTAACGAAATCCTAGGCCTCACGCCCGAACAGCTGCCCGCGCACATCGCAATCATCATGGATGGCAACGGCCGATGGGCGAAACAGCGAGGCTTGCCACGCATACGCGGGCACGAACTCGGTGCGCAGACGGTCCGCGACATCACCACGCACTGCGCGAGGCTCGGTATCGAAGCCCTAACGCTATACAGCTTCAGCACCGAAAACTGGAAAAGACCCAAGGACGAAGTCGAGTTCCTAATGGAACTCTACGCGCAGCACTTAGTGTCAGAACGTGGCACCATCATGGACAACAACGTCCGTTTTTTGCATGTCGGTAAACGAGAAGGCCTGCCCGACAAAGTGCTCCGCGAAATGGACGAAACCATCGCCCAAAGCGCAAGCAACACAGGCCTGAAGCTCTGTCTTGCGCTGAATTACGGCTCGCGTGACGAGATTGTTCAAGGTGTGAGGCGAATTGCGGAGCAAGTGCGTGAAGGAGAACTCTTGCCTGAACAGATTGATGAATCCACCATCGACGAATCGCTGTACACGGCGGTCTTACCCGATCCGGACCTGCTGATCCGCACCGCCAACGAACGGCGCATCAGCAATTTCCTTCTTTGGCAAATCAGCTATGCGGAAGTGTACTTTTGCAAAACCCATTGGCCTGACTTCGGTGAGGAGGATCTGAATGAGGCTATCAAAGACTTCGCGAACCGCCAGCGACGTTTTGGGGATGTGTCGAATTCTTAAGAAACTATCAATCCTGCTCGATTGAGCCGCCGTTTCACTTCACTGTGCAAACGAATGCTGCACAACAGGGTCTCTTGTGGCTGACGCTTGCAGAATTCGCCCCTTACTGCCAGAATACGCCGTTTGCATCTGACCGGGCCTGTTTATCACGAGTGGAGATTCCGCAGCATGGGACTTCTGGACGGCAGGAAGGGACTCGTTTTTGGCATTGCCAACGACCGAAGTATTGCTTACCACATTGCATTGTCACTGATGGAGGCGGGGGCGGAATGTGGCTTTCCGCACCTGCCGGGCGAAAAAAGTGAACGCCGTGCACGCAAAGCCCTGGAAAACGGTGGAATCGCGAACCCATGGATGATGTCCTGCGACGTGTCCAGCGACGAAGACATTGACCGCGTTTTCGACGAAACGAAAGAAAAATTCGGCACCATCGATTTTATCATCCACTCCATCGCTTACGCCGACCGCACCTACCTCAAGCCCGGTTCATTTGTTGACACCCCGCGTGACGCCTTTTCCCAGGCGCTCGACATCTCCGCCTATTCGCTGGTCGCCGTGACGAGGCGTGCTAAGGAAATTATGCCTGAAGGCGGTTCGGTCATCGGCATGAGCTACTACGGCGCAGAGAAAGCCATCCCCGGTTACAACGTGATGGGTGTCGCCAAAGCGGCGCTGGAAGCCTGCACGCGCTACCTCGCGATGGAGATGGGCGAGTTCAACATCCGCGTGAACACCATCAGTGCAGGCCCGATCCGCACGCTGTCCGCCATGGCGGTAGGCGGGATTGACGAAGTCTTTGACTGGGTGCAACGCAAGTCCCCCCTTCGGCGCAACATCGACGCCAGCGAAGTCGGCCGCACAGCGGTCTACCTTGTCAGTGACCTTTCCTCCGCGGTTACGGGCGAAAACATGTACGTCGACGCCGGCTACAGCATCATCGGGCTCTAGAGCGGCAGCCTTTTCGACTCGATTTGCCTCGATTGCTTATCTGCTTAACATATAATCAAATCGTTATATAATAAAGGCATGGATGCAGTGATACGGGCTATTGGTGATCCCAGCAGGCGGGCCATGTTGGATCTACTATCGAAACGGGATCTGTCGGTAAGCGAGTTGCTCTTGCATTTCCGGTTCAGTCAACCTGCCCTCTCAAAACACTTGCTCGGATTGCGGGAATCGGGTCCGGTTGATGTGATCTTTGCGGGCAGACGGCGTATCTACCAACTCCGCCCGGAAGGACTACGTCGTGTGGCGGATTGGTTGCAGCCGTCCGAACAGGCAGTTGCCTCGGCCGTCAAAACAACTTGGTAGGCGACATCAATCAAGTTTGATTCTTCGGAGCCGGAGTTCTTTCGCCAGTTGCGCCGTTCAGTTGGCAGATTGTCGCTTAGCTCACGAGGCGACCGCGAAACCTGTTCGCAAACGAGCAACCTCAAGCAGCGCAATGAAGCTTGACACCAGCGAGTTCAAAAACCGGCACACTGGTATGACTATTACTTTCCACTCGGCTCGCGAGAGCTCACACGAGAGAACTTGGCAAATAGCTCAGCCGCCGGGCACAATCCGCCCACAACAAAAAGCGTATAGGCCAGGTCGATCGGATCGAGCGACAGACCTCGGAAGGTCGTAGGAATCCACAAGGCGCTGGGAATCGTGAATAGCTTGTCAACGAACGCATTTGAACAGACCAGGATGAGTATAAGAAGCGCCCCTGCCAGGAATCCCGACCGCCAGCGTTTACTCACTTGCTCAAGTTCCGGAAGTTTCATTCTCGCTGCAGCGTAGCCTATCAAACCCGCCGCACACCAAAGCTCGGCGAAGCCGAACAACGCCGCCGCAGCCAAAACAGTGGAAAAACCGCGCGTCCCCAACAGCGTGGGCGCGAGCACCAGGAGAACGACAAAACCCGCAAGCCCCCACCAGGGTGATTGGCGAAGCATGCGGCGTGTACGTGGTACGGATGAGATAATTAAAGACAAGAAGTCGAAAAAAGCGCCTATCGCGATGATGCCCGCCAGAAAGGATAACACACCCAGAAACAAGTAAGCAGGTAACGCATCACCGCTCTGCCACATCGCTAACACGGAGATCCCCACGACGATCATCAGGGCGACGCAGGAACCAACGAATGTCATGGCGATGCGCACTAACGATCTTCTTGCAGCCCCGTCAGTGAAGAGCGCGGCCTTACCCAGCGATTCCTCTGCGATTAAACCGCATTCCGGACATACCGCGCGAACATTGAGACCACGCAGGTTGTACTCACACGAAATACAAGGCACGTCGCGGTTGATGTAGCAGCCGAGTTCTTGCTGGGACATCGTTCGGTATCCAATCAGACCTTTTCCAAGGAGCTTTCCGGAGAAGCTTTCAACTGCTTGTCGGCTTCTCGGGTACTCCGGCAGGACGCGATGACTACCAGGTGGAACAGCAATCCGCTCAACAAGAGAAATACCCTAAACACTGTTTTTGCGGAATCCTCTACGAATCCTTCACTGGCTGGCGACACTCCGGAAAGATCCCGGCGACAGCCAGCGTACGCAAATTGTAGTTGCGGTTGATGCAAGTCAGATCGTAATCAACGATCCGGGCAAAACCGGTGTTTGCAAGCGGCCGACCGCCGGATCCCTCACATGTTGGGGATGAGTCGCTCATCAGTCATTGGACAAGGTACGTGAAAAAAGCAGTTGTGGTTCCGCTCCTCCGAATTGTGGCCAGCTTCACTTCGCTCGACGCTGTTTTGCAGTTCTGCCGCGAGCGTTCTTTTGTGTCCACTGTTGTTGATTCTGGCTCGCTTTCGGCGTGGGTTCCCGCATTTTGCGGGAAAGACAACGGAGCGCCACGACGGTTGATCGGCGCAGGATTGACAAAAACACCCGCCAACAACCAATCAGTGGGGCAATACGCTTCATCTGGAAGCCATCTTGCTACGCGCTATAATACGCGAAGCGGATTTCGCCCCCAAAGTGATCCTTTTGACCTTGCGCAGTCTGGACGCGGCTTCGCCCACACAACCCGCGGCGAACCCGCTCCCACGCTCGCACCTATTGCTTGGAAAGAAAACGATGAACGCACAAACCTTCGATCGAGGCAATCCCCAAGTCGTCACCGCCCCACGCGGCAAGACCATCACTTGCAAAAGCTGGCAGCAGGAAGCCGCCATGCGCATGCTTATGAATAACCTCGACCCCGAAGTTGCGGAATTGCCCGACGAACTCATCATCTACGGCGGATCGGGCCGGGCTGCGCGAAGCTGGCCTGATTACGACAAAATCATCCGTTCGCTCAAGGCGTTGGAAAACGACGAGACACTGCTTGTTCAATCCGGGCGGGCGGTGGGCGTCATCAAAACGCACACGTACGCACCGCGCGTACTCATCTCCAACTCGATGCTCGTACCGCACTGGGGTAACTGGGACGAATTCCGCAGGCTCGAAGCGCTCGGTTTGACTATGTATGGTCAAATGACCGCGGGCAGTTGGATTTACATTGGCACACAAGGCATTTTGCAAGGTACGTACGAAACGTTCGGCGCGCTGGCTCGTAAACACTTCAACGGTTCGCTTGCGGGTAAGTTCATCTTGACCGGCGGACTTGGCGGTATGGGTGGTGCGCAACCGCTCGCCGGCACAATGAACGAAGGCGCAATCCTTTGCATCGAAGTGGACCAGCGTCGCATCGAGCGACGTATCAAAGACCGCTACTTGGACAAGTGGACAGCGAATCTGGACGAGGCGATCAATTGGGTTGAAGACGCGGTTGCAAAAAAACGGCCTCTCTCGGTTGGCCTGCTGGGCAACTGTGCGGACGTCCTGCCGGAACTGGTGAAGCGCA
>JANQHN010000079.1 GCA_028282665.1 Phycisphaerae bacterium | reverse complement strand
GGCTTGCCACATCCTACCGCATCAAGTCGCAAAATACCGGATTGCACCGGCATGATCCGTTGACGCTTTTGCCCGAGGCATAAAACTCCAGTAGTCATTGGAGTCTTGCGTTCGCTCGGCACCACCCGCATCTCTGATGAGTTCCAGAGTGAAAGTACACGCGGAAATCGCATTTACCGTTTCCCACGATTACCCATAAGCCCCCGTGCTCGCGGCATGCCTGCCCCGGGCATTGTCGGCACAACAGGTGCCGCCGACTTTGCCGGCTGTGAAGTTGGAGGAATTTCAGCATTGAGTGGCTCGTTTGCGCCATCTGCTGAGCCATCGGATTCCGTCACGCCATCCCCCGTTCGCATGCGGTTGAGCATCTGCCGATCCTGACGCCGCCAGTACTCGATGATCTCGTCAGTGTCGCTTTGCGGCACGTACGATGACCAATAGCGGAAAAAATCCAAGTTACCGCTTTGGGGCAGGCGTTCGGGAAGATCCACGAGCGTACGCATGGGCATTAGGACTGCATCACCAATGATAAACGCCTCACCGGAACGAAGAATGGGCAACATCTCAATCAAGCTCGAAAAGTGGTCACTGACCACTTTCGCGATGTAGTGCTGGTCTTCCGGGTTACTCAGACGCATCGCGACAAGGCTGTTGCACTGTGAGAGAACCGTTTCGGAAAGTTCGGAAGGTCGTTGCGAGATGACCATCGCGCTTACACCGTACTTTCGGCCTTCCTTTGCCACGCGCTCGACCGCCTTCTTCGCAAAACTCAAACCCGTATCACCACGCGGTATGTAGTTGTGCGCCTCTTCGTACGCCAGCAAAATCGGGTGACGCTGATGCGGCGGCGTCCAAAAGTTCAGGTCAAACAATAGCCTCGTAAGCACCGCAACGACCACATCCACAATCTCGAAGGGAATGCCCGAGAGATCGACAATGGTCAGATTGCTGCGCGGCTCGATCCGCCCAGTCAATAGTTTCACAAGATGGTTCATCAAACCCGATGCCTGCCCGGCTGTGGACTGCGACTCGAGCGCCTCTTTGAAAAAACGGGACTTCTTCCCGTGTTCAATCGGACGCATCAGAAACTCGTAACGGCGGTCGTTGAACTTCACGTCCACCTGGTCGATGAATCCAAGCAGCTTGCCGAAATACAACGGGTGCGGCGTTTCGCCTTCGGGATTACCCTTGTTGAACACGCATCGCGAGCTGCGCATCATTTTCCATTGCTCCGCCGGCTCCATCGAGCGGGCGGCCAGTTGACTGAACGCCAAATGTTCATCGTTGAGGACAAAGCGGGCCTCGTTGAGATTCTCCGCGTACGTCTTCAAGTCTTCCATGGAAAAGAAGATAGGCGTATCGAGTGTCAACGCATTTTGCAGTCCAAGTTCCTCTGCCGCATCTTGCTTGTATTCGAGCAGCGCGGTCCGCAAGAACGAAATTTGCGTACTGATGTTCAACGGGTTCGATTTGTCGATAAAAAGCCGCTCGATTTCCTCATACCGCAGTAGCCAATAGGGCAAGACCAGGTCATCAACACCGAGGTAAGTCACGTTTGCATCAAGTTGACCTTCTTCGTCGCAAAACGCAGCTCGATATTCGCCGTGCATGTCAAACAACACGACTTGCGACTGGCTTAGCTCGAGGACTTCCTGGAGAATCTTGGTCGTGGTGCAGCTCTTGCCGCTACCACTGTTCCCCACCACTGCCGCGTGCTTTGCGAAAAAGTCAGACCCCAGAACCCGCACTTCGAAGTCCGTGCTCAGGGCGAACCGCCCGAGCGTGAAGCTCTGTGGATGGCCTTCGTCGGTAATCAGATCGTCGAAGCTACCGAAGATTTGCTCGAAATCCTCTCGAACGGCGATGCGGACATCGTCTCCGATGATCGGATACTCGTTCACACCGCGCGCAAACTTTCCATCTTTGATTTCACCAAGGAGTTGCAAGGCGATAATCACGTTCGCCTCGGTGTCTTCACGCTCCTGCAATCCGCGCCGGGAACCGGTCACAAATCCGATGACTGTTCGACCTTCCATGTTGATGGCAGCGTACGTACCAAGCTGCCCCAGTCGATAACTGCGTCCCGCGTAGTCGATCGTGAGTTCAGGTCTGGTGACCAAAACGTCGACACACCCACTCTCCACCTGAATCACTTCGCCGAATTTCTTCGCGTCCATTGGCTCTCGATCCGGTTGTTCACCTGTTTGCCAGCATGGCTTGGTCGTTTCACTTGGTGTGATATCGAATCAGGTGGACCCGCATTGAAGCTACAAATCACGGAACCGAGCAACGCGCCATAGTTTTGTAACGGCGCGAAGAAAGACATTTGAATCCTCTAACGGCAGGAACGTAGCTCGAACTGACTTTATCAGACCCTATACAAAGAAAAACTCTTCATTCGGCCGTAGCGCCCGAGATTGTGTCATGCCTCCGTAAGGCATGGACAATTCCCGACGATTTTGCATGCATTCGCAGTTTCCAATGAGGGCGCACACCCCTATTCCTGCGTGATTCTTTTGAAATGTTTCGGAGGTGCTGTTGATTGCCGCAAAGTAGCCGATATAGTATATACAGGGTGCGCGGAGGATCGCCGCCTACGTTGCACGATTTCGCGTAACTCTTTCAAACAACCAAGCTTCCACTCGCTGCGGCACCCTATGACCGCGCCAATACTCTTTCGGGGTGCCGCACGCCTTTTTTACGAATCGCTCCCCTTTACTCAAGACTTTCTCCCAAGTCGTGATTTGTTCTGCAGTTGTGAACATTGAACCGTAGAACAACGGAAAAACAGCGATTGGCCATTGTGAGTCAGGAATTGTCAAAGTGAGCGCACGCAGAGGTGCCAGCTTTCGCTGGCACCTGCTGGGAGGAGAAAATCGGGCACCGGCTGAAGCGCCCTTTAGGTGAAGGAAGTCTGTTGAATCAATCGTCCAATTCCAGCGACTCGGCCTCGACGTAATCATAGGCGTCGTCGTCTAAATCATAATCGTCATAGTTCGGATCAGCAGGCTCGTCCACTGCCGTCGCCTGGCGCTTCATGCTGGTTAGAATCAGATCGAGACGCTGAGCAAACGCCCCCATATCTTTGGGCCCATCCGCCGGATTCGGAGCACAGCAATCCTGTAACAAACGCTCGATGGGAACGGGAAGCTTGGCCAACATCGGGTTACCATTGGTCCGACCGTTCTTCAGCGCGACCATCGGCGCCGAGAGGTTAACCGTTTGATTCATGGCAGTAGCCACCGGCTTGCCCGTCAATACGCGGTGAATGGTCGCACCGAGGCCGAATATGTCGGTTCGCTCATCCAAGACTTTTCGATCGGCCTGCTCTGGCGCCATGTAATCGACAGTGCCCTGGATACGCTGTTTTGCCTGGCGAATATCTGCGCTTTGACCTAGATCGATCAGCTTCACCTCACGATCAGGAGTCACCAGCATGTTCGCAGGTTTCAGATCAGCATGAACATAGCCCGCTAAGTGCAGCGCCTGGAGTCCCACGGCCACCTGCCTGAAAAGACCAAGAAGGCCTTCCAGTGAATCTTGAAATTGTGGATCGGAAATGGGGACGCCGTCAACGTATTCCATGAACAGAATGGCACCACGGGTACGGAGACGATGACGGATCATACGAAGTTCGTAGACTTTCCGGACGTTAGGATGGTCGATCGCTGAGCCAATGGCATGCTCGGCTCGCATCATTTCGACAATGGTCATGTCTTCGGGTTTTTGGACTTTTACCGTTTTAACGGCATAGTCCTTACCGGTTCGCATGCATCGCGCCCTGAATATGCGCGATTGAGCGCCGACACCCAACTTCTCGATGATCCGGTAGTTCGGAATATCCAGCGTCATAGCTTCACCCCCGCGACAGACTTTCATCCAGTCGCCGTGTTAATAACACGCAGCCTCGACCCCCCAAGGCCCAAAAACGCGACACTTCCGTGAATACCGGATGTCGCAGCGCTAACCGGACGGCGAGAATGCCGGTACGCGCAGCAGCACCGTTCCACGCAAGAATGCCGGTTTCGAGCATGTAGCGGCCTAGCCAAACAGCCCCTTAACACACGGGCCGAGGCTGCGCAGCTCAAACCGAACAAACGTTCGGAGCTTTGCACATGGATAGCTAAGTTGTCAGGTTGAGCCTTTGGGAATTGATTGGACAGCATCCATGTCCCTAGAGGACCATTCCCGAAAGCCACAAATGCACCAAGCGAACAAACGCCTGGACACGGCGGTGGGTTGATGTGAAAGCGGGATCGAAAAGCGGATTATATGATGGCGATCGAAGTACGAATATATGGCGTATGATAACGAATGTACTGGATCTTGATCGCGCTCTCGCTCTTGTCCACTGCCATCTATAATATAGGCTCTTGACGCGTGTCAGTCAACGTCAAATCCGTCAGATTTCATCGGACATTTTCAGACATATTATCAAGAAATTTTCACAGCAATCACGAAAATGTAACCTTCCTTGGTTACGATACCTGCGCGACATTGTCGCGGTGATTCCAATAGCCAAAGCCACATCGATCGTTCGGGCAGAGCTTCAGCGGAATTCTACGGCTCTCAATTTTCAACCCTCTCGCCGGTCATTGTTGCTGAAAAAGCGGCGTAGAGATGTAGCGTTCACCCGCCGAGGGCAGAATGACAACGATCTTTTGCCCTTTGTTTTCAGGCATCTTCGCCACCTTTTCCGCGGCACAGAGAGCTGCACCTGAAGAAATGCCGCACAAAATACCTTCTTCACGTGCTGCGCGACGAGCCCAGACCAGCGCCTCTTCGCTGGAAACGGCCATCACCTCGTCAACGATGTCCAAGTTCAGAATTTCCGGAATGAAACCGGCTCCAATGCCTTGTATTGTGTGCTTACCTGGCTGAAGATCCTGATCGGCTTTCGCTTGAGCAATGATCGGCGAGGTTGCGGGCTCGACCGCATAACACTTGAAACCTGACTTGCGAGACTTGATTTCTTCTCCCACCCCCGTAATTGTACCGCCCGTCCCCACACCTGCGACGATCGCGTCCACCTGTCCTTCGGTAGCGTCCCAGATTTCGACAGCTGTCGTTCGGCGGTGAATTTCCGGATTGGCCGGGTTGGCGAACTGCTGCGGCATGAATGAACCGGGGGTATCTTCGTGAAGTTCCGTCGCTCTTTGCACCGCTCCTTTCATGCCCTCCGCCGCTGGTGTCAGCACCAAGTTGGCCCCCAATGCAGCAAGCACACTTCGTCGCTCTATGGACATGCTTTCGGGCATGGCCAACGTCAATTTGTAGCCTCTCGCGGCACACACAAACGCAAGAGCAATGCCAGTATTTCCGGACGTCGGCTCGATAATCATGGTGTCTTTGGTGAGTTTGCCATCACGTTCAGCAGCCTCAATCATGGCGGCGCCAATGCGATCTTTGACACTCAGCAGCGGATTGAAGAACTCAAGTTTGGCGTAGACATCCGCCTCGGTGTCAATGATCTTGTTGATCTTGACGAGTGGTGTACGGCCAATCGCACCGGTGATGCTCTCGTACCTGTGTACCATGTTAGATTCCTCCCACGCTCGGGACCGAATAAAATCACAACAAGCTCAATCGGAACGCCGGGGCTTATTGAAAAGAGAAAAGCCAACGACATCCCACAAATAGTGTCGATCAAGCTCCCCGCTGATCTATGCGAGGAAAGATCCCGGGCACTACGCTGGTAGTATATGCGCCTCATCCCGGCGCAGAGCACAGCATTAATTATGATCCATGCCTTACACCGATACAGGCAAGCCGTTATTACCTTGATCGGGGTTTATGGGCACATTGCAATCTTTCTTAATACTTCACCAAGGCAGTCGATCTGCTCGATCGTGTTCGCCCACCCCAAAGAAAGGCGTAACGCGCCCTGTGGGAAACTGCCCATAGCCTGGTGCATGTACGGCGCACAGTGCAATCCTGGACGAACCGCGATATTGTTTGCCTCGTCGAGAATCCGGGCTACTTCGCTCGGTTCCTTTCCCTTCACTTGAAAAGAAACAACGCCCACTCGATGCGCGAAATCCTGTGGCATATAGATATGGAATGCGGGATCGTCAAGTTGCCTAAACACACGACCGAGGAGGGTTTTCTCGTGACTGCGAGCCTTAGAAACGTCCAACGTACTGAGGGCGGCAGATAAACCCGCCAAGCCTACGGTGTTGTGCGTACCCGATTCAAGAAATGTGGGCATGTTCTCCGGCTGAGTGGGAAATGCAGAATCACCGCCTGTCCCCCCTTCGCGCCAAGGCTGCATTTCAACTTGCGGCCCTACGTATAAAGCGCCGGTTCCCGCCGGCCCCAATAGTGCTTTGTGCCCTGGAAAAGCGAGCAGGTCGATGTTCATCGCTTCGACATTGACATCAAGAAGCCCCACGGATTGGGCTGCATCCAAAAGAAAAAGAACATCCTTCTCCCGCGCGATTCGCCCGATTTGCTCCACTGGCTGAATCATGCCCGTGACATTACTGGCGTGCAGGGTTGCGATGAGCCGCGTTTGCGGAGTGACCGCCGCCACAATGTCGTCCGGATCGATCATGCCTGAGGACCCCACAGGAACGCGAGTCAACGAAATGAATCTCCGATCCACCATCGCTTGCAACGGTCGTTGTACGCTGTTGTGATCGACGGCAGTTGTAATGACATGGTCCCCTTCGCGAAGCACGCCTTTGATGCCCATGTTCAGCGCGTCCGTGCAATTGAAACAAAGAATGATCTGCCGGGGGTCCGCCGCGCCCAACAACGAAGCCAATTGCTCACGAGTCTTGTTCACCACACGTTCGGCGGCGGCGGCTTTGCGATGTCCTGCACGGTTGGGACTTCCCGCGTCATCGCGCTGAAATCGGAGCATTTCTTCATAAACCACAGACGGTTTAGGCCAAGTCGTCGCCGCGTTGTCCAGGTAGATAGTTTGTCGAATATCGCTGTGCATCGTTTCCATACGAGTCGTCCGGATTCATTGACGACGCAAGCATCACAGAGCAGTCGCTTGCGCCCCGATCGTCGAAATCCGCATTTTAGGGGTACTTGCCCGCTTCGCCACCCGAGGAAGCGTTACTTCCAGCAATTTCAGCTAATAGATGCGCGCCGTGGCGTCGAGCGGGTATTGGCTGCTATCAGGAACCGATATAACGATCATAGATAGCTCGGGCGCGCGATTCGTCCTCTGTGCCCGTAATGATGGTGCGTCCATCACTAAACATCGTCATCTCGCAAGATTCAATCACGGCGCGGAGTAAGAATCGATTCGCCGTAGCAGACGTGACACCGGCATGTTTAAGGCGCACCACAAGTTCGTGGAAGGCGACGTTCGTTGGTTGGGGCGGTGTAATCTGCACCGCGCCGCGACCACACATCTTTGCGACCACTCCGGTCGCCTCACCTTGCAGGTACTCGTACCCTCCCCGCCCGCAGCACGGACACGAATCATCCAACCTGGCCCGGCTGACATCAACACGGCTTAGCCTTCCCGACCACAGGTCCACACTCATTAATGTGTTGTACATAAGCTCGCGTTTCCCGATCAGAAATTTGATGGCCTCGGTCGATTGCAAGCTGCCGACAGTCGCAACCACCGGCGCGATCACGCCCGCCGTATCGCACGTTTCGACTTCGCCGCGTTTCGGTGGGTCAGGGAAGAGGCAACGCAAACAGGGCGTTTCGTGCGGAAAGATGCTCACCATCATGCCGCTAGCGCCTAGGACCCCTCCGTAAATCCACGGCAGTTTCTTTTTGACGGCCGCATCATTGATTAAGTACCGCGTTTCGAAATTGTCGAGCCCGTCGAGAATAAGATCCACGCCATCGAGAAATCCCTCGATGTTGCCCGGCACGATATCCGCCACAATGGGTTCGACGCAAACCTGGGGATTGGTTCTTGCGAGCCTGCGTGCGGCGGCTTGCGCTTTGGGCAGGTGATCGGCGATGTCATCCTCATCAAAAAGGATTTGGCGCTGAAGATTATCCGTTTCGATGAAATCGCGATCGATGATACGGACGAAACCTACGCCCGCCCTGACAAGGGTATTGGCGATCATGCCTCCCAACGCACCACACCCCATGACCACGACCCGACCTTTCGTAAGCATCTCCTGACCTTCCCGGCCAATTTGATCAAAAACAAGCTGCCGCGCATAGCGCGACAAATCAGGTCGCTCGCTCAATTTTTGTTCTTTCTTGCCTGTCATAATTTTGCATACGGAATTGCCGTCGCGCCCCCTTGTGCATCGCGACGAGTCTTTTTACGGCACCTTCTGCTAAACGCGATGTGGTGGTTCCTCGTCCGCAAACGATTCGAGGAATCCGCCCGATTCGGGCTCCTCGGCAGGCTGCTCACTTTGCTGCTCATTTCGCTGAAAATCCACCAAGGGTGTATCGTCAACTTGGTGATTCATTTCGTCGTGTTCGGGCTCGATCGGTCCGTCACTCGCGACCGGCTGCGATGGGACGGACGTACCCCGAACGCCCCGGTGGCCCGGTTCTTCTTGTACAGGATTGGAAACGATCGGCGGACCGGCAGGTTGAGTAACTTGAGGTTGTCCCTCCACCGCATCGGATCGATCTTCCTGCCTGTTTTTGAGTTGACTGGCTAAGGATTCGGGCGCGGGCTGCGATCGGACCTGTTCGTAACGCTCCTCGAACCGCTCATCGTAGGCGTTGGCCGTTTTACCTGCCTCAGGATCGGCGCCGGTCGCCATCTTGTAAACCTGCCAACTCGACATGCCCGCATTGATGAAAAGGTAGGCACAGAAGAAATTGAGAAACGCCTGCATTCCCACGCCACCGTCCGCAAACATGCCCAAGCCCGTCAGCGCGAGCATCACCCCAATCGCCATGGTTACAAGCGTGTCGACCAGGAGCACCCAAGGTCGGATCAACAAATGGAGAAGCCCCACGACAATCAAGGCAGGGCCACCCACACGAAGCGTCGCGATGAATGCATTGGCCGACAAACTGAACAGGTCGTCTCCCGTCTTCCACGCAACTGATGCGAAGTACCCAAAAAAGATGCAAAAAGCCGCCCCGATAAAATGCGACGCAATGTTCGAACGCATAACGGCCTTGAGTTCTTGGCGAATCAACACGAATCCTCACCTGACTTAATGGAAGGCTAAGGCATTACAAATTCATGATCGCTGGAGCGTACTGTCAAAACCGCACAGGGCGCTTTGCGAACGACCTTTTCCGTGGTCGAGCCCAAGAGTACGTGCGCGACCGCCCCGCGACCGTGAGTCGCCAAGACAATCAGGTCGATCTGCTGCTCTCGCGCGTAGCGGATAATCTCCGCGAAAGGCCTACCCATCTCGACGACGCGAATCGGCTCTCGCTTCAGTCCCGCCAGAAGCTCGGTCACGAAGCGGTCCATACGCGCCTCCACAACATCTTTGAGGTTCTCGGGTGGCGGACCGACGGGCATGGATTCCGGGCTGATCGAGCTCCAGTATTGGTACGCTTCGTCGATGACGTGGATACAGTGGACCTGAGCGTCAAACACACCCGCCAACACTCGAACGTGCTGGACGGCGGATTCGGAGATGTCGGAAAAATCCGTCGGCAGCAGGATATTTCGAATCTGAAAGGACATGCCCGCACCTCCACCCGATTTCAAAGGAACAAAGAGGCTAATATATCGTACGTACCGCCAACCGGACGGTCAAACCACGAGGATGGTCTACCGCGTCTAATTGTGTAGAATCGCGGAACCATCATTACTTTTCTAGTGGAGAACCCATGGCCCGTTTGCCCGTACTAAAACCTGCACTGAAACAAGCGGACGGCCGGCGCCTTCCGCCGTGGCTGAAACGTCCCATGCCTTCCGGATCGTTCCTTCATACCAAGGGCGTGGTCGCTGATAGCGGTGTCGCCACGGTATGCCAGGAAGCGAAGTGCCCCAACCTCTCTGAGTGCTGGTCAAAGCGGCATGCGACATTCATGATCCTGGGCGAGAAGTGTACACGCCGTTGTCATTTCTGTGCCGTCGCGACCGCAAAACCGGACCCGCCTGCTGAAGATGAACCGCACCGCTTAGCTAAAGCCATTGCCGATTTGAAACTCAACCACGTGGTATTGACCGCAGTCGCGCGCGACGATTTGGCCGATGAGGGCGCGG
>JANQHN010000052.1 GCA_028282665.1 Phycisphaerae bacterium | reverse complement strand
CTTGGGAAGCCGGACTGCCTCATGCAGCAATGTCTCCGTTTCGTCCAATGCACGGTCGAGCACACGCCTAATTCCAATACTAGAAGCCGCTTTGTCCAGATCCGCCACACTTGCACGCTCAGCTTCGATCCAACTCAAGGGTAAATAGACCCGGTCAAGCAAACGATAATCTTCTTGGCAGTCCTGCAGATGATTGATGACTTGCAACGCATTGCACAGCGCATCGGATGGGCCGTAACCGTTCGCTGATCCCCCGTGTAAGTCAAGCAGGTAACGCCCTACAGGAGATGCCGAAAGCAGGCAATATTCCATCAAGTCGTTCCAGTCCTCGTATCTTCGCTTGATTGCGTCCTGCTTAAAGGCAGCGATAAGATCGATGCAGTGTTGGGTGGTGGTCCCTGTTTCATTCAAGCTTCGACGCATGGCATGCGCTTTGGCAAAAGCCGGATTTTCGGTATCGTGCCCCTCAATGGCGCTCTTGAAGCCATCGAGACGCGCAATTTTTTCGCCCGCGTCGAGCTTCGGACTATCGGCTATGTCGTCAATAGCACGCGCATAGTGGTAAAAAGTCGCGATGTGAGGCCGCAAATTCGCTGGCAAAATCCACGAGCCTACTGGAAAATTTTCGTACGCAGCGTCTTTACCGGATGGCGATTCGGCGAGTGACGACGACTCCGCGGTCATTTGGAAGTACCCAGTGGAAACAATGTCGGAACAGCTCCAAGCTCAGCCGTTGACCTTCTGCCGCATTTCCGCCAGCAACCCCTCGACCTGACCACCATTTCTGCGAACGACAGACGAAAACTCTGTGCGCTGGGTCTGGCTCATGCTGACGCCCTCCACCGACACGTCGACGATCTTAAATGAATCACCCTTTGGACGGACGCGCCAGGCAATATCTAACGGCGCACTGCCAGAGGGCCTCTTGATCTGGGAAAACACCATTGCGTCGCCGCTTTGATCATCTACCAGCGCCCTGGTCACGACCAGGGATTCGCCAGAGTAACGTTTAAATCGATTCAAATACGTAACCACGATCATCTCTTCGAAAAGCCGGAGGTACTCCCTTCGTTGCTCGGCCGTTGCCTTCGCCCAGTAGCGTCCGAGCACCCACTGCCCAATCGTTGTGACAGCAAAGTTCTCGTTTAGGAGCGTCCTGAACAGTTGTTCGCGCTGATCCGCCGATATGTCCGGGGCAGTCAGCGCGTTGACGGCCTCACCGGCCAACCCCTCGATGAACTTACTCGCCTGTGTCGCCTTTTCAGTAGAATAAGCGGGACTGTTCCACGCGAAAAGCGCCACCAAAACCACTATGCACGCTGTCAGAGACCGCGTTTTCGTCGCCATTCGCCAATGCACTCGCTTAACCCCTCTTCACTTCCGATGTGATGATCTCAGGAGGCAAAACCGCCACACGTTCCATATCATGAGGTACCGTAACGAAATAAAGCAAAGAGTGACAGCGGCATGCAACAACCGCAGCCAAACGGTGATTCAAGCCCCCCATGCGCGCACGTCAACGAACAGGTCTGCAATTTGCAGTTCGAAAAACCTCGGCGCATATACTATGCCAACCGTCGCGTAGGGAAAATTGACCGATTTGAGCATTCCGGTTCGTTATCTCTTGCATCACCGGCATTTATCTACACCAACAAACAAGGCGGAATTTCGGTTGGATGGGCAAAACCACGCCGTCGGCCGCGAAAGCAGGGATTCAACCACCTGCTTCTCATCGGCTATTCGTAGCCGTTTGTTATGATTTAATCGCTACTGGACGCGCGACAACTGACAAAGTTCTCACCCCCTGCGCGCCATGGATCAATACGCCCTCGATATCGGCGGTCGCCGACGGCCCAGTCATCAATACGGCATAGGATGCCATCGCGAACTCGCGGCGCTGGTAGGCCTGATGCAGATTTCCAACCACTTCAGCCGGATCGAGCAAAACGACCAAATGCTGCGAAAGATACCCGAGCGCCCTTACCCCAAGGTCGACATCGCTCAAGAACACAGATCCCGTCTCAGCTACACCAAATGCGGCTCGGACCACCCCGACATCCACATCACTAAGGCTCCGAGGCGCCCCCACAACATCTTCAAGTTGCTTCGTGCCTTCTATCTCGGGGGTCGCCGAGGCGATGATCTTGGCATCGGGGTGAATGGCCTTAATCACGCTGGCGAGATCAACATCCGGGCCCGACTCGACGAGCGTTCCACCCATACGCTGCAAATTCTCACCGAATTGGCGCCAGGGATCTGGCAGGTGGGGATCGAAGAGTGGAACTTCAGGCAGCTCAGTGGCCATTGGCTGGTTGCGCTTGACGGTTTCGAGGGTCCTTTCGCGGCTGCTCATGACGCAGCACCCCGGTTCTTGAGATACCATGCGTGAAATGTCTGATCCGGCGTGACCGGCACTTCTCTTTGTTTGCCCCAGGCATTGAATCGAGTGTAGAGCAAGAACCGTGGAAGGTGCTCCATGGCAGCATCCGTAGCGGAGAGTGTTCGCCGGTAAGCCTTTGGATCGGACAGGATCCGCCCGGTGACCTTCATGGCTGCCTTTTTAACAAACGGCAGTTGGTTGTGCTCACTCAGGATCCGTCGCCACTGATAGATCTGTTCGTGGATGTTAATCTTTACTGGGCAAACGGCCGTGCAACTGCCGTTGAGGGTCGAGGCGAAGGGCAGGTTGCTGTATTTGCGCATATCTGTTGTGGGGTTGAGAATGATGCCGATGGGCCCCGAGTAAACGCCGCCATAACTCAGCCCGCCACTGCGCCGGTAAACCGGGCAGGTATTCATGCAGGCGCCGCAGCGGATGCACTTGAGGGACGTCCAGAACTCCTCCATGCCCAGTCGCTCACTGCGACCGTTGTCCACCAGAACAATATGCAACTCGCCGCCATCGGGCGGCTTGCGGAAATGCGATGTGTACTGGGTAATGGGCGAGCCCACCGCACTCCGAGACAGCATGCGAACGAACACCGCCACATGCTCGGTACGCGGGATAACCTTCTCGATACCGACGGAGGCGATATGCAGTGGAGGCACCGTCGCGCTCAGATCGGCGTTGCCTTCGTTAGTACAAACCACCACCGCCCCTGTTTCCGCCACCGCAAAGTTGGCGCCCGTCATGCCGGCCTCTGCGTCGAGAAAGTACGGCCGAGTCGTGATCCGCGCATGCTCGCTCAAATAATGCGGGTCATCGTTGGCGGGATCCGAATCGAGGGTTCGCGCAAACACCTCGGCAACATCACCACGTAGCTTGTGTACGGCTGGCACGACGATGTGGCTCGGCGGTTCATCGTCCAACTGCTGAATGCGCTCTCCCAGATCTGTCTCGATGACATCGACATCCCGCCGTGCAAGATACGGCCGGAGTTCGCATTCGTCGGTCAGCATGGACTTGCTCTTGACCAGAGTCTTGACCTTGTGATCAGCGAGGATCTCATGGACGATGCGATTGTGCTCTTCGGCATCCAGCGCCCAATGCACATGGGCTCCGTTTTTCTTGGCGTTTTCCTCGAACTGCAGCAAGTATTCGGAGAGATGTGTGAGTGTGTGCTCCTTGATCGCAGAGGCTAGATCTCTGAGTTCGTTCCACTCGGGCACCGCATCGCGTTGGCCATCGCGTTTCATCCTCAGGTCCCACAA
>JANQHN010000012.1 GCA_028282665.1 Phycisphaerae bacterium | reverse complement strand
GCAAAGCCTACCTCGAAGCAGACAACTACAAGAACCGCCACAAGAGTGTGGAAGATGGTATCCATGCGGCAAAGTGGCTTGTGGAAAACGGTTATTCCGAACCAAAACGTATCGCCGCATGGGGCGGAAGCTACGGTGGATACATGGTGATGGCCATGTTGACGGAAGCGCCAGAACTGTTCGGCTGCGGCTGCAATGTGGTGGGCATCGTCAATTTCGAGACGTTCCTCGAGCAGACTGCCGAATACCGCAGGCACTTGCGTGAGGTAGAGTACGGCCCTCTCACCGACCGATCGTTTTTGCGATCGATCTCACCGATCCACAAAGTCGACCAGATCGAAGCGCCTCTCATGATCGCTCACGGCTTGAACGATCCGCGCGTTCCTGTTGGTGAGGCGATGCAGATCGCAGTCGCGCTCAAGAAGCGCGGACTGGATGTCGAAGAACTTTACTTCCCGGACGAAGGACACGGTTTCGCCAAGGAAGAAAATCGGTTGCTCTATTACGAACAACTCCGTCAGTTCTTCGACCGATATTTGAACTAGAGCAAGCTCTAGCCAGGTGTAGCGTCCGACACCGTGTTTAGTACTGCCGGAAAGTCGACATGGAACGCTACGTTTGGATTGAAACGGCTATAGTCCAGTATCAATAATCCGCTCCGAAGTAGGCCTTGTAGCTTTATAGCGTTCGTGCATCGGAATGATCGCTACTATCGAAGAGGAATTCGTGCGCCAATGAGTGATTCAGAAAACGGTCATGCCCCACCAACCAGCGGTGGCCCAAAATGGATCGCGGACCTTGCGAAGTCACATCCGCAGACTCCGCTGGTACTGCCATTTATGACGTTTCTGGTTTTGATGACGGCCGACCGTTTGCTGGACGAATCGTTACGCACGTATTCCTACGCCCTTCGCACCTTCGGCAGTTTGTACGTCGTCTGGCTCTTTCGGCATCATTTTCCCAAGCTCGGCAAGCTGCATTTGCACATCGCGATTCCATTCGGTTTGATCACCGCCGTCATGTGGGTGGAGGTACACCATTTCTTCGCCGGCTGTAGCGCGCAACCCTGCGAACATCTTCGCTTATTCGGATTTAGCACTTTCTTCCAGGGGTTTGATTGGTATCGTCAGTACCTTTGCTGGGATTGCAATCCTGACACGTACTTTGTGCCTGGCAAACATTATGAATCGACGGCGGCGCTTTGGGCATTTTTGATTATCCGCATCGGCGGCGCCTCTACTGCTGTTCCGATTGTCGAGGAGTTATTCTGGCGAGGATTCGCGTTGCGACTCTTCATCAACTGGGACCGATTCGAAAAAGTGCCTTTGGGCACGTTTACGCTTTGGTCATTTGTCGCCACCTCACTCCTCTCCGCCGTTCAACACCAGCCACAGTGGGAAGTCGGCATCATTTGCTGGATGATGTACAATGCGTTGTTCTATTGGAAGCGAAGTTTGGCATGCAACATGGTGACGCATGGCGTGACCAACCTCGCCCTATACATCTACGTTTACAACGCGGGCGATTGGCGATTCTGGTAGGCAGCCAGCATGGCGGCACCGATGACGCCAGCATCGTTCGCCAGACGAGCCTTGTCCACAATTGACACGATCGCCTCTCCCGGCCGCTCGTTTGCCTGCCTGGATTTTCGGATAGCTAAGAACAGCTCGGGCGTATGCTCGATAACACCTCCGCCCAGGGCAATTCGTTCCGGCGAAAAGGAGGCATCAATTCGACTGATCACAGCGCCAATTCGTTGAGCGGCCAAGAAAACTTCCCCAGAATCGGAAGTATCGAAACGCCCCCCGCCCACATACATCTCCAAGCAACCGCGCAAACCACACGGGCATGTGACTGCACGGGAAGATTCGTCGCAGACCAGAATGTCCGGATGGCCTCCACCGGATCGTGCCAATTCCTGAAGTTCGCCACCAACGTACACTCCACATCCCACGCCCGTGCCAATCCGCAAGTGAACGAAGCGTTCGGCGTCCGCGACTCGTTTCTCAGCCCACGTCGCCGCAGTGATGTCACTGAGTAAGTATACTTTAAGCCCAACTCGCTCAGCCAATTCTTCGTGGAGTGAAATGCCTTCAAGAAACGGCAAATTCACGCAGCGCGTCACCACTGCTCCATCAAGGATTGCGGCTCGACCGTCGATCAAGCCTGGAATCGCCAAGCCGACAGGGAGCCATCCCTTCGTTGCGCCGTGGAGAAAGGGTACATTGCATGCCGATTCGATCAGTTCGGATAAAGATGCGATCAATCCGTCCACACCACAATCAATCTGTGTGGTTACAGACGTGCGATTCAGAACGTCGCCGTCTTGGTTTACCAAGGCAGCGCGGCAAAAAGTTCCGCCAACGTCCACGCCGATGGCGAAGACCGCGCGGGAAGACGAAGCGTATAAATCCTCGCCTTGACCTCGCACGCTCACGGTTTTTTCATCGCCAATTGGCGAATATGCGGAATGACTTCACGACGAAGTGCTGCTCGATTCATACTCTGGCCATCCATCAACGGTTGGCCACCCGCATCAAGCCGTTCGAAGAGTGAATTGTAGGCGAATGCGGCGAAGTGGCCTCCCATTGTTGTCGCCTCGTCCAATTGCCGTCTCACAAGAGCGGGCTTGCGTTTATCAAACATAATGCCGGTCACAATCGGCAGTTTCCGCATGTGAGGCTTCCAGCCGGTAAGACGAACACGATAGGTTTCCAAGCTGTCTGCATAATTCATCGGAAACGCCACATCAATAAGCCGCTGATCGATCCAGTAACGAGCATCCTGAAAATGTTCCTTGCGAGCGGTTGCGGGTGATGCGCCCACTGCAGCGGAGAGCAGCACGCGAGGCTTGGTCTTTTGAATCATGTTGGAAATATCACGCACCAGCAGATTGACCTGCTGTGTACGCCAATCACGCCATCGCTTCGGTGAAGAATCAGGCGTCTCTCCGGTTGCTTCGTAGAACAGCCGCAGCGTGCGGGTGTCACGCGGGTAGTCGGGCACGCTCGTGCCGGATGGATACGAGGCATTCCATTCGTTGGGAAAACGAATGTAATCGAGGTGCAATCCGTCGACGGGGTAATTGTTAACGATTTCGTGCATGACGGCGACGAGATATTCTCGCACCTCAGGGTAACAAGGATTCAAGCTAAGGTACCACCCCATCGGTTGATACGCGCCCATCTCATCCCGCCAGAACCAGTCGCGACGTGCGTAAAAGACGTGATCTTGGTTTTTGGGCGGTTTCTTCCCCCGCCAGGCAGGCATGACGTTGGCCCAGGCATGAATACGCAGGCCGCGCTTTCGCGCCTCGTCGCAAGCAACCGATAGCGGATCAAATCCGGGATCTCGCCCGCCAAGAAGCTCGTCCCACGGCTCAATGCGCGAACGGTAGAACGCCGCGGCCCTTCCTCGCACTTGGAATAGTACCGTATTGAAGCCCGCATCGCGGCAGTTATCCATAATGCGAACGATGTCGCCTTTGTTCTTGTAATCCCAACGGGTAACCCAAATCGCACGAACATGAATGCCTTTGTCACTGGACCCGAGTCCGGTGCGATCCCTTCTCGGCGGGCAACCACTAATGGTGATTGTCACCGCAATGCAAAATAACAACCCCCATACCACCGACCAACGCCCGATCATTCCACGTCGCGCATGCACGAATTTACCTCCCCTATGATTTGTGCGACTTTCCCATTTGCTGCCTCCAGCAGCTTCTCCGCGTCATCGCGCGAGACACCCTTTTCATGCATCACTAGCGCGGCCTTGACCCTACCGCCGGCCCGGTTCAACAACAACTCAGCAGATTCCCGATCCAAATCAATTAATGTACGGATAATGCGAACCGCCCTATCGACAAGCTTCACGTTCGCCTCACTGTTTACATCCACCATAAGGTTCTCATAGACCTTGCCGATACGCACCATGGATGTAGTGGTAATCATATTGAGCACCATCTTTGTCGCAGTGCCCGCCTTGAGCCGTGTGCTTCCGGTGAGTACTTCCGGACCTGTAATCACTCGAATCGACACGTCCGCTTCGTCCATTACCTGATGCGCCGGAACACACGCAAAAAAGATGGTCTTAGCACCTTTGTTTCGTGCGTATTCGACGGCTGCATGAACGAAAGGGGTGGTTCCGCCAGTCGTGATGGACATCACCACGTCGTTAGGACCGACGTTCTTTTTATCAAGTGCGCGCTTCGCATCTTCCGACCTATCCTCGGCGCCTTCGATACTGCGCGTCAACGCTTCCTTGCCGCCGGCGATGATGCCCTGGACCATGTTGGACTCGGATAGAAACGTGGGTGGGCATTCCGCCGCATCAAGCACACTCAATCGCCCGCTGGTTCCTGCGCCCACATAAATCAAACGACCGCCGCGCTCAAACGCCGCCACAACCAGTTCGATCGCGCGACAGATATCCGCACGGGCCACCGACACCGCTTTCGCGACGGTCTGGTCTTCCGCATTCATCAAGTCGAAAATCTGCCCAGTCGATAACTGATCGAGCCGCATCGATCGCAAATTGCGGGTTTCGGTGATGAGGTGTCCACGATCTTCCATGACCACGCCTACCAACCATGAACGAACAAGGGCAACTACCGAGAATTTCAATGTCGCAAAAATAGCAATTCGATGCAACCGTGAATTCTGCACTGTCGAAATTGCATCATCCGCTTTCTGCTGCCGGTTTTGTTTGCGACGCACTACGCTATAAAAGCTCGTAAAGCTTACGTTTCAAGATTTTTCCCGTGGGGCTTTTGGGTAAATCTTCCTTCACATACACTTTCTTGGGCACTTTGAAGCCCGCCAAGTGCTCGCGAACGAAAGACCGAAGTTCCAATTCGGTCGCGTCCGCCCCCTCCCTCAACGTCACGAACGCCATAGCCGCTTCCCCCCTGCTCGCATCTTCCACGCCAATGACCGCCGACTGTTCCACCGCCTCGTGCATCTCCAACACCGTCTCGATCTCGCGCGGATACACATTTTCCCCGCCGATGATCAGCATCTCTTTGATCCGGCCTGTGATGTGAATGAAACCTTCCTCGTCGATCCGCGCCATATCTCCCGTTCTGAACCACCCATCCTCAGTCAGCACCGCGCGCGTCTGATCCGGTTTGTTGTAATACCGCTTCATCACGCCCGGCCCCTTCACCCACAATTCCCCGTCTTCTCCCTCAGAAAGCTTCGCACCATCTTTGTCTACGGTTTGGCATTGAACGTTAAGTATCGGCTTGCCCACCGAACCCACCTTGTTCGCCTCCAGGGAATTGCAGCAAACGACCGGCGAAGTCTCGGTAAGCCCGTACCCTTCGCACAGCTCGATACCAAGCTTTCCGGAGTACATCGATCGCACCGAATCGGGAAGCGGTTCACCGCCGCTCACCACGAGATTCAGTGATGCGAAATTCTCCGGAGTGGCAGATTTCACGCGGCTGATTGCGGCGTACATGCTTGGTATGGCCATCATGATGGTCACGCCGCAGTCTCGCACACACCGCACTGCCATGGCCGGGTTGAATCGCGGGATCGCGTACACCGTCGCACCAAGCAACGCAGGCAACAACACACACGTCGTAAGTCCGAACACGTGAAACGGTGGGAGCACGTTCAAGAACTTCTGATCGGAATCGAGCTGGAGCGACAGCATGCTGTCGACGCAATTGCTGTGCAGGTTCGCATAAGTGAGTTCGACTCCCTTGGGCTCGGCCGTCGTACCGGAAGTGTAAAGCAAAACAGCGGTATCATCCGGTTTGACAGTGGGAACATCCGGGCGTCCACACAAAATCCGCCAAAAAACGCGCCGTTTCAACGGCACTTTGTCGAGAGCCATGCAGTTCGCCGGCAACTTTTTCGACAACTCGTCAAAATGCGAGATCGTCAAAACAGTGTCAAGCCCCGCATCCTGGACGATTTGTGAGAGTTCCTCGCCGCTAAGAAGGAAATTGAGCGGCACCACGATTTTCTTCGCCCACCAACCGCCGAGAAGAGTAGCAGGAAAAATCGAGCTTGCGGGCAGCATGACGCCTATCTTGTCCGCATTGGTGGATGCGCGGATCAAATCGTGCAATCCGGCAGCAAGCAATCCAAGTTTTCGGTAAGTAAGAGGCCTAAGACCGTCATCCACCGCGAGTTGCCGGCCTCGTCTTGAGATGACTTGAAGCAGTGCGTCGACCAGCATGAAACCTGTTCCAATTCAAAAGTCCAGCCACTCGATTCGACGCAAGTCCGTTCGAGAAGCGCATCCAACTAATCCGGGCTTGCATCATTTAACTTTACTTCTACTATCCGCGAGAGGACGCTTCTTCACAAGTCTAGAAATCGACAATCGAAAGGAACGTACAACTTGACATGCCTGCTGGGCAAACCACTGTATCAACCCGATTCCATCGCACTTTCCATGAGCGCCGGAGGAATCACGCTCATGCTCGCTCGCGCATTGGGATTGGTACGAAACGTCGCCCTCACCTGGCTCTTGATCAAAGAGCAATTCGGGCTTATGGGCGTGGCGCTAATGGCGATCAATGTCTTGTTACCCCTCTCCACGGCGGGGTT
>JANQHN010000413.1 GCA_028282665.1 Phycisphaerae bacterium | reverse complement strand
CAAGCCCGATACGGTTTCGGTCAGTTGCAGCGGCCAAGCAGAGTAATCGTAGGCATAGTCTGTCGCGTTGGGATTGTCATCGATCACGGTTGCGATCCGGTGTCTTGGTTCGTCGGTAACCTCGACAAACGATCTTTCGCATTGACCTCATTTGCTACGGCCAGAATCAGGTTCGTCATCGATCGACTCACCGCATTCGGGACACAAGCCGGTGCTGTCGGGCAAGCCGATCAGCATATAGCCACATGCTATACACCGGCCCTCAACGACGTAGCTAGTCTGGATCAGGCGTCTGTACAGTGTCCGAGTAACGAGAAAAGCGACTAGACCCCCTCCCCCGAGGCAAAATGCAAGCAGGACAGTTTTCTCTTGCGTACTAAATACAAGGCTGTACTTTCCGACAAACCTATTCAAACTCTGGCGAATCATGACGCCCATTAAGAACAGTACCGAAAAAGCAGCGGATGTGAATAAAGCAAACACAACAAGGGCGAGAGGCAAGCGCCTCCAGAACTTGATGGCAGTCCATCGGACAATTCTGCTCGCGTGTGCAGGGCTGAATCGCACAAGCCTCCAATTGTATAACACGACAAGACACCAAATCGGCAATTCAAAATAGTCTCCCTCATCCGCAAAATCACCTAAGAAGTCGGTATTGGCCTCCCAACCCGGCCAGGATGGCCTGCACCAACGGAAGCAAGATCGCAAGGGAGTGGGATCATCTTCTACATATGCAAACAAATACACATCACCATCTGCGATTCCGACCTGAATTGCGCCAATATGGACCCAGGCTAGACAGCAGACGCTCAGGAGGTAGAGCGATAGAAGAAGTGCATTACCCGCGAGCAGCGATCGGGTCTCCCACTTCTTCAAGCTCCATTTACGGCCTCTTCTAGTCTGGGTCATTTTTCTTCCATCTCGCAATGCCTTTCTTCCATGTATCCGCCGTAGGAGAAGAAGGCGACAGAACCCAGCATCGATCGCCCTTCTTGCCAGACTTAGGTTTTCCCGAAACCGTCAAGGTGCGGTCCTTGACATTCCATTCGAAGGTGATGCACCCGAGATTCTTTTCGCCAGCTTTCTTGTCCGTACAGATTGCGCACACTTCGAGCTTCGCTGTATATCCTGGCGAGTCTATGTAAGATCGATCAACTCCGGCCTTGCCTTCTGGCGTCATGCCAGGGGGGCGATTCGGATACTTCTCATCCTTTGGGCTGATGATCTTCGGGTGATCGACTTTGTGCCCTCTCCAACCGTAAATGATGCCTTCCTTCGAAATGATCTGAACCAAACGAATACGCTTGCAGCACTTAGGGCAGTTGTCGTCTTTGTTGAACGTCACCTCGAAACCCGGCAAGGCGTCTGGATCGATCTTTCCGTATCTTCCAGCTTCCGCCTCCTGACGCTTGGGATTCGGCTTACCGTAAACTTGCTCAGGGATCTTAATATCACCCTCACATATTTCAAATTTACCGCAAAGGCTTACGGGAGGATCCACATAATCACTCCTGGCCAATCCGAACGCATCGACATAACCTGTGGGCTCACTCCTCACATACCCATATAAATTGAAGCCATCGACATACCCCGCCGGGTCTCTCTTTAGCCACCGCCCATTTACCGCATCGTAGTGCCGGTATCCCCAATAGCCGAGTCGACAGGCATCATCGAACCACTTCGTTGAGAAGCGGAACGGCTGGTCGTAGGTGTCGGCAAATGTATTGATCCGCTCACCATAGGGAGCGTATTCGTAATGCGCGGCGATGGTGCCGTAGTTCGCGCCGGTCGTCGTATCGAGGAGTTGGCCCACGTTTCCGTTCGCGTCGTAGAAGTAGATGAACGTACGGTCGTCGGTGGTGGTGCCTGGCGTACCGGCTGTATCCTCGGTGGCGAGGAGTCCGCCGATACCGCCCGCTCCTTCGAGGCTGCCGGACAAATCCAGCCCCCAGGTGTGCTTGCGGATCACAGCGTCGCCGTTTAATCCATCGAGTTCCATGATCACACGCCAACCGTCGTACACGAACTTCGTCATTACCGGATCGCCCCAACTACCCTTGCCGTCGTCCCAGGGATAAGCGATCCGCAGCACCTTCCGTCCGAAGGCATCGTAATCATACTCGACTTTCGAATCGCCGTCTTGCGGCACAAGCGGTACGACAGCAATGAGGCGGTTGTTGGCGTCCCACTCGAACTTGCGTCCCCCTGACCAACCGAACGCCCGCATGAAGATCGCAAAATCCTCCAGATCGATGTAACCGTCGTTGTTGAAGTCCGCCGAGTGGGTCTCTGCCGGCGTACTCGTTCCCGCCAGCATCGCCCCGATCAACACCCGACAAGGCCAGCCGCAAAGCACGCCACGCGGTTCACTCGCGTTCGTGCCACCGCCCGTCACTCGGAAATCCTCCCGGGCCCTGAGCACGTAGGATTCACCCAGAACCTCGTCATAATTAGTACATGTAAAGGTCAACGCTCACCTCACCGGCGATGCCGGTGGTGAAGTCGAACAGGTGCCCGTCAGATGCAGCTTGACCGTTGGGCAGTTCGTCCGAAACGTACTGCGTCCGCAAGTACGGCGCCGGGTAACCCGGTGCAGCAAAGGTTTGGCCAAAGTCCAACTCGTTGTCCACGAACTCGAACCAACCCGTCGACTGCCATTCGCCCTGACCAGGTGCCGTGGCATTCGCGAAGCCTTCCACGCGATCGGTCGCTACCGCGAACGCGGCGTAGTAGTTCGCCTTGCGACCGCCCGCGTCGAAGTGGACCGAATAGGTCGTGCCCGTAGCGAGGCGGTTATGCATCACCTGACCGTCAGCCCGGCGAACCTCCATTTGAATCGGGTACTCGTCCGGCGCGGGAACCGGCGGGCTCGCAGCTTCAGCCACAACTTCGAGCAACAAACGCCCCGTGCTCGTGCCGCGCCCCTGCATCTGAGACATGAAGATGACGAAATCACCCATGTCGATGTAACCGCCGTTGTTGAAGAAAGGTTACTTCCGTAACGCTTTTAGGGGCGCGGCCTCAAAATGAGAATACTAGAATTTTGATCAAAGCGGATACCGTTTTTCATTCGAATCCTCCAAGCCGATAAGCCCCCTTCTCGTCTTGATGTTCGTTGAAGATAGCTAACAGCTTGTTCCCTTGAATGGAGCAAGATCCTAACTCCACATCCCGAGCACACGCCGGCCAAGTTTCTCGGGTACTGTAGTCATACAAAGCGAACACGCGAAAGGGAGAGGACTCTTCCAAGATAGCAACAACTGAATGTCGATTATCCTGTACGATCGAGTAGGATCTTTCATCTCCTTTTCCACTAGGCACACTATCAATTACGAATGGGTCAACGACCATTTGGCCATCGCACTCTATCAAGTACAGATAAAGATCGTACGGCTCCCAAGTGTGCTCCAATTCTATGCGCGCCACGCAGCCATCCGGCAATACAATCGATTCCGTAGCATCGTCGGACGACAGGCTCACGAGAATCCCAGCGAGCAAGAGTGCGATACAAAGACAAACAACAACGAGCAACTGATGCTCTTTCATCATGTAATTCCTCTTGCAGAAAACACTAAGGTGGAGATAAAATTATTCAAACTTGCCGTAAATCCATAGTTCCGATTTAGAAATGCCCCACGGAGATCGCCTGATTTGTGAAAATCTTTCCGGCCACTTTTTGGCGGCGCCTTTACAGGCGCACTTTGCGGCGACGGAATCCTCATGGTGCAAAGTTACCCGGGTAACCCGGCGCGGGAACCGGTGGACTTTCAGCCGCGACTTCTAGCAGCAAACGCCACGTGCTCATGCTGGCAGATTATAGAAGTTTTACGGTTGGTTCGTAGCGCAGTTTCGTACTGAAGTTCTACACTCCGGACAAATGCCTGACGTATTGTGGCGTAAATCGTACCCGCATTTATTGCAGAATCCATGCGGACAACGTTTGGATAGCATTACGTATCTCGCAAACACTCCCAACAAGATCAAAAATGGGATGGCTAAAGGAAACCACAGAAATATCACAAACACCTCGGCTGCGTACAGGGCTTTGTCACTAGAAAAAGTACTGTAGTCCCATCCCAGGAAGCCGGGAATGTCCGCTCTCAAATCATCGGAGATCGTATCGATTGTCGTGTGCGACCAGATTATGAGCTTTCCACTAACTAACAAAATCCCCCAATCATCGCTAACTGAAGTAAGAGGTTCAGGGCGGCCAACCGGGTGGATGTAGCTAACGCCAATTGCAATGAATCCCAAAAGTGTGATGCAAATAAGTCCGCTTAGCGCCGGTCTCTTAACGAGAACAATGCACGTTCGAATTTGGCTCATGTTCTGCTCCGGTAGGCTTAAAGAGAGAAGAATAGCTCGCTCCTTCTGAACCTATCCCGAAACCGTCTTGCAAGATGATTTAGGCACTCAAAGAATTTACATTTTCATATATTTTGTAGAGATATTTAGAATCAGGCTATTGGTCAAAGTGCCAAAAATCGGTTCTAGCGATGAACTCTAGAAACATTAACGTTGTGATCTTGACTCCTCACTCAGATAAAGTTGTTGAGTCCGCCAGACCAGCCGAACGCCAACACGGCGCAACTTTTTCGAAGCAAGGCGTTAAAGTGGAGGTCGCTGAATCCTACCCGCTCAAGGCGAATTCGACTTGTTTGCGGAACCAGTGTCGACATCACTAGGAGGATCCGGACTCTCGACATCCTTGTCTTCTTTAGCCTCGGAATTCTCCTCCGGACTAACTTGGCCCGCAGCCGCCTCTCTAAGCAAAGTGAGAATCTCTTGATTATCCATGTACTGGACACTATTGAGCAGTGTCCTACCGCTCCGCAGTCTGACTTCAGGGTCCGCTCCGTTTTTCAGTAAACACTCAACTGCCTCAATCTCGCGGCCCAATACGGCAAAGTGCAGGGGCGCTCCATGCTGAAGATTGGGGTCGAGGCCCTTATCTTCAATCGCCCATCGCAACACCGGTATGTTTCCACTTCTCGCTGATTCAATCAACATTGCTTCAAGAAGCATAGGGCGTCTCTCAACCGGTTCTGCACTAATTGCTTGTTCGACTCTATCTGGAGATGCTCCATCCGCGACCAGTGAGACCGCTTCCGGCATGCCCACGAATTCGGGCTCAACCGTGAAGTTCACGTCAATCAGGCTCATACCAAACGCTACGAGGACAAGCCCGATCATGACGAAAACGACCAGCTTTTTACCACCGTCTCCCGGCTTATTCATAATCAATTCCCCAATGTTGTCGGATAAGCTGCGGGAGTGAATACTTTCAAACCCATGTTCTGGCTTCGCTTATACGGAATGGTGCCGGATGGAAGGGTATCGTAGGTGCCTTTCACCCAAAATAACCCTTGATCCGAAAAAATGGGAAGACCGTCCTTACTCATGTCGTGCCCTTTACTGTTGAGTTCAGCAATCCTATCCGCAAGCTCATTCTCTGCTTCACCAGTATCACACGCAACTGTGGGCGGCAGGGTTCGAGCAGAAGTGTTGATTCTTCCGTACAGCTCGATGGCTTTGTAACGCCGGACGTATCCGTTTTGAAATGGACTGCGTTGACGGGCAGCCTTATCGCTTGAGCAGAATTCCTGGGCGGCGTACACGATCTTCCGGCACGTCTTATTATTGAGACGGACGCCCGGACTCTCACCACGAAGAGCGTTGCCGATAAGAAGCGCATTCGGCGTTTCGTAGGACAATCTGGACCAGCGGAAAGTTATCAGGCTACCGTCATCGTACTGAGCATCTTCAAAGCGCGTGGCCGGAGCACTTTTGCCGATGATCTTTATCTCCAACGAAAAATTCGTTTTAGTGTTCAATTTAAAGTCAATGCTCTGTTTCACCCATTCACTTGCCCGAGAGCGTTTTCCTGGCTGAAGCGTAATTATGTAGTAGAGATCATCTCGTACAGAATGGAATGGATTCTCGACGAGATCCGACCACTCATAGCTCTGTTTTGCATCTATCCAGATCCCGGAACGCGGCGTCAGGCGCTCGGTGACGCGATCAGAGGAAGGCCGAGTAAGGAATTCGCCGGCAACTGCGTCCAAGCCGGTGGCGTCGGTCCAGTAAGTAGGACTGTTCAGACAATAGCCCAAGAGATTGTTTCCACCTCTCTCCCCGATCGGATCCCTGCTGATCCACTTACCCTTAATCGCATCGTAATGTCTATACCCCCAGTATCCGAGTCTGGTTGCATCATCGAACCACTTCGTCGAGAAGCGGAAGGGTTGCTCGTAGGTGTCGGCTGTCGAATCGTTGATCCGCTCACCATACGGGGCGTATTCGTAATGTGCGGCGATGGTGCCGTAGTTCGCGCCGGTCGTCGTCTCGACGAGTTGGCCTACGTTTCCGTTCGCGTCGTAGAAGTAGATGAACGTACGGTCGTCGGTGGTGGTGCCCGGCGTACCGGCTGTATCCTCGGTGGCGAGGAGTCCGCCGATACCGCCCGCTCCTTCGAGGCTGCCGGACAAATCCAGCCCCCAGGTGTGCTTGCGCATCACAGCGTCGAAGGAGCGGGCGGTATCGGCGGACTCCTCGCCACCGAGGATACAGCCGGTACGCCAGGCACCACCACCGCCGACCGTACGTTCATCTA
>JANQHN010000409.1 GCA_028282665.1 Phycisphaerae bacterium | reverse complement strand
CTTCGGTAGTGTTCGTAGTACCCGAACAAATCCTCAGTGCTTCGATCGATGACGGGCTGATACTCGCCGTGAGCATCCACAAACACGCGGTTATACGTCCACGGATCGCCATGCCAACCATCGATTTGCCTGGTTGGTCCAACGTCAATGCCTTCGAGAAAATCGCACGGATCTCTTTTGGCCGCCCAGGCCCACCGGCCGATATTCTCTTCGTAATAGAGCGTACGCGCGGGCGTCGGGATGCGGCTTGTCGGACGCAGGTAGGGCGAATTACTGTACATGTAACCGCCAGCGGTTGAAGCGGTCATGAAAATATTCGCTGCATAACTGTTACCGAAATGATCGTACGATGAGCGTTCCGAATTACGAATCCAGTCCGGACAGTGTCCTCCACGCGGCGGTGCTGTATCGCCGGCACATTTGAACAAGTCCAAATTTAACTGCGTATCGCGTAACATGCCCTCTTCGTCGCCGGCAGCAAGATTATCCTTAAATCCGCTTCGATAGAGGATTTGATTCATTGGTCGGGTTACCGGACCAAAACCGGCCTTCGTGCCGTAGCGGCTGTTAATGGGGTCGGATTCCCCCATAAAAGTATCTCGGCCTATTCCGCTTTTGCCGCCCCATTCATACGCCCCTACGTATGTGGGATTGTTAGGATCCTGCTCATATTGAAAAGGATGAACCGGAATACCCCATCCGCTGGGATCGTCCGCTTCGTAAACACGGCTGCTCGAAGCAATGTTCTTCAAGTGCGACAGGCATGCGATACGCCTTGCTCTATCTTTTGCTTTCCGAAGTGATGGCAGCAAGATGGATATGAGCAGAGCAATGATCGCAACCACCACCAAGAGCTCGATCAATGTAAAGGCTAGATGTTGAACTCGACGATGTCGCTTAAGAGGCAGGAACATGCGTAGACTCCTTCCTGGTAAGTCCAATCTCGTACTGCCCATTTGC
This sequence comes from Phycisphaerae bacterium, assembly GCA_028282665.1. Lineage (GTDB taxonomy): Bacteria > Planctomycetota > Phycisphaerae > UBA1845 > UBA1845 > JANQHN01. Next base: position 8,452 of record JANQHN010000409.1, on the reverse strand, counting down.
GAGGCAGAGACAGGTTCACCGGGCTCGCAACCACAGAGCCTCGATTTTGCGACGCGTCATTACGAAAGACCCGCATAACGCACCTGCGACGGCTCAAAAAGATCGGCAACCGGGAGAAAAACGCGTATGAATGTGTATGATTGAGTTAGACGGAATCTGACATGCCGTCTGGATCGCGGTGCCATGGCACACAGTTTGAAACACGGGAGTGGGTGAACTTGGCCTGCAAACTCACGGAACAGGAATTATGGAGCGGACTCGATCGGGGATCGATCGAGATCGAAGCACATCTGAAAGATTGCGAGCTTTGTCAGGCGCGAGCGCAGGAATTTCGTGCCGGCATGGACCTGTTTGTTTCGGGTGTTTCTGCAACGCGCGAACGCCCACTGCCAAGCCACGTCGGCCCTTACACCGTAAAACGATTGCTCGGGCAGGGTGGCATGGGCATCGTTTATGAAGGCGAGCAACCGTCGCCCAAAAGGCCGGTCGCGCTTAAGGTAGTTCGAGGCGGCGAACACGTCGATCACCTTCGCATTCGCCTCTTTCAGCGCGAGGCGCAAACACTGGGTCGTCTCAAACATCCCGGTATCGCATCCATTTACGAGGCCGGTCGTACGGAAGACGGACAATACTATTTTGCCATGGAGCTTGTCGCAGGCCTGCCACTTAACGAATACGTCTCGCAGCACAAGCCGAGTTTGTCGCGGCGATTGAAACTGTTCTTGAGGGTCTGCGAACCTATCATCTACGCACATCAACGCGGCGTGATTCATCGCGATCTTAAACCAACCAACATCCTGATCAACGACGAAGGAAATCCCAAGATTCTGGATTTTGGCTTGGCGCGTATCGCCGACGAAGAAGTCAGCCTCAAAAATACCAGCACCGAAGTTTGCAAAGTAATGGGCACTTTGCCTTATATGAGTCCGGAAGAAGCACGGGGCAATCCTTTCGAAATTGATATGCGTAGTGATGTGTACTCGCTGGGCGTGATTTTTTATGAACTTCTCACCAATCGCTTACCGTATACGGTAAGCAGGCAGGCGCTGCACGAAGCGGTGCGTACCATTTGCGAGAAGCCGCCCGAACATCCCAGTGCATATAACAGAAATTTGCGCGGCGACCTCGAAACCATTGCTTTAAGGTCGCTTGAGAAAGATTCTCAACGACGCTATCAAAGCGTTCGAGAGTTTTGCGATGATGTCGAGCGGTACCTTCACGACCAACCCATTACCGCTCGCCCACCGAGTATCATTTACATGTTCCGCAAGTTACTGGTGCGGCAAAAACTGACGTTTATCACCATAGCGACGATCCTGAGCGTCATTATCGGCTCTGCAGCTTGGATTCTGCGGGCTGAACAGGAGATGCAACGAGCCACGCAAGCGAAAGAATCTCTCGAATTACTCTACCGAGGCACCATCGAAAACAAGCTGGGGAATATCTACCGGCAACAGGGAAGCTTCGACGAAGCGCGATCGTCTTACGAAGACGCTCTATCGAGTTACCGAAAAGCGGGCAGAGACGATGATCGCTTGGCGGCGCAAACAGCGGTCGCCCTCGCCATCCTGCTTGTCGAGGACGATCACCTCGCAACAGAGCAGTACACGAATGAATTGCTCGAACGCGCCATGGACATCTACCGCCAACGCCGACCGGCCGGGTACGAACAACAGTTGCGCGCTATCGGAGGTTTATTCATTTTAAACGAAGCACGGCGGCTTTTGCATTTTGGAAGGTACGAGCAATGCGCTCAATCGTTAGAGCTTGCGAAAGAGAAATTTTCCGCAGCGTCAGAAGAAATTCCCGGAGCAACGCTATTACCCGGCCGCTCCGGCAGCATTGCCCAGGCACCACTTTATGCCCATACGTTGCTGGGTCTGGCCCAAAACGAAATCGAGTCGGGACGGGAGTACGACGTCATCCAGGTTCGTTCCTGGATAGTCCAAGCCCGGAATATTTTTCAGCGTACGGACGGACTTGCGTTTGAAAAGCAACTCATCAAGCTCAACGTTCTTGAACAATGCACAGTCGCCGTTGGGCAGGCGACCACTGAGCCGGAGTCTATCGAACTGCGTATTGAAGCCTATCGAAAAGCCGCTCAGACTTGTACTTATCTCTCGAAATCTGCCAGATCGGACACAAAAAAAATAGAAACTCCAACGACTCAAGGGGCGGGAAAAGAAGGATCTGAAATACCCTTTATTCGAAATCGCCTTTTAGCGATTGTTCATTTGCGCTTAGCTGAGTCGCTGTTGTCTCTCCCTGATCATGAATCATGGAAAGAGGCAGAAGCGCACCTGGCAGCAGTCGAGACGTACTGCCGAACCGTCGTCGAGCCCGTCCACGGCCTGTATCACGCGGTATTATTGTCCTTTCTCGACCTATACGGACCGAACAAGCTGGACAACAAGAACGAATTCGCAGCCACCAAGTTCGAGATCGAGCAGGTCCTCAGCGCGATGAAGGAAAGTATTCAATAGCGGGCGTGCGTTCTTTTTGTAGAAGTTCAAGGGTGCGATACAGTACAACTTCCGGACTGATCGACTCATCCCACCCGGCTAGACAGTACCGATTTCGCACAGGGCAAGGCGAACACACAGCACCGCAAGGTGCGCACGGAGCGTTACTATGTACGACCGATGCGCATTTATAATCTGAGGCAATGACGGCACTGCTCGATATGAACAACGACAGCACTTCTACATTCAATGCTCCGGCTGCATGCAGCGGCATGGAATCACCGGCGATTAGCAAATCCAGCAATGCCAGCGTCGCAAGGAAATCGACCATACGGGGCGTCTTACCTCGCAGATCAATAAGTTTCGCTTCACCACACGATGTTCGGTCGAAAGACGGACCAGTCTCTGTCCCCAGAAAAACAACGGTGACCCCGTTCTCCACCAACAGATTAGCCAGTGTTCGGCTGCGGTCATGTGGATAGCACCGGTAACTAGCCGGATCGCCGAAGTGAATTCCCACGACAGGTCCACTCAAATCGTCGAGCAACATGGACGGTGTAGCATCATCGGGAAACCGCAACCGTGCAGGCTCGACTGGTTTCGTAGTATTCAGGCACTCGCTAAACACATCAAAGAGCGAGCGCGAGCTGCCTTGTTGAACCGATTCCACGTATTCGAAAGACATGTAGGCATCGAAAGCATCGAGTTTGTCCGCAAGCAGCGGATACCGGGTGAGGTCGATCGGAACATCGACCAAAGACAGCAAATCGGCGGAGGGTCCATTTGTGGCAATGGTAAAGCGATCATAAGGCTTTTGCACAAGATGGGCTTTCAAGCAGGCTGCCGTCACCAGAGCGTCCCCCAATCGGCCAATGAACGGTAAGAGGATCGACTGAGCGTCCTCGCCTCCTGACCGGTAACAAGGCAGTTCGCGGTCGAGCCCGCAGACATCAACCAGAACCCCCCCGGCTATGCCAGCTTGGACTTCCTGATCATACAGCACATAGCGTTGCCCCTCCTCCAATGTGTACGCCGGTCGACTTGTCGAGTCTTTTACATCCACCGCAGCTAGTGACTGCGCGATTCGCATTCGGTTTACTCGCTGTTTGAGCCCGGCAGCCAGTTTTCGCTTGGCTGCATACCCTTCGTCATAGTACTCTCTCTGTTGATCGGCGATTGGCGGGCTAATTCTGACACCCTTCATGTCCACTGGCCGGAGGACGTACAGACAGCCGAAACGACCAGGAATTGTTTACCTATTTATCGGAACGCAGGCCTTTGGCCTGCGAATCCACACACTGTGGAAGTCGCAACGTCATCATGCTCAGACTCATCAAGCGTTACACGAAATGGCTTCACACACGCTGGCCCGCCGGTACGGTCGAGAGACTGCCCGAAGTAAATGCCGACGGCTCAACCAACGTTCCGGGCCTTTACATCGTGGGCGATCTCACCGGTATTCCGTTGCTGAAATTCTCGGCCGACACCGGCGCGCGCGCGGTACAAACCATCTTAGCGGATCCATCATTCACGAAGGCACGGGAGCAAGGCAACGATGACATTTACGACCTCGCCATCATCGGCGGCGGAGTATCCGGTATGTCCGCCGCTCTCGAAGCCAAGAAACAGAACCTGCGATACATCCTTCTTGAAGCGGCAGAGCCTTTCTCCACGATCGTCAACTTCCCCAAAGGCAAGCCGATCTACACGTATCCCACCGACATGACGCCCGCCGGTGACATGCGGTTTCGCGCGGAGGTCAAGGAGCCGCTTGTCGACGAACTCCACGAGCAGACGCTCGAAAAGGGCATTGAGCCAATCCTGACACGGGCGGAACGAATCGTACGCAAGTCCAACCATTTGGAGGTCGTGCTGCACGATCAAAAGAACATCAAAGCGCGTCGAGCCATCGTCGGCATCGGCCGATCCGGAAACTTCCGCAAGCTGAGTGTACCCGGCGAAGACAAGGACAAGGTTTACAACCGATTGCATGACCCCTCGGACTACTGCGACCAACAAGCGTTGGTTGTGGGGGGCGGTGACAGCGCGCTTGAGACCGCCATTGCGTTGGCGCAGTGTGGAGCGCAGGTTACCCTCTCTTATCGAAAGCCCGAGTTCTCCCGCCCCAAGCCGGACAACATCGATAAACTCAACAGGTTTATCGAAGATCCCGGCGCCAACGTCGATATTGATGAGCCGGTCTCGGAACGTGTCACCACTTCCGCAGGCTCTTTCATGGGTGAGGCCAGGAAGAAGGGATCGATCAACCTCATGATGTCCAGCAGGCCGCTGCACATCGATGATGAATCGGTCGCCATCCAGGATCGGTCCGGGAAGAAAGTCACGATACAAAACGATGCCGTCTTCTCCATGATCGGTCGCGAACCGCCGCTTGATTTCTTCCGCAGAAGCGGCGTGCGCATCAATGGGGAGTGGCGGCCCGCAACATGGATGACATTCATCACATTCATGATTTTTTGCACATTCATTTACAACTGGAAAGCGGGTGGCTGGCTCACTGGCTATTTCCAGGAGAATCACTGGTTCCCGTTTAATCTCAAGACGTTGTTCGCAGCACCAATCGAAAACCCGATTACGCTCACCGGCACCATCGCAATATCTCTCACCAAGCCGGGATTTTACTACACGCTGGTGTATTGTCTTTGCGTGATTGTTTTCGGTGTGCGTCGGATACGGCGTCGAAAGACACCCTACATTACGATGCAGACGACCACCTTGATGATTATTCAGACGCTGCCGTTGTTTCTTCTGCCTTACATTTTGCTGCCGTGGGCGGGTCACAACGGCTGGTTCGATAGTGGCTTGGGGCAGTGGTTGGGCGACCAGTTGTTCCCGAAAACTGAATGGGATGCACATGGTCGCGAGTATTGGCGCGCGTTTGGATTCATTCTCGCTTGGCCTTTGTTTATCTGGAATTTCTTAACCGATCAGCCTATGCACCTGTGGCTCGCAATCGGTTTCATACAGACTTTCGTCATCATTCCCCTCATCATCTATCGTTGGGGAAAGGGCGCGTACTGCGGATGGATATGCTCGTGCGGAGCACTGGCGGAGACTCTCGGCGATGCCCATCGCCACAAGATGCCGCACGGTCCACTGTGGAACCGCGTTAATTTCGTTGGGCAGGCCGTGCTCCTGGCCGCGTTTGTGTTGTTGCTCACAAGGATAATCGCCTGGACATTGCCGCATACGGCTGTGGGTGGCGCGCTTTCTTCTTTCTACGGCGGTCTGTTGAACGGATGGAGGTTGTTCGGCATACCGCTGAACTACTATTGGCTCGTCGATATCGGCTTGGCGGGCATCATCGGCGTGGGTTTCTACTTCTGGTTTTCAGGTCGCGTGTGGTGTCGATTCGCTTGCCCGCTTGCGGCCCTGATGCACATCTACACCCGATTCAGCCGATTCCGCATTTTCGCGGACAAGAAGAAGTGCATCTCGTGCAACGTCTGCACGTCGGTTTGTCATCAAGGCATTGACATCATGAATTTCGCCAACAAGGGACTCCCGATGGAAGACCCGCAGTGCGTGCGTTGCAGTGCGTGCGTGCAGTCCTGCCCGACGGGCGTTTTGACGTTTGGGCAGATCGATCGCGCTACCGCAGAACCACTCGTCAAGGACAAACTCCGTGCTTCACCGGTACAAATTCGCGAGTACCAGAAAATTGAAGTGTAGTGACCGGGCTGTCCCAAACAAGGAACTCATAGATGAAACGATTTGTTCATTGCGCTCTACTCCTTTTAATCGCCATTCAGTCGACTCCTGCCTTCGCGCAGTCTCAAGAACGCATGGTTGACCATGGCGCGTTCGATCGTATTCTACGCGACAATGTCCGCGACGAGCGTGTCGACTACCTCACTATTCGTGATCACCACTGGGATCAACTCGAAGCCTACTTGGATCAATTGGCAAAGGTCGAGCCTGCGAAACTCGACAAGGATGAACAACTGGCGCTCTACATCAATCTTTACAACGCTACGATGATCGCAGCGGTCATCGAACGGTTCGAAGCGGAGTATTCCCCGTCAGACGATGATTTCACAGTGTTTGACGAAAAACTCGTACGCACGGCGAATGGTCGCATGTCGCTCAATCACCTGGAACATGAGATCATTCGCAAGCAATTCAATGAGCCGCGCATTCACGTCGCACTGGTCTGCGCCGCTCGCTCCTGCCCGCCGCTCTTGAACCGCGCCTACCGTACGGTAGACCTCGAAGAACTCCTCGAAATACAAATGCGAAAATTCATCAACGACAAGTTCCGCAACCGTGTCGATCGGCGAAACAAAACCCTTCGCCTAAGCCAGATTTTCAACTGGTACGACGCGGATTTCGGCGGCAAGAAGAAACTAGCGCAATACATCGCACGATACCTCAACCGTGATGTATCCGGTTACCGCGTCGAATTCATGCCGTACTCCTGGACGCTAAACATCGCAAAACCCCAAGAGGGGAATTGGTTTGAGATCGCACATGAAACGAAAGCGTACATCGCACCCAACAATTCCGGCGAAGCAGCCACGCTCTTAGCTAAGCAAGTGTACAGGCGGATCGAACAACGAGAGTCGTGGACACAACTCCACCTGGGCGAAAATGCTGGCTCTGCTTGGGTAGCCAACACAAGTATCAAACCTTATAAACAGGACAATTAGAATCCAGCGCCGAAAACAATTTGTCCTGCGCACAACGCAGTCAAAACCGCCACACGATAGAGTGCTGAATCATGACACCTGTAGCGTTAACAATTGCGGGAAGTGACCCTAGCGGAGGCGCTGGATTACAGGCGGACCTTAAAACATTCCATCAGCATGGTGTCTACGGCACGAGCGCAGTCACTTTGCTTACCGTGCAGAACACGCAAACGGTTTTGTCGATTCGGATGCTCGAACCGGCATTCATAGAAGCGCAATTGGACGCGGTACTCAATGACATTCCACCGACAGCGGCGAAAGCTGGAGCACTGGGCAACGCAGCCATGATCGAACTGATCGCCACGAAAGTGTGCAATTTCACCTTTCCGCTGGTTGTTGATCCTGTCATGGTAAGCAAACACGGCGTAACGCTACTTGAACCAAACGCCATCGAAGCTCTTCGCGTCTGTTTATTGCCGCATGCCTTCTTGGTAACCCCCAACATCTTTGAAGCAGCAGCGCTATCGGGGATCGAAGTCGGAGACGACATCACCATGGCGCAAGCGGCACGCGCCCTGCACAAAATGGGCGCGAAGCACGTCCTGATCAAAGGCGGGCAGTACCACGAGGACGCACTGGACCTCCTGTTTTCAGAAGGGCAGCTTTATCGCTTCGAGGGAAAGCGGCTTGACATATCAAACACTCACGGGACCGGCTGTGTGCTCTCTGCGGCGATCACAGCCAACTTGGCGCTCGGACTTAGCGTCATCGAGTCGGTTGCGAAAGCAAAGGCATTCGTAATGGAGGCGATTCGAACGAATCCCAACCTGGGTCAAGGAACAGGCCCGGTCAATATGCACGCCTCGTGCTAATGCCGTTGCTTATCTCGCGGCTTATTGCGGTTTTCGCGCAAACACTTCGAGCGATCCGGCGAACTCGCGTACAATGGGGATGCGTTCCAAAGCCAGCCCCATACCAGAGGCCATCTTGATCAGCGGTTGAGGTATGCCAGGGTGCAGGAAATCAAGAGGTCGCACACTCACATCCACAAAGCCTACCTGTTTGAGCGAAGAACTGAGCGACCAACGAAAGAAAGCGGTTTCGTCCTCGGTGTTTTGCAGCCAGCGACCTATAGGCCGGACGTTTCGCTCAAGCGCGATTTGTGGATTGAGCATATTCGGCTCGGAGAACCAAATGAAACCGCCATCGGTTACAAGATTCGCAAGCGAGGGGAGCCACTCTTCCAACCGAAGATGGTGAAGAATGGACGTGCCAACAACACCGCCGAACACTTCAGTTCCACCAGCCATCTCAACCACGTCGACAACACGAAAATCAACA
>JANQHN010000345.1 GCA_028282665.1 Phycisphaerae bacterium | reverse complement strand
ATGTAAGCGACCCCATCTTCCCAGGGGGAGGACACGACGCCCAGTTCGTAATCGCCGTCGTTGTCGATGTCGTCGATCACCGCACCATTGAGGTACGTGAAGCCGAGCGGGCGAAGCGGGAATCCGGGCAGCATGTTGCCGTTAGCGTCCACGCCGAAGATGTATCCGTAGCCCTCCGTGTCGCGCATGTTGGAGTCCGTGAAGATCTCGCGGATACCGTCACCGTCGATGTCGGCCACGGTCAGCGGACCCTCAGCACCACCGCCATTGAACTGGGTGAAAGGGAAACCGTTACGCACCGTGCCGTCGGTCTTAAACACCCAAAACAGGTTGCTTTCGCCGGTAGCGTAACCGGCTTGTCCGCTGATGATCTCGAGCGTACCGTCACCTTCGAGGTCCGTAACCGTTGGCGGGCAGTACGTCCAAGTGTCAACAGGGAAAGGCCAGCCCGGATAAACAGTGCCGTCGTGATTCAGGACGTATATGGCGGGTTCTTCTTCTTCGGTGTTGTCACCTTGGGCACTAAAGACGATCTCGAGCGTACCGTCGTCGTCGAGGTCGGCCAGCGCGGGAGACGCGTAACTGATACGGGCCTTGGTGGGTGTGAATGGCCAACCGGGAATGGCCGTGCCGTCGAGTTCAATCGCGTGGACGCTGTAATAGCTGCACATGACGATTTCGACTGCGCCGTCGTTATCGATATCGCCGACCGCGGGAGTCGCCCCAGGAACGTAATCCAGCGCGTAAGGCCAGTTGCCGCCCCATTCCGTACCGTCGTATTCGAAGACACGCACATGCCCGGGATTGGCAAACTCGGCAAAAATGATTTCGAGGTTGTTATCATCGTCCAGGTCGTAGAGCGTTGGCGAAACCAGCAGATTGCGGTTATTGATGGATATCGGGAAATTAGGCAAAACGTTGCCCTGGTGGTCGACGATGTAGAAACGTCCACCGCTTGATGGGCCGCGAGTAAGTTGCACGATTTCGAGGTCGCCGTCGTTGTCCAGGTCGCCGACACTGGGTGGCAACTGAGCAAGGCTAAAAGTAGGATGGCCGCCTGGCAGGTCTACTGGGAAGCCCGGTATCGCCTGCCCCTGGTAATCGAACGCATAAAGTTTGCCGTCCGTGCTGGACATGATGATGTCTTTGAACGTATCTCCGTTCAGATCGGCGAAGACCAAACCTCGATTTGGCGCAAACGATCCGCCTGCTATCGTCGGAACCTCAATGGGGAACCCCGGCATTTGGTTGATATCCGAAGCTAGAGGACCGTAAACGGGAGGCTGCCCTGCAGCTTCGCTCACTTTGGTCGTGGCAGGTACAGGTGCGTTGATGTCAGTGATTGACATTACCTGCGGTTGACCTGCATGGACAGGCATGACGAGCATGCCGAGCGCGCACAATATCGAAAAAGTCAATTTCATCGTTTTTTCTCCAATTCCCCTACGAGGGTTGAAACAGGAATACACGGACACCCCATGGTTAGACAAAATAGTCTAAGCGCGTGTGGCTTCGGTTGCAACACCAAACCTTTAATGATATGTGGTTTGGCAGCTGTTTTACCTTGATCGAAATAGATACATAAGGACTACAACCGATACGCGACTGTGACAGTTCTTGTCACTGCTGTGAGTTTGTTCCGGTTTCATGAAACAAACGCCTAGCAAGTTGGAGTTCTATCCCATAACCGATATATGGTTTCGTTTAAGGCCGATAATGGTTTGTGGTAGGATTTGCACGCTCATCTTTCAAGTTGTACAGACAAATGTGGAATCCAGATGAGTTTTCTGGAATATATTTCCAGTCGGAGGAAAACCATGAAACGTGAATATTCGCACATCACGATCGGTCTAGCTTTGTTTTTTGTATTTCATCCCGAAACAATGCAAGGTGATGATGCTCTTTCGAAAGTTGTTTTTCTCTACCCTCATGACGCGACGATTTTTCCGTCAGATTTTGCACCGCCAACATTTATCTGGACGGGAGATGGCGCGCACGGCGAATCCTGGCAGGTTCGTATCGACGTGGATGCCGTTGTGGGCGCACTCGTCGAATCCGAAGTCATTGGCACAAAATGGACACCAAGTGAGGATGAATGGCAGCTCATCGTCGCGAACGCGGACGACCGAATCATTGGAATGACCGTTTCCTCGTCAGCCGGTATCGAAAGTAAGTCGTTGCCATCTCGTGGGACAATCACGTTTCGCATTTCGTCCGATCCGGTCGGTGCGCCAATTTTTTACCGTGAAGTGAACCTGCCTTTCGTCGAGGCGGTGAAGGATCCGTCGCAAATCAAGTGGCGATTCGGTCCTGTTTCATCTATCGAGCAGCCGCCTGTTGTGCTTAGCGGTTTGCCGGTCTGCGGGAATTGTCATTCCTTCTCGATGGATGGCAAAACACTCGGACTCGATGTCGACTACGCCAACGACAAGGGTTCGTATGCGATTGCACCCGTGCAGCATGACATCGAACTGGCGCCGGATGACATCATCACCTGGTCTGACTTCCGCCGCGATGACGGTGAGCTTACCTTCGGTTTGCTGTCACAGGTGTCACCCGACGGCAGGTATGTCATAAGTACGGTGAAGGACCGTAGCGTATTCGTACCGCGGGACGATCTCGCATTTTCGCAACTGTTCTTTCCTATTCGCGGCATCCTCGCCGTATATGACCGTGTCGAGAAACGGTACTTTGCGTTGCCCGGCGCGGACGATCCCACTTATGTGCAAAGCAATCCGGAATGGAGTCCGGACGGGAAGTATATTGTGTTCGCGCGTGCCAAGGCCCACAAGCTCGAACGCGATCGAGGCCAGGTACTGCTTACCAAGGAGGAATGTCGCGAATTTTTGAAGGGAGGGAAGCCGTTTCGATTCGACTTGTATCGGGTACCGTTCAACGATGGGAGGGGTGGCGTTGCTGAGCCGCTATCCGGCGCGTCGAACAACGGTATGAGCAACTTTTTTGCCAAATATTCGCCTGATGGTAGGTGGATCGTTTTCTGCAAGGCGAAGAACTACATGCTTCTCCAGCCGGACAGCGAGTTATACATCATTCCGGCGAATGGCGGAGAGGCAAGGCGGCTGACGTGCAATACGAAGCTGATGAACTCTTGGCATAGCTGGTCGCCTAATAGCAAATGGCTTGTCTTTTCGTCAAAGGGGAACACGCTCTACACGCAGCTTTTTCTCACGCACATCGACGGCGAAGGCAACGCAAGCCCGCCAGTTGTGCTCGATCGTTTCACTACAGCGCGCGGTGCGGCGAACATTCCTGAATTTGTCAACGCAAGCGCGACAGCCATTAAGCGGATTACGGAATCATTTGTCGACGACTTGTCATACGTGCGTAGTGGGGATGCGTTCGTTCGCGGTGGTGATGCAACAGGAGCGATCAAATCGTATCGGATGGCTATTGGTGTGAATTCTAGCAACGTAATTGCACACAGCAACCTGGGCGGGCAGCTTGCTTTGCAAGCGGAGGAATTGGACGGAGAACGGAGAGTCGCCATAGTGAGAGAGGCTGAGGAGCACCTTCGCAAGGCGATTGTTCTTGATGATTCGATTTCCGCCGCACATTACAACCTGGGGATGCTGTTAGCTCGACGGGGAGCTGTTGAAGAGAGCATGAAACATTTAGGCCGGGCGGCGAAGCTGGATTCAACGAACGCGACCATTCTTGCGGACCTGGGTATTGTTTATTGCGAAATGAGCATGTTCGATGAAGGTCGCGAGTATTTGGAGCGGGCGCTCGCGCTCGATCCAGGGCATACGGAGGCACGGTTCGCGCTGGGACGCCTATTGATTCGATCGGGTGACACCGTGATGGGTTTGACGCATGTTCGCGAAGCGGTGAATGCGTCGCCGGATGATGTGAGCAAGCGGGTAACACTCGCGAAGTTGTTGTTTGGTTCGGGTGATCAGAAGCAGGCTCTTGAGCAGATTCAAATTGCGGTGAGTCAACAGCCGGAAAGTGCGGACTTGCATCTCGAGTTTGCGTATGCGCTGCTTTCCGCAAGCGACCCGGCTGTGCGGAATGTGAATAAGGCGACGGAGCAGGCAAAAAGGGCGTGTGAGCTGAGCGGCGGGGCGTCGTTCGAACCGTATGATCTGCTCGGCGTATGCCATGCGGCGGGAAGGCGATTCGATGAGGCGATTGAGGTTGCCGGGCAGGCGTTGAAGATCGCCATCGAACAAGGACAAGAGCGCGAGGCGATGGAGATACAGGGACGGATCGAGCGTTATAAGGAACAACGGGGAGAGTGACGCGCGTGGTCCCCCAAAAATACGAATACATCTCTCGCCGACCGATACTGGCGATCGTGATTCTGATGGCGGGTGCGAGTACGTATGGGGTTCTTTGTCAACCTGCGATATGGACACGCGGTTACCCGCGACTCAACCCCTTTTGGGATTTCATACCGTGGCTTTGGTTCGGACCTGTTATCATCTCCGGTATCTTTGACAATCGTTTAAAGCGACGTTTTTGGACATTGATGGCATATGCAATTCTTACCGGAGTCGTGGCTGGGGCTACCGTGACCAACCTCGTGCCGAAACGCGTCACTTGGCACTTTGTGCTTACTAATTCATTTTTGTTTGCCGTGCCTGTACATCTGTTCGTTACTTGGCTGGCAGAGCGATATGGCCAGCGCTGGCTAAGCAGATTCAGGCGTTTCTCCGACGAAGAAACTTGTGTGGAATGCGGTTATAAGCTTTGCTTCTTGTCCGTTCCACGCTGCCCGGAATGTGGGACACCATTTGACGAAGAGCGGCTAACGGTTGAGAGTCTTTCTGTGGTTCCGACGAACAGGCCTTGGCGAGTATGGTCGACGCTCGTTGTTTCCATTCTTATCTTGATCGCGAGCCCGTTTGTCTATGGTTCGGTGATGTTGTCTCTGGCGGAGAGACGAGGTCGCGCCGAAGCGTTGCGGGATTGGGAGATAGGTGTAGCGGAAATGCGGGTGGATGTTGCGCTCAACCCGTGGTTTTATCATAGGATGGGCGCGACAGATCCTCTCAGTGGATTGAAAATAAGAATTTACTGGAAAGCTAACAACCCCAAGGCAGGGCTATGTGAGTGGCTTCGGCACCGAGCATACGCGGCGATTGTCGAACAGAAACTGCTCGCAGTCGGGAAAGACTGCCTGACGACTCATCTTTATTCATTTGACGAACTAGCTTCTTTGATGGCTGAGGCGGAGTGGAAGCCGATCCAGAAACTGCCGTTCACGACACCGGAAGGTTTGCAGTTTGTTGTGGATCGTGAAGAATTGATCGTGATGGGGAAATCAACTTCGATTACAGTCGCCGATCAGGGTATACAATATGCCGTGATGGAAGGATATAGGTTTGTTCTGATCGTCGCAGGCGACCAACTTTTGACCGTGCATCGTGATGGTGTGTTGTTGCAAAACGTCGGAGTGCTGCGCACCACCAACGGCTGGAGCGTTATCCAGTAGGGTTTGCTTCACCAACTATCAGCTCGGGCAACCGACTCGCGCTCATAGAATCCTCGACACAGAAGCCGTGAGGAATAGTGAAAGCGCGAGCGCCAGTGGAATCTTCCGGACTTGAATCACTGAAGCTCTATTATCGTGTTTCCGCTATTGCGGTAATGAAGAATTGGCGCGGTAGGGACCGCACGACGGACACTGCACTACATGCCGCATAGCTTTTAATTTTTCGATTTTGGAGTCCGCCCGATCATCTTCAGAAACGTTGCTTCATCCACCGTTTCCACGCCTAGTTCTTTCGCTTTATCCAGTTTCGAACCCGGTGATTCGCCGTAGACGACAAAATCGGTTTTTTTGCTGACGTTGCCTGTGGCTTTACCGCCGAGTTGTTTGATGAGATCCTGAATTTCCTTGCGGCCAAAGTTTTCCAGCGTGCCCGTGACCACGACTTTCTTTCCGGCGAACGGCAGGTCGGCGGCTTGTTCGCTTTTGGGTTGGGTCAAGTTTACTCTCGCGTTCTCCAGACCCGCGACGACAGTTTTTCCCGCATCACTTTCAAAAAAAACGCGCAGGCTGGCCGCGACTTCCGGCCCGATACCTTCGATCGCTTGCAGCGACTGCAACGCTTCATTTTCATTCTCGTGTGCGGCCGCTGCTTGCAGTGCTGCCATCGTTCCAAAATGTTCCGCCAAAAGCTCAGCCGTGCTCCCGCCGACCAAACGAATATTCAGCGACGCCAGCACCCGCGACAGCGGGCGGGTCTTACTCGCTTCGATCCCATCGTGCAGTGCTTCCACACTCTTCTCGCCCATTCCCGGAAGCGCGATCAAATCGTCTTTATGTTCCTCGATGAGATCGTAGAAATCCGCGAAATTTGCGAGCCAGCCTCGGTCCACGAGCGTTTCGATCAATACCTGTCCCGCGCCGTCGATATCCATCTGGTTCCGCCCTGCGAAATGGATGAGGCGTTCCTTAAGTTGTGCGGGGCAGGTCGGGTTTATGCATCGCAGGTAAACGCCACCTTCATCCTTCATGACGTTGCCGTTGCAGGCAGGGCACTGCTTGGGGGGCTCGTATTCTTCTGAGTTCCCGGGTCGCTTGTTTGTAACCACTTCGATTACTTGCGGAATGATCTCGCCCGCTTTTTCAACGATGACCGTGTCGCCTACACGCACGTCAAGCCGCTCTACCTGGTCGAAATTGTGCAATGACGCATGCCGTACCGTCGTACCCGATAGCGACACCGGTTCCATGACTGCGCGTGGCGTGATCGTGCCAAATTTGCCGACTTGCAGGTCGATTTCCTTGATGACGCTCGCTGCCCGCTCTGCCGCGAACTTGTATGCGATGCACCAGCGTGGATACCTGCTGGTTTCGCCTAGCACATCGCGCTGATCGAACGCATCCACCTTGATGACCAAGCCATCCGTTTCGTAAGGTAGTTTGTGGCGGCGTTCGTCGCACTCGTCCAGCCGTTCGACGATTTCGTCCATCGAATTCACTGTCATCGAATAAGGGCTCACGGGAATGCCGAATTCCTTCAGTTGTTCGAACAGTTCTGTGTGTCTCTCGGCGCCGAGCGTCTCGATTCGTCCGAAACCGTGCGCGACGAACAACAAGTTTCTTCCTTCAATTTTGCTCGGGTCAAGTTGTTTGAGGGAGCCCGCCGTTGCGTTTCGCGGATTGGCAAACGTTTGTTCTCCGGCTGTCTCGCGCTTTCTGTTGAATTCGAGGAAGTCATCCGTAGGCCATACGATCTCACCGCGCACTTCTAGGATAGTGGGTGGATTGCATCCTCGCAGCTTAAGCGGCACTGAACGCATGGTGCGCACATTGTGGGTGATGTCGTCGCCGGTATGGCCATCCCCACGCGTTGCGGCGACGGTAAGTTGACCGTTTTCATATAACAAAGATACCGCCACGCCGTCCACCTTGGGGTCGACGACATAACGGTAAGCATCCCCGCCAAGTCCTTTTTGTACACGGCGGTCGAATTCGCGAAGTTCACTTTCGTTGTATGTGTTATCGACCGATCGCATCGGAATCGCGTGAGTAACGTGCTCGAAACCTTCGATGGGAACCCCACCGACGCGCAGTGTCGGCGAATCGGGCGTGCGTAGCTCGGGGTGCTCTAATTCGAGCTTCTTGAGTTTCTCCATCAACTGGTCGTAGTCTCGGTCAGGAATCTCCGATGTCGCCTCGACGTAATAGAGATAATCGTGTCGGCGGATTTCGTCGCGGAGTTTTTCGACCTCTTTTGAGATTGCCTTGGTCATGATGCGGCGATTATCCTGCATCCTTTGAGGTTGGCCAAGAGGCTCATTCACGGTTGGGATTCCTTGGAGGGCCAGTCCTGACACAATTTGCGGTCTGCATCACAAGATTATTCTTCCTTGATCTGTTCTTTTTCATTTAAACTACAAGGCGAAAGGTTCGATCAGGCGTTGAGTGGCCGATTTGAATCGCGTGTGACAATTCTTTGGCATTGTCTTTCGGACTGGAGGCGCCCATGTCCAGTCCCTGCTTTTTGACGACCATTCGAACGAGGGGGTGTTGGGGATGGAGATCGCAACTCACGGTACGAACAATGAGGCCGTGCAGGGCGACCCTGGGGAAGCTGTTTCGACTTCACGCCGGTGCGTTGTGTGCGGTTACGACCTCCACGGCTTGGGGGATGAACCGCGTTGTCCGGAGTGCGGTTTGCAGAATATTCCTGAGGCGTTTCAACGTGATGTTTGGCAGCATGTCGATGGATTTCGGTTCATGCCTTTCCGCTTTGGGGTTTTGGTGGAAAAACGCATGCCCGGATGGTGGTGGGCTTTGGACCGGCCGGGCGATTTGAGCCGCAGTGCGAAGTTCGCTGCCTTCTGTGTCATCCTTGCCTGGGTATCAATTTTCCTGGTTTTGCAGGCTGGCGATGCCGTCGAGGTGATCACTAGTGATACGCATACCTGTGAACTTCCCGGATACAGTAAGCCATTTGATGGTGGAACGTACACCTGCTTTGCGGGCATTGGTGGGCGTAACCGCGGCGGGGAGGGGCGCATCGAAGAGGGTTTGCTCAATCTTTCCGTGAGCAAAGCAAAAATTACTACGACGACTACGCGCGAACTGGCGTTCGTTTGGCCTGAGGATATGAGCAGGCCGGCTGGTTTGGTCGCGCTTTGGGTCATTATGGTTTGGGCTTGTCCGACTCTTGCAGGAATTTGGACGCAGATTCGTCGGGGTTTGCCCGAATACGCTTACACCCCCGGCACGATCATTGCCGCCGCCAACTATGAGGCTTATCGTCTACTCTACATGGCCGGGGTGATTGTTGGGCTCGTTTTGCTTGAGACGACTCTGCGGGTGGTTACGCGTGGGGAGGTTCTTCTGCATGAGCGCCAGTTGGTGTGGTTGCTATTGATTCCGCTTGGGTACGGTGTAGCCAGTTGGATTGGTCCTCTTCGCAGCGACCATACAAAGCAACTCGTTCGTTCGCGCGGCCATGCGATTCGTATGCTCATTATGTACGGCGTGCTCTTTCCCCCCATCGCGGTCTTTATCATCGATCAGTGGATCGGTCGCGTTTTTTTCTGATAAGGCCAATCGGTTAAACGCTACCGTTCGATTAGTCCGTCAGGCCCCTCATTGCTTGTGCGTAGTCGCTCAGGAATCCTCGTCGCTACGATTATAGGACGATAAGCGAACTAAAGCGGCATCCCCATGTTTCCGATAACGCCGACATGCCGCTTTGCGTGCTTGTTGAGTAGGGCGTGTGAAGAAAGGGCATGTACGATGAACCGTTTCGTTTAACTTCGATGTTATGGAAGTCGTAACCGCCATTTCGAACAATCAACTTATCGCTGCCGCATTTGGTGCGCGTGCGGTGCAAGGAGGCGGTTCGGTCAAGTCGACGAATCCGCTCGATCCTGTTTCGGGAGATGATCGATCATCCATTAATCGGATTGATGCTAGTGGTGACACCGTTCAGATTTCGCAGCATGCACGTCGCCTTGCAGAAGGGCTAGTTGGCGCAGAAGAAGGTTCGCGATTCCATCGTTTTGAGCATAATCGTGGCCGAGAGGTCAGTCGTCGTGGAGATGCCGCAAAGCCATCCGAGTCCGGGCGCTTACCGGTAGAAAAAGAACAAAGTGGTATAACGCCGTACAATGAGCTTTCCGACGAAGACAAGGCTCGTGTGGACGAATTGAAGCAGGCTGACGCGGAAGTTCGGCGTCACGAGCAAGCTCACGTCGCCGCCGGCGGACAGTACGTTCGGGGTGGAGCAACGTTCGAATACACAAAGGGGCCCGATGGTAAGCAGTACGCGGTTTCGGGCGAGGTCCAGATCGACACTTCGCCCATCGAGGGAGATCCTCGTGCGACCGTCATGAAGATGCAGCAAGTCCGCCGGGCGGCCCTCGCTCCAGCTCAGCCATCGAGTCAGGATCGTGCCGTCGCAGCGCAGGCATTGCGAGAAGAACAAAAGGCCCGAGGTGAACTCGCTAAACAGGGCGGGACTCAAGATTTTGGGTACCGTATTGAAGTATCTGCAGGGCATTCTGAAGGCAGACGGCAAGCTGAACCGATCGTCGACCAATCGCGAATGGGTATCGCCAACCAATTCGTAACCCGGTTGCCCACAAGCCATTCACATTTCGAAGGCTTACCATTGAATGCATATCAAAGTCACGCAACGCCCATTGCTCCAACGATTTCGATGAGTGAACGTGTAAGTCAGCACACTGGTAATTTCGTTGATCTCATTGTCTGATTAAACTTTCCCCCCCGTTTGTCAACCTTAACTGTTTTGCGCTTTGCGGTTGGAATTCGGGCGATCGTGGAAATGACATTTGACCGTGACTAAAATGGGACAGGTTCAAATCCTCGTGGCTCAAGAATAAGTGGTCTGTTTGCTTTGGAAGATACGCGAAGTAGCTTGCTCAGTCGCATCCGCGACTTCAACGCCGCAACAGGGTGGGTGGAGTTCGATCGCCTTTATAGGCCTTTGCTTTACCGCTATGCCGCCCGCCTCGGCATGAATCCCGAGGAGAGCGAGGAAATTACTCAGCAAGTCATGGAGGTTTTGGTTTCTCGCATAGCCACTTTTGAGCGCAAAAAGAGCTTTCGTGCATGGCTTAAGCAAATAGTTGACAATAAAGTGAAACAAAACCTGCACGGTCGGCGTAAACAACTGCAGGTAAAGACTTCATTTTTTGTTCATGTGTCCGACGCGCAACTCACACCCGAGCAGCTTTGGGAAAAACAATGGCGGCGATCGCACGTTCTTTATTGCCTGTCATTTTTGCAGATGGAGTTTTCAGAAAAAATGTTCAAGGCGTTCGATTTATACGTTCTTCGAGAAATGCCTGTTGCGAAAATCTGTGAGATGACTGAACTGACACCTAACCAAGTATATGTGGCGAAGAGCAGGGTACTCAGGCGTCTGCGTGAGGTGTATAAGGAATTTTATGAGGGTCTGTACGGAGGTGGAAAGTGACGTCTCCTGCTCCGCATCCTTCACGAAATAAGCTCACCGCGTACGAGAGCGGTTCACTGGATGATCAAGAAGCTATGCCGATCGAGCGGCATGTGGGACAATGCGAGCTGTGCCGGCGTACGATGGAGCACATTCGCGCGAGCGATCTCCAGGCGAAGGGCATTCGTGAGATCGTGCGGGATCCGGTGGATGATTCGAATCAAGGGTTTGGGAGCGATTTTGCTCCCGGTACTGGGGAAGTGTCGCTTGCCGATGCTGCAGAAGTTGAAGACGGTGCGAATTGCACGGAGGGGACCGGCGCCTGGCTCGTTCCCGATTATGAGCGCATCAAACTTTGTGGTGAGGGTTCGTACGGCACGGTATGGGCGGTGCGGGATCGTGTTGGGGTGTATCGCGCCCTTAAGATCATCGACATGAAAAAGATGGTCAAAAGCAAGAAGCTCAAGTGTCGAGAGAGCATTGCCCTGGAGACGTATTGCAAGAAGGTCAGCAGGCATCCTCACCTGATCGGTGTGTACCACGTGGGTATGGTGGGCAATCAACTGTACTACACGATGGATCTGGCGGACAACCATCGAACAAAAGAGCCTTTAGATGGTGAATTCCCTGAAAATTATCGCCCTTTCACGTTGGATTTGGTCATGAAGCGTCGTCAACGGCCTGACGTTGCCTTGGAGATCATCAAACGTCTTTTGGGAGGGTTGGCTGAGTTGCACAAACTCGACCTTGTGCACCGGGACATCAAGCCTTCCAACGTCGTATTCGTTCGACGTACACCGCGCTTGGCGGATATCGGCATGGTCAGCATGGGCAGCGATAGCGGAGCGATTGTAGGCACGCCGCGTTACATGCCCCCGGATCGAATCATCGACAAGACTGCTGATACCTATGCTATTGCGAAAATCCTTCATGAACTGGTTGCTGGCAAGGACGATGAGTCTTTCCCGCATCTGCCGGATGATTGTCTGGTGGACAGTATGAAATGGAATATGCAAAAGGTAAGCGACCTGATCGTTCGCGCGTGCAAGCCGGATGCATCTGATCGGTACCAGTCAGCCAACGAGATGCTCGAAGACCTGGAGGCGTGTGGCGATCAGGCATTGCGTACGTTTTTCGAGGATATGGATCAGGCGGAGACCTGTGCTCCTGCGTACGTGCCAGTCGGCAAACCGTTCGGTGAGCGTGTACTCTTTTCTGTATTGGATAACCTGCCTCACATCCTCGGATTCATTCTCGTTTTGTACCTGATTTACCGACTCACGTCCTAATCGGGTTTTGTGGCGAGTGATAATTCCAATCGCACTGTATTCGCGACCCCTTTTGGGCTCTTGGTGAATTGATGGCAATGTATCAAAGGTTTTTTCGTAATTAGATCCTATCCCAGAACCTTTCGAATTAAATAGGAATGTGCAATCTGAAGTGTAAGAATCCTTGGAACAGTTTCGTGGACTTCTCCCAACGAATGCACAGGTGTCTTCCGTAAAATCGTTGATAGTTGATTTGCGAAACATCATCGACGGTGGTACGAGGCAGGCGATGGTTTTCGATGCCACGGGACCTGTCGTGGTTGCGGTGGCAAGTACGCAATCAGCAGGCGGGAACCGGCAGGTTCCGTTTGCCAACCAAACCGCCCGACAAACCAAACAATCCGCAGGCCACATTGAGAACTTCGACCTTGAGAGTCAGTCAAGCGACAATAACCTGATGGTTTTTGGATCGTTAGAACCGACATCAAAATTGAGAACATGGCTGAAGACGCGGACGCCAAAGTGATGTCCGCGTTTTCTTTTTTCCCGTGATTCATTGGATGTTAAAGCAAATAATTTGCTAGGCTCCAGAGAACGGCCCGCACTACAGGACTTAGGTGAACAGTATGGTGAGCGGATTATGCAAAGTGAAGAAGTGCGGCTAGTCTGCAGCGTGTCGGACGTACGATCTCAAAAAACGCCCGAAGATTTGGTCTGTGGCCATTGTGCTTATTTGTTGCGAGGCCTTTTGACGGATGGCGTTTGCCCGGAATGCGGCACACCCATTGCCCATGCATTGCGGTCCAACTTGCTTGCGGACGCTGATGTTGCGTGGTTGGCTAAGCTCAAGGTGGGGATCGATTTCTTTCTCGCCAGTATGATTGCCGGTGTGCTGGTCGCCATTGCGGGTGGCACGATCGTGACCGTTGGCTGGTTAAGCTACCAACCTATCGCGAAGGCGATGAATTTCATCTTATGTGTGCTGTACCTTATCGGGCTGTGGCGTGTGACGACTCCTGAACCGCGATTGGTGCCTTTAGGATTGTCAAGATTGCAACTTTTTTTGAGAATTCTGCCCGTCACGCAATTGGCGGGTGAGGTTACAACGTTGATCGGCGAGACGATTCTTGGCAACATCTGGATCGAAAAAATCGGCAGTTTACTTTCTCTTGCCTATTTTTTAAGTGGTGTGGCGGTGTGGGTTCTCGTACGCGATTGGGCGCGACGAATCCCCAGCGAACGATTGGCGAACCGAGCGACTGTTATTGCTTGGGGATTGGGCATCTCTTTCCTTGTTATGGTAGGGATTGGTGGGTTGCTTTCCCTGTACGCAACTCCAAACGCCGCTAACGCCGGCACTTCGGGAGTCATTCTACTGGGGGCGCTTTCGGTTTGTGTATCCTTGGTTATGTGGCTGATTTTTGGGATTATGGCCTTGATCCTGCTTTTGACTATGCGAACGCAGATCAGCAAAGCGATGGCGTCATCAGCCAGAAGTGCTTAGTTCCCAACGTCGCCGGATCGCGCGGTCTGAGCGCGTTTGTCAATTTTCCTCAGGTCGTCACTTGCTGGAATTTCCACGTAGGATGTACGACCGTTCGCATGGTACAATCTTACCCGATGCGGCACGACCCCCAATCGATCGCAGATCGTCCGTCAACGCGTGAGTGCGGTCTGTGTGCAGTAGAGCTTTCAACAAACGCGCAGATTCGTGAACCGCTTGTTGACAACCTTGCCTGCATCAACTGTGACTACAACCTGCGTGGCCTTCATCGTCGGGCACGATGTCCCGAGTGTGGTACGGCCGTGGGGCGCTCCTTGCAGGGGGGCTTGTTGCACTGCGCGGATGCGGATTGGCTGGACACGATGAGAACCGGGGCGTTGTTGCTGGTCATATTCCTGATTGTGCAGTTTGTTGAGGGGATCATTATGACGCAAGTACGGTCGAGCCTCTCGGGTGGGGCGAGGCTGAGCGTTCGACTTGCGTGGATTACGTTGCGTAGCGGACTTACGTTTCTTTGGTTGCTCAGCATTTGGAAGTTGACCACGGCTGAACCGCGAGAACGCATTGACGCCCCGCAGGTATCGCTTCGTAATGCGGTGCGATTAGTGAGTGTGGTACCGGTCGTGCTTACGTTGCTCCTCGCGTATTTTTGCCTTTCTGGCCAAGGCGGGTTCATAGCGGCCACGATCGCGCTGTGGAGTGCAGAAATTCTCGTCGCTTGTGCTTTGCTCGCTTACCTGCGTCGGTTCGCTCGGCGCATTCCCGATCATGCGCTGGATCGTTTGACGCAACGGGTTACGTGGGTGCTCGGGGCGTTTCTGATTTTGGTATTAGCTAAGACACTCCTGTTTGGGGAACTTATGAGTCTGACTACCGGGGGCGCGCTCGGTCCTGCCCGAATCGTGCGGGGTCTCTTCGCGATCATCCACCTCCTCATGCTGGTAGTGTGCTTTCTGAGTTTTGTTTGGGCTGTGGAAGTGTTCGTTCGTTATCAATGGCGATTTGCGAGGGCGAGGCACGACAGCCTGCACCTGGAGGTCGCGCCGGTGGCTGACGACACGCACATGCGTGACGAAGAAACGCAAGCCGCCGAAAATTGACCTGACACAACTTGGCCGGGAGTAAACCGCATCGCGTGCAACCTCTTTTTAACCTAACCACGTGCAATTCACAACATTGCGTTTTCCTGCATTCGAGGACTCGGATTCAACTTGAATCGGACTGGCTTCGAAGCTACGCTGCCCAGCGCTACGTTCGCATTAAGAATCGCAATTACGGAGAATCACGTGTCGATTGAGAATACTGTTCATGCTAAAGTTATCGAGTTAAGTAAGCATGCCTTCCGCATGACTACCGCCTCCGGATCAGGGCATCCGTCCAGCGCCATTTCCCTTGGGCATGCGGTCGTAGATTTGATGTATCGCAAAATGCGCTACGATCCCAAAGATCCGTGGAATCCAAACAGCGATCGGTTGGTTTTGTCCGAAGGGCACGCGGTACCTATCGTCTACGCTGCCTACGCTGATTTGGGCGGTACAGTGGGCAAGGATCGCGCAAGTGGCACGACATTGACCATCGAGGAACTGAATCGGTTGCGCGAGCAGTGCAGCGTGCTGGATGGGCACCCCAATCCCGCGGAAGGTTTTCCGTTTTTCGATGCAGCCACGGGTTCGCTCGG
>JANQHN010000374.1 GCA_028282665.1 Phycisphaerae bacterium | reverse complement strand
ACCTCACCACAGGCTGAATCAGAGCTTTTCTTAGGGAGTAACACAATGAGCTACACCATCACCGTCATCGTCCGCCAGCTGAACATAGGCGGCGCTTCCTACTCGCAGTTCGATGTCGCTGTTTGTGATGTAGCTCATTGTGTTACTCCCTAAGAAAAGCTCTGATTCAGCCTGTGGTGAGGTGGCGCGTTGCTACCGGTTCAGTACGAACAACAGCGGTTTGCGGGGTGCCGGCCATCGATCCCATCACCAGCTAACCCCCAAGTTTTGGATGCAATGCCGCACCCCGCTTCACCGCCAATTCATAAGACTCACGTCATGCCGCCTCACGCGACGCCAGAAAACACAACCTCGACTACGCAGCACTGAGCTTTATTTGAACCGCGTACTGCCAATACCCGTAGGTCATGCGGTACCGCGCTCGCACACCGTAGTAGAGCTTTTCACGCTTGAAGCTTTCTTCGCTATCTTCCGCGAGTGCCGTGAACTCGATTGGCTCGCGGTCCTGAAAAATCAACGGCCTGATTACGTCGTCTGTTTTCAGTAGAAACCACTTCGATTTTTCAGTCAGCCACGGAAATGCTACGATTTTCGCCGTACCCTCGAGTACGTTTGTCGTTCCACCAACGATCGTAGCATTCACCGCCTCCAACGCCGTTAGGTACATATTCGAAGGCACCACGCATACCATGCCCGATGCGCCCATGGACATCGGGTCACCCTGATCATCTTTAAACGACAACATCGCGCTTATGGCTGATTTCAACGTAGTCGTGAACTCCGCAACGGTCGGATTCTCGGCATCAACCACGGTGGCGATAAGCGCATTATTTTGCGTACCCGAATCACCCGACTCGTGACTTTGATTAAAGAACGACACGCCGTCATAACTGTTAAACCCACTCGTGCCGCCGTTTATCAGAAGTTGCGCGATCAGGTAGTCTTTGTGCGTTGCCGCCCGCGCCGCCATCTCCCCGATTCGAATCCTAATCTGCCCGGTCTTGTCGTCCGCGATTTCATCGCGATCCACTTCGATCGTTGATTCGTACTTGAGGTTCTCAACCGAATACGATTCGGTGCGCATGCCCCGCGCAACTCGACCATCACCCCATTCGCGCATGCGCGGTACCGATCCGAGCCAACGGTACGTTTCCGTATCCGAGCTGGATGGCACGCGCGTCGACAATTCCTGGTAGTAACTCTTTGTGCCTTCGAAGCGACTGAAAAATTCACTTCGCAGTCCTTTGGTAATCAGTCCTGTATTAATGATCGCCACGCCGGCTCTCCTTGTTATCGATTGGTCTTCGCTATCACCTGTTTTCGTTCGCGTAACCGTTAAACGTAATTCACTTGCACGACGAACGGGCCCGGGTCGGCCGTACCGGTTCCTTCTATCGTCATTGTCAGAACGTCCCCCTGCACCACGGCAACGCTGGTGGTCATCGAAACATGGTAAGCCGCGTTCACGTCGGGAAATGCGGTATTCGTATTGAAAGTCACATGGCCGACGGTTGCCGCTCCTACCTTGAAGGTAATCGCGAGCGGGTTTAAATCGTCAATGCCCGTGGGTGCGGTGCCTTGATTCACGACCGAAAATCCCGAAATCCACCCGGATTGCGCAAAAGCATGGACCGCGCGTTCGGCAATATTGCCGGCTACTGCAAGATCTTCGACCACATGCATCACCGAATGCACCCGGTTTTGCAACGGATCGATCCGCACGACGGTTTTCCCTGCCGACAACACTTTTCGGCAACAGCCGACGTACGACCTGTCTTTTGTCACCAGTGACTCTCCATCGTCGCTATTGGCGAAGACAGGTTGGCCGACACTCGCCTGGTCGATACCGTCGATGGCCATCTCAAAGTCGCCTTGCGTATACACACGGACCGTCACAGCGCCGTCGGCACCGCCTGTATTATTTACTTCTTCATACGCAATTCCGACAAACCGATCGGCACCAACCAGCGGTCTGGCGTACCCATCTGTTTTCAATCCGACGAGGCCTCCTTTAAAGATGTGCATGCCGGCCGCTACCGGATAGGCCAGCAACTCGCGATCGATGTAATGGTTTAAATCCCTGTTTGTTGTCAGTTGCATGGTCGTTTCCTTCGCAAACATTCGGCTCGTCGTTCTTTGATTTCCAAAATCAACCGATTTTTATTGATGCGCAACATGGAGTCCGATCGATTCGCCAGTCAGGCGGCCTGAAGCGTTCGAACCGCGTCCGCCACATACGCATCTTCACTTGTGAGCGCTGCAAGCGTCGCATTGGATCGGTACTCCGCGCGAGCCCGCGATTCAATCCCGGCAGCTCTAAGTACGTCATTGGCACCGCGTGGAGGTTTTGTAGCACCAAAGGCAACCAGCGACGGAGCATGTTCAAGCCAATCTTCGAAAAGCGACTCGTCTTTGAGAATCAGCGCCTTTGCCCATTCTTTCATGCCGTCACTTAGCTTCCCTGCGCGGACAGCCTCTTCGATTCGCCGTTCCGCCTGGAGTTCATCCGCGGCGCGGGCAAGCGCGGCCAAACGTTCACCGGCAGCAACGACTATTTCGCACAGCCCGCATTCTTCATCCATCGCAAGCGCTGTCCGCAATCGATCGATACCGACGTGCAACGGCAAGGATTCAGTGTTTTTTGCCCGATTCACAATAGCTTCCATCCGCGCGATTGCCGGCTTGTTCGTCAATGCAATCGAGTGAATCGCCGCCAGTTTTCGATCTGATTTGCGTATAAGTGCGACCGGCGACAAGTAGCGGTATTGCTTTGCTTTGAGTTGCTCGATCGCCGGTTCGGTCCACTCAATCTCCGCCACCAAACCTGCCCCTGACTGTGCTTCGATGCATTTCACCCACCCAGCGGCGGGGGCTTGCCCGGAGGGAGAGGAATAACTGCCGCCAAGGGTCTGATGCTCATAATCGATCGGCAGGTCGGTGCCATGTGATTCGAATGCATCGATGACCATCTGCGCCGATTCTTCATCCACCACGAAATCGCCTCCCTCGCTTTCGACCGCCCCCCAAGGAGTAACCACAACACGCGTCGGTACTTCCTGCGCAGAGATACTCGCCATTCCGAGGACAACCGTTTCAACCAATTCCATGCCGGCACAGATGTTGTTCTCTTCGCTCATTTTCTTGATTCCTCATATGAAGTCATGATTCGATTGCTTCATCACAAACAACGTGACTAGCGCATGGCCTCACGTGGCCAAGAAGCGATCAGCCTCTTTGTCCCGGCAGGACGCTCTCTTTTCCGTCCGCCATCGGTAGCCCTAAAGCTTCGTGCGACCAATCTGCGGGAACTTGCATGCCAAGTTGATTGACCGCCCTATCCATCACGTTGGCCAAGTCGGTTGTGTCGCGCGGTTGATGAGGCTTGCGTCTGAAATGAGGAACGGGTGCGGAGTCACCGAATCGCATGCGCGTCATCGGCGCCAGCAGAGCACGCCGAACCGTCCGCCCTTCCTTGCGAATGTCGTCCGCAAGCACGTCGCTGCGCACCAGATCGTGAATTTGTGAGGCAGCCAACGCTCCTTTGTGGCCTGCGATATCCGTCGTAAGCGTCTGACCGAGCCAAGCCTTACTCATCTCGCGGTTGAGGAATTCGATAAGATGTTCGAATGGAGGACCCGCAGGATTGGTGTTCGAATCGATCACTTCAAGCTCGACGGCTTTGCTGAAAATCCCCGCAGCCGCCGATCCCAGACTCTCCAGCATGTACAGCAGTTCGCGTTTTTCATCTTCCGTCGCCTGGGAGTCGAATCGAGCAATCCGAATCGGCATGCCAAACACTTCCGCAAAGATCATCCACTGCTTCAGCGCCAGATTTTTAGCCAGATAGATCATCGCTGTCACCCGCAACACGCCGCCGCGCTGCGGATGTCCGGATACACTATGCGGCGTGTGAACGATGAACTTGTTGGGCGGCAACGCAATGCCCTCGCGCGGTTCCTCCTCCGTCAGTACACGAGGTCTGTCAAACTCATCGAACGTGATTCGTGCAAAATCGATCGGCAATACTTCGATCGGCGCAAACGCACCTTCCTCCACATCCCAAACAATCTCGCTTAAAGCAATGTTGCGTCCAATCGCTAACGAAAGGTGTTGTAGAATTTCGTCAAACGAATCAAGGCGCGCGATTCGTTCTCTGCAATACGCTGCAGCCTCATCCGCGGCACCTTGATCTACTCCTTCATGCACATCCGCCGCACTGACAACCTGCCCTTCCAAACCCGTAAGCGCCAAACGTCGCGTATTCGCCACTGCGAACAAATGCGCGTCTTTCTCCTCCATTTCTTCAAAAAGTGCCATCGACGCAGCCAGCGAGCCTTCATCCGCCTCACGCAGGATCGAAATCAACCGGGACGGCGTAAGCCCCGGACTCTGATAATCACGAGCCGAATCTTCCGCGCGCGATGATAACAGCCGACCAACCTTGACTCTTTTGTCAGGGTTGCGAAGCGCCCCCACCAATCGCTGCATCCAATTCATCCAGGTATCTCCGATCGTGGATTTCGTTATCGTGCTTAGCATTACCATGCGCCGCGACGCGCAAATTTGATCGGCGCGATCGCCCGCATTTCCACTTCGCCCACCGATGCGCCAGCATCCGCTGCCCGAACTGCCAAAGCCGCCGCCCAGAATCGATCGCTGTGACTTCCTCCCACGCGAGGCGCGTTGAGTCTAAAGTGGCCTGTTTCGCTCAGAGTTCGACGCAAACTATGAAAATCCTTTTTAACCCGGTCGTCGTCCGGCAACCTGATACGGCCGGCCTCCACAGCTAAACGCAGCCCCGTGCCCAACTGCGATCTGACCGAAGGCGTAAACGTCACGCCTTCCACACGCCACTGCCCGAACCGTTCCACCGCCTGCTCCGCAAGCTGCATCCCCAATCCACCGGCGTCGATGCAACAACGCGCGACGCGGCGATTCTTCAACAGCCTTTCAATCAGATTCCATTGCGTCGAAAACGGAGCTGCACATAACTCAAATACCGCTCGTGTTCGCCAACACTCCCCTCCTTCGACCTCCAGCACCCACGCCACTGTCAAATCGCGAGTCCGACCAATGTCCACACCAACAAACAATGCCTTTCCGCAGTCCGCCAGTTCATCCACTGACTTAGCCAACTTCAAATTTCGATCACAACAGCGCGCAATTTGCTCATAACTCAAAAAAGCAGTCGCTTCATCGATAAACGCACACAGAAATTCCTGCCGATAGAGCAGATCGTCGTTCATAGCCTTGCGGATTTCTTGGGCATCCACGTCGAGTCCGTAGGATATGGCATCAGGAAGCGTCACCGTCTGGCAGGTAAACCGCGGGTTGTCCCGCAGTTCGTAAAACACATTTCCACATCCCTTCGGCGTGGAGGCGATATCGAGTTCGCCATTCCCCCGCAACAGGGTCGGAAACATTGCCGCCCAAATTTCACGATCATGCAGATGCATCGCAAATTCATCGAGGAATACATCTCCCGTAAATCCTCGGGCGGTTTGGGGATTCGCCGGCAACCCAATAATCCGCACACCACTCGGTAAAACGATCTCGAGTTGCTTGACGCTCATTCCGGCGAAGTAGCGTCCATCATAAAAATCCGTTGCGATTTTTAGTGCGTTGCAATGCTGCCGCGCCTTCTCCATCAATTCGCGACTTTGACGTTCACCTGCGGACAGAAATATTTGCGTACGTCTCCTCGAAAGACCGCGCAAAATACGGCGAAGCGATTTGGTGAAACTTTTTCCCGTCTGGCGAGACCAGCAGTTCCACCGGAACCGATCACTCGATTCCACATCAACACGCTGGTATTCAAGCAAGGGCACCATGGGGGCAAGCCGGGCGGGTTCGGAAGCAGGCCGCCGCAAGACCTGTTTGTTGCTCCCGATGTCCCGCCCGACTGTGGGAGGATTGGTTCGATCTGAATCCCGTTCTCCAGTACGCTCATTCACCGCGCACGTAGCCTTCCTGTCATCAAAACCCTTGCGAGCCTCACTGCAGAAAACGCGCGCCGTGTCAGCACCTAAGGTCGCAACCTGCAGACAACCCCCAAATCAATTCGGGACAAGGATTTGCAGTGCAGGCAGTTATCTACCAAACAGGGGTGTGCTTCACGTGAAAAGTTGCACTGCTACGTTGCGACCAGAGTGAGATGATTCACTGGAAAGGCGAGAAGCCGATCACTCGGACCGGTGTGTCATAATTCTGCTCCGAAACCATACCGATGTCAGACGAGTTCAATCGGGTAGGTGGGGCCTCTTGGCCCTGGCCCTCCCACACCACCGTACGTACGGTTCCGAATTCCCCTATAACTTCTAACTGCGATGCCTCAATCTCTACGAACGATTCGTCCGCCCTCCGGGCGGAGAAACGTATCCTCGACATCCGATTCCTTGGGCGGGGAAGTGCATCTCCGGCGTCCGATCTTCCGGGGCGGGAGGCCTTGCTAACGGCTCCTGTCATCGAGGCCCGTAGATGACTTGCACTTCCAAGTCATCACGCCATGCCCGGCGCCCCAAAAAAGGAAGACTCGATCACAAAGACCGGGTCTTCCTCGATCCAGCGCTTTTCAGGATCGCCGCTAGTCAAATACCCCTACCCATTCAGGGAACAGATCACTTAGCTACTTTGTCGGGCAAGCCCCGAAGTTGTTCTTTACGACGCCCACATCCGCAGGGGAAACCCTGCCGTTGCCATCCAAGTCCAGCGCGGCACAAGCGGGCTCCTCGATATCGCATCCGAAGAAATACTTCACAACACCCACATCGCCCGGGCCTACATAACAGTTGTTATCCAAATCGTACAGACACGCTTCGATCTGATCGCACTCGTCCGGAATGCCATTATCGTTACAGTCCGAACTAAACCGCAGGAAGATGTCCCATCGATCCGGCAGGCCGTTGCTATTGCAATCCCGGCAGTCCGCCGGGCAGGATTGGACGGATTCACCTCCCTGAATATCGCACTCGCCATCGCCGCAGGTCTCGAAGTCGCAGACCTCAACGCACATCCCAGAAACGCAATCCCAATTTCCCAGGCAGTCCACCAGCCATTCTTTATCCAAGCAGTCAATGTCCGCATTGCACTCCGCAGGGATAGCGCAGTCCGTCGGGCAGGATTGGACGGATTCGCCCGCCTGGATATCGCACTCGCCATCACCGCAGGTCTCGAAGTCGCAGACCTCAACGCACATCCCCGAAACGCAATCCCAATTTCCCAGGCAGTCCACCAGCCATTCTTTATCCAAGCAGTCGATGTCCGCATTGCACTCCGCAGGGATAGCGCAGTCCACCGAACACGATTGTTCGTACTCCCCTTCGTGAAAATCGCATTCTCCATTCCCGCACAGATCGAAATCACAAACCGCAACGCACTCGTGATCCACGCAGTCCCAGTTGCCCGGACAATCAATAGGCCATTCTCGGCCGATACAATGCCAATCGTGATTGCAATTCCCCCATGCCGGCGCGCTCACGCCCAACCACATCAACCCCACACATACGACCAGAGCTTTTCTCACACTCATTGCCAGTTCCTTTAATATTAAATACACACACAAGTGCACATTCGGGCTCGCAAGCCTTGAATAGCATCCTTCGACTTCGCTAAAAATTCCAAAACCGAACGAAACGCCCGAAACGAGCAAAACCCCAATCCCCTACAGACGAGAAAAAACATCGGCGGCCCTTACAAGGCTAAGTGTACTCTACAGTAAATCCATCTACAGCGGCGCAGCATTAGATCAAACTAATAGTAAACGGGGTATCATAAGTTGCGGCGACCCCATTCCCGTTTCACATTGCCCCCCTCAATGCAAACCGGGTACAAGTTCGCTGTCTGACAACCTGAAAAAATAGCCCCAAACAACAGGTACCGCTATATCGTAGGACATCGCGAGG
>JANQHN010000311.1 GCA_028282665.1 Phycisphaerae bacterium | reverse complement strand
TCATGCCTGCAGTCCACAATAGCCCACAGGCAAAGAAAAGGGCGACTTCGGTCTTGCTTCGTGGGCGTAAAAGAAGACCTATGGGTGAAAATCTGCTTTGGCGGCTCGGCTGAATATCGCGATTTCTGCGCATAATAACAGAGGCCTCTCTGTACCAAGGCTTTATTCGCTCGCGTGAATACGGCCCGAAAGGTCCAGAAAATTATTCCTGAGAAAGTTCCTGGACAGTCAACTCCATGGCCCGATCGATGGGGATCGCCACAACCCCATTTTCCTTGTCGATCCAACGGTAACCGTTGATCTTTTCAAGCTGCTCTGATCGCAGGCGGCTCATCGTTAGCGAATCGCGGTTGTAGAACTTGTTAATGTTCTCGCGTTCCATGGCATTATAGAAGAGCGCCTGCAAAGCGACAATGATAACGAATACCAATATCGATCCGACAAGACCCACCAGGACGATGGCTGGCGTGTCCGTCTGGTCGCTGTGCGTTGTTGTCGCGTGTTCGTTAGACATTTTCGAACGTCACCGATTCTTCGAGACGAGGATCACCCACAGGGATCAGGCTGCAATCCTGAAGGCGGCGCAATGCCGAACCCACGAACAAACCGCCCATGCCGATGAAGCACAGAAGGTCGATGTGGTTGAAAGGAACACTCTCTTCGTTGAAATTCGGCATCACGATCCAGTATAAGTCCACATAATGCATCAAGAGCATCCATACAGCGCCGATCACGAGAATGTGCAGGCGACGTTTGGGATGCCGTGACATCAAAAGAACAAACGGCAAAAAGAAGTGGCCCACCAGCAGAAAGATGCTCACGTTGCGCCACTGGTTGGATTCCTGCCTGACTAGGAACCAGCCCGTTTCTTCCGGGATGTTCGCATACCAGATGAGCATGTACTGCGAAAACGCGATGTATGCCCAAAAGACGACAAATGCGAACAACAGCTTACCTACGTCGTGGTAATGTTCTCGCGTGACGGCCCGTTCCAAACGGCCTCTTTGCTGGAGGGCGTAGATCGCAAGCGGCAAAAGCCCGCAAAAGCCGACAACCGAGCCGGAGAAGTAATACACGCCGAAAATAGTGCTGAACCAGTGGGCGTCCAGCGACATCAGGAAATCGAAGGAAAAGAACGTCAACGTCAGTGCGAACAAAAGCATTCCCGGAAAGCTGACCGTTTGCATCCGGCGTGTGAGATTTGGTTCTCCAGTCGCGTCCTGCCGCACTGAAGTCGCAAAAAAGAACCGCGATAGCACGATCCACACCAGGAAATAAACCGCCAGGCGAACGAGGAAAAACGGCACGTTAAGGTACGGCGCTTTCCCCTTAAGCAGCTTATCGTGAGCGACGTGTTCCGGATCAGCCCAATGAAACACCGTCTCAAGTCCGAAAAGCAGCGGAACGGCCAGCAAGGCAAGAAGGACGAAGTTGCAAGCGATGCCTTCTGCGAGGCGTCGCACCACGACGCTCCACCCGGCTTTGGTCATGTGCTGTATCAAAACAAAAAACAGCGCGCCCAAAGACAGGCTGACGTAAAACGTGAATGATACAACGTAAGTGTAAAAAAAGTGCGGTCGACTCGATTCGCTGAGGAACGCGAGGATGATTGCGGCAGCGAGAGCGATAGCGCCCACCAGCGCGGTCGTCCGCGACAGGTTCGTACCCAGGTCATCAAGCCTGAGGTTGTCCGCCGAAATGTCCACCGAGTGATTCACCGTATCCTCAACTCCCTACTTTTGCGGCGTTCGCAAAACCGATGCGACCGGATGCTAAGGCATTGCCTCCAGCGTGCTCGCGGGCACGACCGACTTGTCCGCCCGTTGGCTCTTCTGAAGCGCACGTACGTACGCGACAATCGCCCAGCGATCCTCCACTTCGATTTGCGAAGCGTAGGCGGGCATGGTGCGAATACCGTTCGTGATCGAATTGAACAAATGCCCGTTGACCCGTTCCAGCACCTGTTCCGAATGAAGCGACGTGGGGGGGACCCATGTACCTTCCTGAAGTTCATCCGCCCGCGTTGCGACAGAGCCCCCACCGTAGCCGTCAAAGCCGTGACAGGGGGCACAATAAATGTTGAATTGCTCCTGGCCTCTTTCAACCATTTTCATCGTCACGGGCAAGGGAAAGTCCGCCGCATAATCGCCGTTGACCAAGCCGCGGTACAGGTGATCGTCCTCGCGCAGTTGACCTCGCGCGAGGGTACCTTCAACGGGAGGCCGCATGCTTCGCCCGTCTGCGAAAAAGCTGTTAACGGATTGCGCCTTGAATTTCTCCTGTGCGTCCATGTCGTGAATGAAATGGATGGGGCGTTTTTCTTTCTTGGCGAAACGTTGGCGAAGGATTAGCGCGGGCGGAATCAACGCCAAGGTCGTCAGAATAATGATTCCGTGCTTGATAAACCGCGGCATCGCTGGCTACTCCTCTTCCCAGATGGCTTCTACTTCGCCCCCGCTACCGAGCGATTCCATGAGTGCTTTGGTTCGTTGTTCCTCAAACAACGGATCGCGCGATTCAATGCTAATAAAGAACCGGTCGGCCGTGACCCGCGCGAATCGCCGACTGTGAAACAGACCGTGGTACCACTGCGGTAAATTATTCAGCACGAGCATCCCTGCGAATGCTGCCGTGGCCGAGAAAAGGATCGTAAGCTCGAATGTCACCGGAATATTCGCCGGCAGGGAGAAGAATGGTTTGCCTGAGATGATGTATTTGTAGTCTACAGCGTTGGTGAAAAATTGCAGGGCAAGTCCAACCAGGCAACCCGTTGCGCCGGCGCCGAACACCAGAAAGGGAAGGCGGGTTGGCCGAAGGCCCATAGCGTCGTTGAGCCCGTGAACAGGGAAGGGCGTGTGCGCGTCCCAGTTCTTGTAGCCCGCGTCACGTACTCGCTCCGCGGCGCTGACCAGCTCGGCGGCGTCCTCGAATTCGACAAGATAGCCCCAGAGCTTCTTGGGAACTTCCTCAATCGTGGCTGGGGTTGTATCCACACCACTCACGCCTTGTCCTCCGTCGTCTTGGGCTTGAGGTGCTGCTCGCCTTTTTCCTCATGCTGTCCGGGCATGTCGCCCCAATAGTCGCCCAGACCTCGGTGCTCCCCGTGAACCAAGTGGGCCTGCGGCATCACGCTCTTCACCTCAGCCATCGCCACCACCGGCAAAAACCGCAGGAATAGTAAAAACAGCGTGAAGAACAATCCAAAACTGCCTGCGAAGGTCAGAATATCAATCCAGGTCGGCGTGTAGTAACCGTGACTCGACGGCAAGAAATCCATACTGAGCGACGTAACGGTGATTACGAAACGCTCGAACCACATTCCGATGTTCACTACGATTGAAATCGCAAACATGACCCAGATGTTTTTGCGGCAGAATTTAAACCAGAAAAGCTGCGGTGAAATTACGTTGCACGCGATCATGGTCCAGTAGGCCCATGCATACGGCCCGAACGCACGACTCTCGAACGCGAATGATTCGTACGGGTTTCTGCCATACCACGCGATAAAAAATTCTATGCCGTAGGCGTAACCAACCATCGATCCGGTGAGCAGTATGATTTTGGCAATGTTCTCAAGGTGTCGCGGTGTGATGATGTGCTTTAA
Organism: Phycisphaerae bacterium; assembly: GCA_028282665.1. GTDB lineage: Bacteria > Planctomycetota > Phycisphaerae > UBA1845 > UBA1845 > JANQHN01. The sequence goes on along the minus strand of JANQHN010000311.1, from coordinate 3,967 downwards.
ACCGAGAAACTGCCGCGTAGGAATCGCCAACGTCATAACCATCGCGAAGCCGCTGAAAATCGCACCGGCGACGAAGTAGGGCGGGAAAATCGTTGTATGCCAGCCCGGTAGCTGTGAGACGGCGAAGTCGAAACTGACCACCGAGTGAACGGAAAGAACCAGCGGCGTGGCGAGAGCGGCGAGCAGCAGGTACGCCCGCTCGTAACGTTCCCACTGGCGGTTCGATCCCCGCCAACCGAGAGCAAACAGTCCATAAAAAAAGGCGCGAAGCTTGGTCTTCGCCCGATCACGGAGCGTGGCGAGGTCCGGGATCATACCCATATACCAGAACATCGCTGAGACCAAGCCATACGTGCTGACGGCGAAGACGTCCCAAAGCAGCGGGCTGCGGAAGTTAGGCCACATCTGCATCTGGTTTGGCAACGGACCCATCCAATAAGCCAGCCAAACGCGACCCACGTGAATTCCCGGAAAGATCAGCGCACACGCGACTGCAAAAATGGTCATCGCTTCCGCGAATCGATTGATGCCCGTGCGCCATTTTTGCCTGAACAAAAAGAGGATCGCGGAAATCAGCGTGCCCGCGTGGCCTATACCAACCCAGAAGACGAAGTTGACGATCGCCCAGCCCCAACCGACCGGATTGTTTACACCCCACACACCGACACCCGTGAGAAACAGATACGCAACCATCAAGCCCAACACGCCTAACAGACTCAGCGATATCGCAAATGCGACATACCAGGCAGTGGGGGTTTTCTCGCGTTCTGTGATGCGACAGACTGACTCGGTGACGCTGGTGAAATCGTGACCGCCCGTCACCAGCGGAGCCCGTTCTTGCGGATCTTCGCCGGTGTTGTCGATGTCACTGTACGTATTGTCGACTGGAGTCGTCGCCATAACGTCTGTACTTCCCAAGTTAAGCGAGCATGCATCTCGCCAAATTCAGATCGTTTACCTTTTAAGGCGTTCCGTCACCGCACCATACCGCCAAGCCTAAGCAATGGACCATTGCTTAGGGCTGCGGACTTGCGATTCGACTCGATTGCATCCGTTCAGGTTTTCCGCCTTCGCGGGAATGACGAAACGCAATCAACAGTCGAGATCCGCCAATCCTGTCACCAGGCTTGCGCCTCGGTGCTGCAAATCAAAGACGCTTCCGTTTCCCCAGTGGTAACGTTCACGATGCCTAGTGCTCCGAATGTTCGCCTCCACCAGAGGAGGTTGAACCATGCTTTTTGTTTCCGTGCCCATTCCCACCGTGTCCCGCATACGATCCCATGCCCTCAGCCGGGTTGCGCAACTTGGCGAGGTAGTGGGTGCGTGGTTTGACATTCAACTCGGCCAGCATCGCGTACGCTCGCGCGTTCGATGCTTCCCTGTAAACGGCACTGTGTTTGTCGTTCAAATCGCCGAACACAATCGCCTGCGTCGGGCACGTCTGGGCACAGGCGGGAACGATCTCACCATCCGCCACAGGCCTGCCGTCGTTTTTGGCGACGATCTTCACCGTATTGATCCGCTGTACGCAGTAAGTGCATTTTTCCATGACACCGCGCGAACGAATCGTTACCTCCGGATTGAAAGCCATCTTCTGCGTCTGCGACAGGTTTTCAAAGTTCCAAAACCAGTTGAAGCGACGAACTTTGTACGGGCAGTTGTTCGAGCAGTACCGCGTGCCGATGCAGCGGTTGTACACCATGTCGTTTAAGCCTTCACGGCTATGCACCGTCGCGGCGACCGGGCACACCTGCTCGCAAGGCGCATTCTCGCAGTGATGACAGGTAACCGGCTGATGGGCGACTTGAGGATCTTCCTTGTCACCTTTGAAATACCGGTCCACGCGGATCCAGTGCATCTCCCGGCCTTGATCCACTTCATCCTTGCCCACGACGGGGATGTTGTTCTCCGCCTGGCAAGCGACCACACAGGAGCTGCAACCAATACAGGCGCTTAAGTCGATCGTCATGCCCCACTTGTGCCCGTTGTATTCATGCTCGGGCCAAAGCGACAGGAGCTTGGGATGATGCACGCGATGCCCGGCGAAGTCCGGGTGGTCCGTGAACTCGTTTAACTCCGCCTCGCGAACGAGTTCGCCCAATCGGCGCTCTTTTTCCTCTTCGCCGATTCGAGAATGGATCGCGTGATGGTCCTGCGTAACGGCGAGCAGGTACGTATCATTGAGTTTGGTCAGCTTCGCTCCCGAGCGGAACAGGTCGCCTTCGCTCGTGAGTAGCTGATAGGCATTGAAACCCGTTCCCGAGCCGACTCGACCCGCCACGCTTCGACCATAACCCAGCGAAATCGCGATCGTATTCTCTGCCATTCCGGGCATGACGAAAACGGGCAAATCCAGTGAACGCTCGCCCACTTCAACGCGTACCATCTGGCCGCGCTCGAGGTGCATTGACTCCGCAAGCTTCGGTCCGATCAGTGCGGCGTTGTCCCACGTCAATTTGGTGACAGGGTCCGGCATCTCCTGAAGCCAGCCGTTGTTGATGTATCGCCCGTCATGCACTCGCGAATCCGGAAAGAGCAGGATTTCCATATGCGCGCTCGCTGCAGCGGCGTCTAGTTGAGCGAGTCGGTCGTACCATTGGGACGATGCAACTTTCGGAGTAGTCTTCGGATAGCTGGAATTGGGCACGATTCCGTCATGCAACGAGCGGCGCCAAGTCTTTTCCCAATCCCCGCCCAGTATTTTCTGATGCACGCGGCGGACGATGTCGTACCCTTTCGCAGGTTCAACACCCAGGATCATGCCGATCAATTCGATGGGCGTTTTGCTGTCATAAAGAGGTGCGATCAGCGGCTGGATGATGCTGATCGTGCCGTCGTACGACCGCGTATCGCCCCACGCTTCGAGGTAATGGCTACGTGGCAGATGCCAGTCGCAAAGCGCCGATGTTTCGTTGATGTCGACACTGAGGCAAAGCTTGGTTTTCGCTTTTTTAATTTTTCCGGCGAAATCCAAATCTGCCGGAGCATTGAAGGCCGGGTTGCCGCCAACGACGAGTAATGTGTCGACTTGGCCTGTATCAAGCTCGGCCGCGAGGGCCTTAATCGCGTCTACATGCGTCAAAACATCGGCATTCGGCTCTTGTGTGTAGAAGACCGTTTTGCCGAGGTTACCCAAAGCGGCGTTAAGTGTGTGAGCCAGCGCGTGAATTTCCGGGTGTTGGTGACTGCCGGCAATGACGATGCTCTTGCCGCGATGGGCCATAAGATCGTCGGCCATCGCTTGAACCACATCCGAATCACCCACCGACGCCAAGCCCGAACTCGCCAGTTTCTCCGAAATGTCGGAAACGGCGGCCGGCAGTTCCAAACCGCGCTTCATCAAGTCGGCAGCCAGTCGACACGCGAAACTCGCCATCTTCGTCGACGCGACGCGCGTCCGATGATCCGCCATCGTGCCGGTCAACGTGTAGCGAGCCTCGGCGACGTGGAGCCGGCTCATTGGCCCGCCGTTGTCTTTGCGATGCCCGTGATGGTCAATCTTTCGACCGGCCGCGAAGTCGCGGGCGTATTTCAGCGACGCGGGATGATCGACAAGAAAATCCGCATCAAGCGAGACGATCGCATTCGCTTTTTCGAATGCGTAATGCGCGCGATAGGCCTTGCCGAAAACCTGGGCGGTGCCGCTACGTTCGTTAAACCGGGAGATTGGCTCATATTCGTACCACTTGGCTCGGGGAAACGCGGCGAGTAGAGCGTGTTTCTGCGCGAGCAAAGTCGGAGACGAGGTCGCTTCGCACAGGATGCTAAACCCTGCTCCGCCCGTGCTCCTTAAGCCGGCGAAATGCTTCTGGACGAACTCCAGAAACGTACCCCAATCGCGCGTGTACGGGGTACCGCCGGCGTGTTCGATGACCCGTTGCAGGCGGTCGGGATCGTACAAATCGAGTACGCTCGCTTGCATCTGCGCCGAGCATGCGCCGCGACTTATCGGATGCTGCGGATTACC
>JANQHN010000294.1 GCA_028282665.1 Phycisphaerae bacterium | reverse complement strand
TAGTAACGTCCTTCGCTCCTCTGGCCGCCCCCACCCAGTATTCGCCGTAGGTCGCAGCGTTGGCATCATTTTCAAGCCAAACGGGCAGATGGAAATCCCTGCGCATCAGTTCGACAAGTTTTACGTCTTTCCAACCGGGCAGATTTCCGGCGTGGATGATTTGCCCTTGACTTGGACTGAGTGGGCCAGGCGAGCCGACACCGATAGCGTGGAGATTCTCGCGACTCAAATCCATTTCAGCAAGCAATTGCTGGATCACGGAGCCCATCTCGCGGACCAACGCTTCCGGGCCGTTCGCGAGGTTCGTCGCGTCATTTCGCCGCAAGATGATTGAACCGGATTCGTCGATCAACCCAGCCTTGAGGTTGGTTCCGCCGAGGTCGATACCCGCCAATATCCTTGCAGCCGTCACGCAATCTGCTCCTATTCACTGCCCATAATACGGTCTGAATGTCCTTCCTCCCCGCCCGAACAGGCACTTATACCACATCCGCCAGGCCCTGCCGAATGTAGCGTTTTTTGCACACGCGGAAAACCAGAGGTTAATCAGTTCTCGTACAAGGTAATCGAGAACGCTACTGCTGCCGGTCTGAAGTTTCCCACCAAACAGGATATTCAAGCGAACACGCCACCAGCATAGCCGACGGAATTGATCCCGTTTTGCCCGCTCCGTCGGAAGGCAATCTCGGCACTGGTCGTATGGGCGAGAACGGTGCCCGACGTAGCTCCCAAGTCTACCGCTGCGGCCATCGCAGCAGCAACAGCACCCGCGCCGCAAGCGTTTTGATGCGTCAAAGCTTCAGCAACGACCGAGTCGAACGAAAGCGATTCGATGAGCCGCAAGAAACGCAGATCGTTCACTTCCTTCGCCCATTTGAGCGCGTCCTCGCCCTCTCCAGCTGGTGTAAATCCATAATCGGGACCGTAATGAGTCAAGTCGGTGGTTCCCAAGATCATTGCTTCTTTTCCGTAGGCGTTTAGCGTGCGGGCGACCGCTTGCCCAACTTCATGAGCGCGCGGCGTCGCCGGGACCATGATAGGAACCATGTGAGCTCCGGGAAACAGATGCTTGATCAACGGAAGCTGCACCTCAATAGAGTGCTCGTTTTCGTGGGCGTAGGCGTCCTCGACAATGATGTTCGTGTGGCCGCAAATCCGTTCTGCAAGTCGATCATCCACATACACAGACCCTAACGGCGTCTCCCATCGGCCGCTGCTGAAGATCGCCGCTTCCCCGCCGCGACGACGATGAATCGCCCCGAAAAGGATAACGCAATCCACTTCGTGGCCTTTGGCGATCGTCTGAAGCACCCCCGCCGCGAGTACACCACTGTACGACCAGCCGGCGTGAGGAAGCAACCCACCAACGTACGAACCGTCCTCGACCGACAGCGCCCGCGCATCAGAAAGCAATCCTTCGACCGCGGTCTGACACTCCACACGATCGTTTGGGTAAAACGTTCCCGCAACCACGGCTTCGCGAACGCGCATGTGTATTTCCCTCCACACCTCACAGGTACGATGAAACTTGCACGGGTGGTGGCAATATCCTACGCATGCGAGACAATGCCACAAATACTCTGCATTCTATAACGAATAGCCGAACATCAAGAATGCTCCGGGTGACTCGGCGGGATTCCGCCGCGACATCAGTGTTTTACCGAAAGGATCGCGTTTCGGTTTATGTTAGAAGTGCTCTTTATCATTGGCTTGGCTTTGGTTTGCCTGCTCGGCACCGCCGCAACCGCACTGAAATTGCCCGGCACCTGGCTCATTGTGATTTCCGCATTTGTATGGTCTTGGCTTGCGAATTGGTCGCAATCATCGTTGATTGTGGCGTCGCTGATCCTCTTTGCTGCCGTTGTGGGCGAGGTGCTGGAAACGATCGCGTCCGCTGTGATGGCGAAACGTGCCGGAGCCTCCAAAGAGGCTGCGTGGGGAGGATTGATCGGTGGTTTCCTGGGGATATTTCTATTTGCGATTCCACTTTTTTTGATCGGCAGCATCATCGGCGCCATGCTCGGTTGCTTCGTAGGAGCAATGATAGGCGAACTCATCGCTCGCAACGAATTGCGACAAGGATCGCGTGCCGGCTTGTTCGCAGTCGCTGGATTTGTGTTGGGCTCTGCGGCTAAGGTGCTCATTGCTTTTTGGATGTCGGTCTTGCTGCTGGGCTTGGCGTTGTGTTCTCCCGCAAAGCAGATAGAGCAAACCATACCAACTATCGAAAATGAAGCACCCGTCCAAGCAATCACGGAATAGCCGAGCGATTGGATTACCCGGCACCTATCCGCCAAACATCACTTTCGTGCCATCGCCCGTACAAGAACCCAGTCGATCTGCGATGACCTCGAGGACCTTGATTTTTTCATCTCCGTCGAGGCGGTACGTCGTGGTGACGCGGTGTCCAGCATCGCGGAAGTAGTCGACCACCCTGAATACCTGTGTCTCACCGGACGCGGTCTTTGTTTCCATGCGGTAGGTCATTGTAGTTTTTTTCGGATCCCACTCACCGACCACAGGCCTCATGCCTCCGCTACTCGCGTTGTCAAACCACACGCCTTCATAGCGCGATTCAACCCGGTTCCAGGTGAACATCCCTCGCGCACGATAGAGTCCCAATCGGTTGCCGCTTATGTAACGCCGTTGAATCGCTCGGTCATCAAGCATCCAAGGAGCTTCCTCGTGCCCTTCTATCGTCGCCACTAACTTGCCGTCCGGACCATAGTGGCGTTCCACCAGCCGCCAAGCGCCGTAATAGCGATCCAGCACTTTCAATTCAGGCCAAATGAAGTTCTTTTTCTTGCCGCCTTCCTCGCTTTCCGCGGCAATGCTCCAACTCGCAAGAACAAAACACGCCACGAACAACAGTGCCAAAGAGTATTTTCTCTTCATGGGATCACCCCCGAACCGAGTACACTTCTTAAAACCGATCAGGGTCATGCGCGTGACAAGGCTATTGACATATCGACGAATCGAACTAACCGACCAACTCCATTGCACGATCGATCACCGCTTGCACGCCCACACCCGCGTAGTCGAACACCTCATCCGCACTTCTCGCCGATTTCGGAATCCGCGTCAGTGTCATGCCCACCACCCGAACATCGCCTCTTAGCGCTGCCGCCTCCGCGATTTCCGAATGCAACCCGCCCAGATAATTGTCCTCGACGGTCAGCACGGCGCCACCGCTGCGAACCGCCGCATCCAATATCGCGTCCGCCTTCAACGGAAACGCGTACACATCGAACACGTTGCACGAAACGCCTTTCTCACCCAAACGCTTTGCCGCTTCGAGCGTGTTGTGAACCATGTATCCACTACTGACGAGTGTGATACGGGTTCCTTCGCGCAGCTGCTTGAACCCATCCAAACTGAACGACTCATCCAAACCATATACGAACGGCGCGACAGGCCGGTGCGTTCGCAAATAACACATCCCGTCCAGATTGGCCATTTGCTCACAGAGCTTATACGCCGACACCGCGTCACAGGGATGAAACAACCTGCATGCCGGTTCGCCATGGCCCGCATCCACTCGGCTCATACTCCGGAAATAGGCCATATCCGAAATCGCCATCTGAGACGGCCCATCAGCCGCAAGCGAGACACCCGTGTGCGAGCCCACCAGCTTGATATTCGCTCGCGAAATACTCGCCAGATCAATTTGGTCCACACCGCGTTGCAGGAATTTGCCGAACGAACTGATGAACGGAATTTTTCCCGCTGCCGCCATGCCCACACCGGCGGAGATCATATTCTGCTCCGCGATTTTGCACTCGACGAATCGATCCGGATACGCCTTCTGGAACATGTTCGCATAAGTCGAATTGCTTACGTCGGCATCCAAACTCACAATGCGATCGCTCAAGCTACCCAACGCCACCAGCGCCACGCCGAACGCACCGCGCGTCGCTAGCGCTTTTTTCTCAAATGCTCCCGACTGCCCTGCCTTTTCCATCGCCTCCTCAAGCAATGGGAGACGAAATTCGCCGTCCCTAGTGCCGTGTTGGTCGACCGCCGCCGGTGGAGTAATCCTCAACTCGGTATCCGCCTGCGCACCGAGCTTCGCCCTCGTCTCATCCAATTCTTTACACACATCATTGAGGCGATCCGCCGGAATCGGCTTGCCATGCCAATTGTCACCCACAATCGAAGGCACGCCCCACCCCTTCACGGTCCGGGCAACGATCCCCAAAGGCTTGTTACTCGAATCCAGCCGATCAAATGCGTCGCTTACAGCTTTAGGATCATGCCCGTCGATCTCAACAAGCTCCCAGCCGTAAGCGGTCAATTTCCGAGCGATGATTTCCGCCGACTGTTGCCGCGAAACCGGACCAGCTTGCCCGTGTTCGTTACAGCTAAAAAGTGCGCAAATGCTGTTGAGTTTGTGGTCAGTGATGAAATCCACTGCTTCCCAGATTTGACCTTCGCGCGATTCGCCATCGCCGATCAACGCGTAAACGCG
>JANQHN010000238.1 GCA_028282665.1 Phycisphaerae bacterium | reverse complement strand
CTCCACTGCTCAGTTCGAAATGATGAAACCCGAAGCCGCGTTCATCAACTGCAGCCGCGGCGGTGTAGTGGATGAGGACGCGCTGATCAAGGCGATCGATTCCGGCAAGTTGCGCGGCGCGGGGTTTGACGTGTATGAGAACGAACCCGGTGCAAGCGATAAAGAGTTTAACAAGCCAATCGCCAACTGCGATATGGTTTATGGCACACACCACATCGGTGCGTCCACCGAGCAGGCCCAACTCGCCGTCGCCGATGAGGCGGTGCGTATCGTAAAGATGCTCAAGGAGAAGGATGAGTTCATCAACGTAGTAAACTAGCGCCAACTACAACAGAACAGGCTCGGAAAAGGGGGCGATACTGACTGTCGTGTAACGAAATCAGTAACGCCCCCCTTTATATGCGCATCTTTACTCCGGCAACCACCTTTTGATGCTTCTACGAGAATATTACCCGGCCATGGCGAAGGTGTCGGGTAATGAGAGGGAGATGGTTCATTCCATCGCTCAAAGACAAAAATTAAATTCTAAATTTAGAAACAGCGATGTAAGGTTGATTTGACGTATCTATCTTCGCAGAACAATGGAAAGACCGCAAACATGTGGATCACGCCACAATTCACAACATGACTCACAGGCAAGCTTGATAATCCAATATGACAATTATCGAGTTTTCTGCAGATGCTCGAACGTGAACGCAACATCCAGGCCATTAAAGTTACACTTGCACAACAACCTTGAAGTGTGAATTTTGGACAATTTTTAACATTGTACTTATCCCACTACTTCAACTAGAATTGGCCTGACTTGGATCTTTTGTTGGACTGGTAATTTGCGGAAAGAGGCATTCCTTTCTTTTGGGGTAGGAGGTAAATCATGGTACGAGTTTTGGGAAGTGTTTTGGTGCTTTCGTTGGTAGTCGGCGTCGCCAATGCTGATACGTTGTTTTCGCAGCCTATGGACGAGCTTATAGCGCCGGATCGTGGGATCGTGTCAGAAGCAGTAAGTGGCGGTTTTTATGATGAGCGTGCCGCCGACAATTTTGTGCTGGCTGGCGACAGTTCCATCGAGGGCTTGACGTTCACGGCAAGTGAAGAAGGGTTTTTCACTTCGCCCGATTGGCCTGGCAATTTAGCGTCGTTTTCGATCGAAATCTTTGCCGATGACGCCGGCTTGCCCGGCGCCTCGCTGTACAGCGATACGGTCAGCGCCGCTGCGGTAACGGCGGTTGATACCGGCTTGGATCAGTTCAACGGCAGCGACATCTACGAAGTTTCTTATGATCTGACCTCAGCGTTGAACGTAGTTGCGGGCACCTATTGGCTAAGTGTCGCCGCAAACCCAGTCACCGACTTCAACAATGACGATTCGTTCTTCCTCGCGCCCGGCATTGAGCAGGTGGTCGGCAATGCCATGTCATCACCAGTCGGCAGCCCCTGGGCACTCAATCCCGACGCAACCGCGGAATTCGCATTTTCGATCGTCGGAATTCCCGAGCCCAGCACCATATTGTTGCTCGGTTTGGCTGCGTTTGCGATCCGTCGCCGCTAGTTAAAGCAAGCTCTAGCCAGGTGAAGCGTCCGACACCGTGTTTTGTATTGCCGGAAAGTCAACTTTCAACGCTACGTTTGGATTGAAACTGCTAATAGAACGAGCGCATTCGTCGCGCTGAACAGGTGACCAGATTAGAATCACGACAGGCCTCCGAGCCTCGTTCGACTTGGAATTCACGATTTTAAGTCGTGCGAGGTAAGGAGGTTTATTTTGTGCGCAGACTTAAAATCGAAAGTGCATTGCGTTTTTTCACCGAGCTTGCGTCTTAATGATCTAACCGCGATTGTGCTGCGTCGGGTACATCAGTCATCGCTTTACCGCCCGCCTAACCTCTTGCGATCCGGCCTTATTGAACCTACCGGTATCCGAGCATGAGCAGCACGTCGTAATTTGATGGGAGGGTTGGACAAATCGTGCGGATGCCTTCGGCATCGACCCATCTAAGATCGGCAATTTCACGAGGATCCGGTTTGTATTCACCGTCAATGTGCTCGACGCGCCATATCGCCAAACGGTGATTAGTATCCGGCACATTAATCGAGCCCATTTGCAAGAGCGGACGAACGGTTACACCAAGCTCCTCGGCAAATTCGCGCGTGACCGCTTGAGCCGAAGTTTCGCCTGCTTCAAGATGACCACCAGGAAAACACCACGTACCGCCTTTGATCACACCCATGGCGCGTTTGATCATTAGATACTTGTTGCCTTGCTCAAGCACTCCAACCGCACCGTGGCGGACAGTGCGGTTTTGTTCATTGCTGCATTTCACGGTCATGGTTATCGTCACTCGGGCACATGATACGCAGTCACACTTTTGTCGCAAAGATTGTAGCGGAAACGCAGTTTGATTGCTCGAAGGAGATACGGCGCGTAGACTGCAGGCTAAGATTGGCAATGGAACATTAACGACTGGCAGGAGTGTCACCCTGGGTGGCGCAACACACCGGAAATTGCTGATATGGCAATCATTGCGGGCATCGACGAAGCGGGGCTTGGCCCGATCCTGGGACCGCTGGTGGTTTCAGGAGTGGTTTTTCGCGTACGCGACGAAGACGCTGATTTATGTTTATGGGACGCGTTGCGCGATGTGTGTACGAAGAAGCCGGCTAAGACCGAGCATCGCCTGGTCATTGCAGACAGCAAACAATTGTATCATTCGAAGCTCGGATTGGCGGGTCTGGAGCGGGCAGCGCTTTGCATGCTCGATGTTCGCCGCCAACTTCCCAAGACTTTTCGAGGTTTGCTGGAGGTTCTTTGCCCGGTAGCGATTGAAGAGATACCCACTTACCCGTGGTACGCCAACTGCGATTTCGACTTGCCGCACGTTAACGATTGCGGCGATGTTTCGCTACGAGCAAACGCCCTCCGCCGTGTCATGGACGATCATCACGTCGTTTTTAGCGAAGTCATGAGCGAACCCGTCCTCGAGGGCCGTTACAATAAGATGGTCAAGATGACCGACAACAAGTCTACAGTGTTGATGACGCAAGCGCTTAAGCTCATCTACCGAATAGCCCGCAATGCCGGCGAGGAACCGGCTCACATCTTTGTGGATCGGTTAGGCGGCCGGTCGCATTATCGCGAGCCGCTTATGACTGCATTGCCGGGAATGGGCATGGCGGTCATTGAAGAGTCCAACACGCGAAGCGCTTACGAGTTGAGCGGCAGCGGAAATCGGCGTTGTCGCATAGAATTCCTCACCAAAGGGGACGCGTTGCAATTTCCAATTGCCTTGGCGAGTATTTACAGCAAGTATCTTCGCGAACTGTTCATGCACGCGTTTAACGGTTACTTCGTCCAGCATCAGGCAAACCTAACTCCCACCGCGGGCTATTACACTGACGCGAAGCGGTGGCTTGACGATGCCCGCAACACGCTTGACGAACTTCGCATCGAGCGCGACCTTCTGATTCGATCCCGCTAAGATGGCTTTCATGTCTGAACTAATCATCATTGATGGAAACAATATGCTCTACGCGATGCACGAACATGCGCCCGTACCCGCGGTAGGTCGAGCAGTGATGATCAAGGCAATCGCGGGATGGGCGAAACGCACCAATTCATCAGCAACAATCGTCTTTGACGGGCGTGAACCGCCGGGCGGCTTATCGCGTGAGGAACCGGCGAAACACATACGAATCGAATTCGCCTCGCCGGAGACGGCAGATGATATCATCATCCGGATGATCCGCAAGCTGAAGCATCCGGGCGCGACTCGAGTCATCAGCACGGACAACGCAATTCGTTACGAGGCGAGGCGGAATAAATGTTCGTGGAACACGTCGGCTGAGTTTGTAGAAGAGATATTCTCGCCTCCCCCGCCAAAGGATACCCTCCCGGCACCGCACACCGCCGAAGATCAAAACATCGAGAAACAACGCATTGATACGGAAGAATGGTTAGAATTCTTCGGATTGGACGAGAAAGAGGTCGCTAAAGAGGAGGCGCCTGATCTTTCGACTAAGCCCGACAAACCACCCGACCTCCCTGTAAATGCACAAGCGGCCGACTGGATCGGCATCTTTGAAGAGGCGATGCGCAAGGAAGAACTGCGTAAATACGTTCAGCCCGAAGGAAGCCTGCCCGCAAAGTTCCTCGAAGACGAGCACAAGGAAGGTAAGAAGAATGTCCACGAAATGCTGGACGAAGCCATGTTCGGGGAAAGCGACGACTCGTCAAACGACGAACAGGAACTTCAAGAAGGTGGCATTACGCCCTCACCATCAATGTTAGAGAAGCCAACGCACAGTCCAAACCACGGCAGCGGTGAGGATGTAGACGGCTGGATAAAATTTTTCGGCATGGACGAAAGTGATTCGCAGGATGAGGCAGGCGAAGATGAAAATCGTGCCCGTTCATGACGCATTCATTTCCAAAAAAGTGAGAATCCAAAGCGGGCAAGTACGTCTATCGCCCAAGAACCACCTTGCTGGAAGTAACAGCACGCTGCTTACTCATCAGTTTGACCGTTTACGTTGTTAGTCCCTAAACGTTACGCGCAACGCTTCTTCGATAGTCGTCAAACCATCGCGAACTTTGCGGGTCGCGTCTTCGCGCAGGGTGATCGCGCCGTGTCCGATGGCATACTTCTCTATCGTTTCCGTGGTCGCTTTGTTCATCACCAGTTCCGCCAGGCCTTCGTCAAACGGAATGTACTCGAAAATACCGACACGGTCGTAGTACCCACTCCGCAAACAGCGCGAACACCCGGCACCGCGGTAGATCTCGACGCCCGGGCGATCCAGCGGAATTTCGAGAATCTTGCGTTCCGTCGCGTTCGGTTCATAGGGGCGCTTACAGTTCGAACAGATGCGCCGCACCAGGCGCTGCGCTTTAATACCAATAAGCGCACTTGCCACCAAATACGGCTCGCAGCCCATATCCAACAGTCGCGTGACTGCGCCCGCTGCTGAGTTGGTGTGCAACGTCGCAAACACAAGGTGACCGGTCAGTGATGCCTCGAGTGCTAAGTGAGCGGTTTCCTGGTCGCGAATCTCACCCACCATGATGACATCCGGGTCGTGACGCAGAATACTCCGCAGCGCCTTGGCGAACGAGACGCCGTGCTCGGCATCCACCGCAACCTGATTCACACCGGCGATATCATACTCGACGGGGTCCTCAATAGTGATGATATGCTTATCGATCGTGTTGATGACTTCGAGTGCTGCGTAGAGCGTTGTCGATTTTCCACTGCCGGTCGGTCCGGTCAGTAGGATAATTCCGAAAGGCCTTTTGATGAGTCGCTCGAACGCCTGCCGAAGTTCCGCACCCATGCCCAAATTCTCGAGCGTCAACCGCCCCGCCTTGGTCGGCAACAATCGCATGGTCACGCGTTCGCCGCGCGACGTCGGAATCGTCGCAACACGCACATCGATCTCTTGCTCAAAACTGCGGTGGGAGAAACGGCCATCCTGCGGTTGGCGTCTTTCGGTAATATCCAACGTAGAAAGCACTTTGACGCGCGAAACGAACTGCGGATGCAAATCCACCGGATACGCTCGTGCTTCGATCATTCGACCGTCAATACGGAAACGGACGCGTAAGCGATCATCTTCGGGTTCAAAGTGAACATCGCTCGCGCGCCGATCCACTGCCTCATCGATGATGCTGTCGAACACTTCGACAATGTTCACGCCCGAATCCGCTACTGTCGCCACCGACGAAGAAACCGGAATATGCGTACTGGTTCGAGCCCCCTTCTTTCGCGCTTCGCCGTAGATGCCGTCGATAGCTTCCTGAATCTGGAAACGCGGACTGACTACGTACTGCACGGGTCTGTCGTAGCAACTGGAAATCGCAGCCTGCACGGACGGATCAACCGGGTCCGCAACCGTCACCACCAACTGCCCACTCACTTCGCCGAACACAATGCAGTTCTTCCGTCGGGCGATGTTCTCGGGCAGTGTAAGCGCCCACGCATGCACCGGCGAACGCCGGCTGAGGTCGACAAACCGCAAACCACACATATCCGCGTAGGTTTGCGCAATGTCCGCCTCACTCAACACATCACTGACGATAAGCTGTTCCACCAAAGGCAAGCCTGACAGTTCCGCTTCGGTGCGGATGGAAATCAGTTTGGTTAACGTAAGCTTCCCCTCCTCAAGCAATTTGTTAATCACGGTGTATTCAGCGTTCTCTGCTGCGATCATCGATTCGAATCTCCATGAAGGAGTGAATATGTTTGGGTACCCGCGAGGCGCCGTCTACGGCTATGCCTTTTCGCTTGGCGCTCGTTTACCTCGTGCGATAACCAGAATTGACGCGTCATCATCCGCCTCCACGCCACCAAGGTGCGTATCCCAAGCAGCTTTAATTTGCGATTGAACCACCGGTACGGAACCGAAAGTCGCTTGGTCAAGGAAAATCTCATGCAGCCGTTCGCTTCCCAGAGGTTCCCCACCAGCGCCTGCGGCCTCTACCAGTCCATCTGTGTAACAAACCAGCCTGAAAACCTCCGGCAAATCCACACGCGATGCCTCGTAGTCATACTCGCAGTCAATGCCCAGAACGAGCGAGGGCGTATCCAACGTAATAAGCCGCCCCGGCGCGACCATAAGCACCGGAGGCATACCTCCGGCGTTGACGTATGTAGCTCTGCCCGCCGAAATGTCGATTGCCACGAAAGTACAAGAAACGACCTGTCGAGACCGAGAATCCGCAAGCATTTTGTTCAAAGCGCCAAACGCCGGATTGGGCTCAGTAAGGATGTCTTCGGACACCTCAATGGCACTACGCAGGGCATATCGGATAGCGGAAGCCTGTGCGATGCCCGTGGCACCGCTCCCTCCCGCATCGACAACAAGCGCGACGATGCGATGTTCGTCGACGGAAATAACCTCGCAAAAGTCTCCACAACGCGCCCGCCCGTGATAGGTCGTTGCGCCGACTTCGAAAGTCTCACTGCTCTTCACCTCACACGTCAATTGACTCTGCAACCGCCTGATGGAACTCATCCAGGCTACTGATTCGCGGTGAGAACTCTCCAAAAGTTGGCGAGAGGTTTCGGCCATCAGCGCACCAAGCTGCGCTCCCGCAGCAGCAACTGCGGGCAAAGCCGCCGTCGTAAACGCCTTTTTCGTCGAAGGTCTGTCGAGGTAGATCACACCCATCACCTCGCCCCGAAAAGTTAATGGCGCGACAAGTCCTGCAGATGCGTACCCGAGCTTGGCGTCGATATGGGAGGAAGAATCCGGGTAACGGCCGGCAACGCCTTGCAAAACAGCTGAGTACACAAACGACTGACTAACCGGTGTAAGCGAACCGGAAGGAGGCTTCTTCAATGAACGGTGGGCGATCACGCGGAGGTCACGTTTTCCCTCGCCGCGCATAGCGATGAAACCGCGCTCTGCCGCAAGGTGAATCATGAGCTGCCCCAAAGCCGCGTTGGCGACATCCTCCGGACGTGACGTCAGGTTAATTCCAGAAAAGAGCACCGAAAGTTCTTCGAGTTGTATATTTGAAAGCGAGAGCGGCGACTTGAGTTTGATCCATTCACAGTTGGGCGGATCAGTTCGGTCAGGCGTGAGGAACTCAAGATCGATTTTCTCGCGTTTAACGCTATCGTCCAGGAACTCGAGTAAGCGGTCCCCCATGCGAATGATATCGCCTGCGGTGAGAATCGTATCGGTGATTTGCTGGCCGTTGACGTGAGTCTTGTTGCGGCTATTAAGATCGCGAAGTTGAAACCGACCATCGGGTATCGCTTCGATGCGTATGTGTTCGCGCGAGATCATATCGGAAGTCAGCGTCAAAGGGCAGGTCGCAGCCCGCCCGACCACTAACGGCTCTGTTCCGAGCGTTTGCAGACGAAGGTGCCCGTCGTCATCCAGGTAGCGTAACTGAGCCATGATTGGGTACTTCCTTGGTTGGTGTGTATCGCTGATCCTCGCTCGGTCGATCCGATGCGCGTTACTCAATGTCCATGTCGGATTGAACCGAAAACGAAACTAGCGCTGGTCTGGGATCATCCAAACGCCACGTCGAACGGGCGTGCTCGAGCATCGTTTCGAGGTTCGCCTCAAGCATCCCCTCAAACCGTTTTCGGCCATTGCAAATGATGATCACCGGTTTGTCAAAATCAATATCCGCCACAGAAGGCCTGACCTCGATCCGCTGAACACGATAACTGGATATGTGAATCGCCTGACCTTCTATTTTTCCGCTGAGGTGATAGAGTTTGGACTTCAACGTACGCGCGACGAACGCATCGGCGTCTTCACCCGGACGGGCTTCGATGGCGATCTGATCTGCAGCCCAAATCGGCTTACGTATTTTCGTCGCGATCAACCAGTCGCTGGGCCCTTGCCCGGGGTAGCGAAACCACCCACCGGTCTGAATCGGCTCATTCCGTTCGCCGTTCAGTAAGGCAGCCTCAGGGTTTGAACGCAAGTGAAGTATCGAATCGCTCAGCCCCCATTCAACCGATCGTCTCCCTTCTTCAATCGTAAACGAAACACCTCTCCCCTCATCTTTCAAGCAGGCTGCCAGCAGAATCGCTCGATTTGCGGGATAAACTGCGCCATCAGTGACAACCGCTTCTTTCGCTGTCCATGTACCATGCAAATGCACTCGCACAAGTTGAGGAAGGAACATACGATAACTTTGCGAAGGATAGGGTAGGTCCGGCGTGCTTGCGTCGATGCGCAATACATCAAACAAGTCAGGGTAGTAGATAGCGGCATGCCAGGCTGCCTGTCCAGCCGGTGTTGCATCGCCGACAAGCGTTAGCTTGCTTGCAACACGCATTCGACTTCGAAGTTGGACAAGGAATTGGTGAAGGGGCTGCGCTTCACCCTCACCGTCATAGAAATCGGGCGCCAATCGCGGATCAATGGTGACGATACCCACTTTTGCACTTTCTTTCGAGACCTCCTTCACTAGCGCCGTTAACCTGGCTCCCTGCGATTCAGGGGCAACGAATGCAACGATCTTAACGAGTCCTGAAGGATCATCCGGCATTCTTTGTATGGTGTAACGGTAGCTTTTGCCCGCCACGGCAATTGAACCGTCGGTTGCGACTTGAGCTTTGGATTTCCACAAAGGCAATGATGTAAGAAGCGGAGCCACCACCGCCCAGTCACCACCTGACAATTCTTGCACCCTCTCCAAGAAAGCTCGAGATGTTCTCTGCTCGGATTCGTGAAAATACGCCACCAAGGCCTGTTGCAATTTGGTTTGGCTGTCGGCGGTCACCGCATGCAGAGATTTGTCACTAATCGGGGTTGATGCCAACGCCTCACCGCGCGGGCACACAAAAGCAGCCTGAATCGCCAGTAACGCCAAAATGACCCAGCCTGCACCCGCCGGAAGTGTGGATTGTGTCATTGAAACCGCTGCATTCAAATATTGGCTATTCATAGTATCCGGCTCCTTTTTTGTGCCGTATGGTCCCTTGCAGCTTGCCCTGGAATTCTCCAAGTAGGCAGCGGGCATTTCGACGATCTTTTATACACTTCACGTTATTCCCTCCAATCTGTCTCTAATTCCGCCAACAAACAGATCTTTAGACAGAACATGCGATTAAATTAAAATTTTATTTTTCCGGAAATGAAACCACATTCAGGTTATTAAGGGATTATGGCACTTTTAGAATATAAATTTTCTCTTCAAAAAATTCTTCCGTATCCTACCAAGCCTCAAATTTTTCCGATTGTTCAGTGATTGTGAAGCTGAGAGAGAAAATTGACAGTAGGTTGTGCCGGTTTATAATGCCTTTTCTGCCTGGAGGCGGGTTGCTTGCGCGCCCCATTCCAGGTCGCGGTGTATGTGTATTCGTGGTTACTATCCTGCAGGGTTTGCCCTTTCTTTTTTGGTCATGCTTGCGGGATTGCGGGAATGGGCTGTGTATGCAGTGGCCTTTGGGGGTTGCATTGTGCAGGCAATGAATCCCAATTCAGGAGCAGCGCGTCGTGCTTGGTAGACCTCGCCAGCACGAGTGCGCTTGTGTCACGGACGGGTATCGCTTCTGGGAAAGGAGCGTGGTGATGCACTAGGGCTCGTCCAAAGCCACTGCCGAGGATTCGTTTCCGCGTGGGATTGCAGTAATGCGCCCACGTTTTTGCTTTTTTGGGGGTACTCGCGTTTTTTAAGTATGACGCGCGAGATCATTGAGGTTACCCGAGTAATTTGGCCCGGTGTGATAAAGAGCGAACCGCGGAGCCTGGCAGGCACCCCGTTGGGTTTGGCGGAATGAGGACCGATAGTCCATTGGTTGTGGCACAAGAAGCTGCCCTGACCTAATAGGAAACACTGTTGGCATGAATGCTGAATTGATCCGCTTTGTCGACTCGATCAGTCGCGACAAAAACATCGAAAAGGAGAGCGTGTTCCTTGATCTGGAGGCGGCGATTCAGTCTGCCATTCGCAAGGCGTACGAAACCGGCGCTGAAATTGAGGCCAACATCGATCGAGTCAGCGGCGAACTTACGGCATTTGTCGATGGCGATCCGGTAGACATCAAGACGTTGGGACGTATCGCCGCACAAACGGCCAAACAAGTGTGGATCCAGAAAATTCGTGAGGACGAGCGCAGTTCGATCTTCGACGAATACTCTTCTCGCGTCGGTACCGTCATCACTGGCAACGTTGTTCGTTATGAGGGCGGCGCAGTGATTGTAAACCTTGGTCGTGGCGAGGGCATTTTGCCGCGAAGCGAGCAGATTCCCGGCGAGGCCCATCACCCTGGCGATCGCATTCGTGCGATGATCCTGGACGTGCGTGAGGAAAAGAACCAAGTCCGCATCGTCCTGACGCAGACGCACCCCGACTACATCAAACGCCTCTTTGAACTCGAAGTACCCGAAGTTTCGGAGAAGATCATTGAGATTCGCGCATTGGCGCGTGAAGCCGGTTATCGCACGAAAGTTGCGGTCTCTTCGATCGACGGCAAGGTAGATGCCGTCGGCGCTTGCGTAGGCGTTCGTGGCAGTCGCATCAGAAATATAGTAGACGAACTGGGCGGCGAGAAGATCGATATCGTACGGTGGAACGAATCATCCCAAGTGTTGATTTCCAACGCTCTCAAACCCGCCGAAGTCCTTGAAACGTTTCTCTGTTTTGAGTTGGGTCGCGCTACCGTTGTGGTTGCGGACGATCAGCTATCCCTCGCGATTGGGAAACGCGGGCAAAATGTCCGTCTTGCGGCGAGGCTTACGGGTTGGGATATTGATATTCTCACGCCTGTAGAACACAACAAAGCCCTCGACGACATGGAGCGCGTGCTCAAGGAAATTGAGGGGGTTGAAGATGTTTTGTTGGACAAGTTGCTCGCAATCGGCGTGATTTCTCTGCACGACATCGGTGACGTAGGTGCGGAAGCGCTGGTTACAACGCTTGAGGTTGAGGAAGAATTGGCCTCGCACATTGTAGAAATTGCTTCCGAGGCCGCAAAGGTCATCTCGCAGGAATCGGAAGCTGCCAAGCTCAAAGCTGCGGAGGCAGAATCGACCACTGACTCCATTGATCAATCGACGCCCGAGGAATTGGACGAAGCCACCGCTTCCCTCTCGGCGACGACGGAACCTACAGGCGATCTTAAGATACCCGCCGCAGAGAATTCAGACCATACGCCAGCCAACGGTCCTTTTTCTTCGAGCGAAGAATCAACCGAAGCGTTTGGGAAAGAAACAAGCAAAGAGCCAACAAGCAGCATTGAGGAATCTCCCGCGCCGGGTGATGCAGTGAATTCACCGGCAGATGGGTTAATCGCGGGCGGCGCCGACGATGGCATCGACGGTGAAGAAAATGGAAGTGAGAAAGCTTCAGTCGATACGCAAACGACTGAGGAGATTCGTGGAGAAACATCGTAGGGATTTTGTACTTCACACGGTATTCGTTTGAAACGGCAGGCTATTGACGCGAATAACGGTGAGGAAGATAGAGAGTCGCGGTCTGATTGTTCTTGAGGGATGTCGATTGTATCGACATGCCCATCCGCGACAGGTTTTAGGAGGTAGACGTTGTCTGAAAAAATGCGAGTTCACACTTTGGCCAAGGAGTTGAACGTCTCGAGTAAAGCGATTCTCGAGAAGTGCCGGGCCGAAGGTCTCGACAACGTCGTCAAGAACCACATGTCGACGCTCAGCGCGGGCCTCTACGCAACCATCAAAGAATGGTTCTCGGAAGGTGCGCACGTTACCGCCGTTGAAACATCTGCGCCCGTCGATCTGACGCGCGTTCGAAAGCGTCGCAAAAAGAAAACGGCTGAAATTACTGCCGGTGTGCATGAGGAACCCGTTGCCCATCCTGAAAGCTCGGAGTCCGTAAACGAAGTTACAAGTGGAACCGCCGTTGCCCAGGCAGAAGCACCGGTTATCAATGAACCTTCCGCACCCACCGACGAGAATGAAGTGACCTCCCAGATCGCCGAAGAACCCGTTATTGAAACATCCACCCCAGATATCTCACAGCAGGCTATTCCAGTGGCAGAAGCGACAGTAGACACCTCCGACACGGCATCAGTCCCCGCCTCCCAAGACACATTCGAACCACCGATAGTCGTTGTGGACGATCCAAAAATCACAGAAGAACCCCTCACGCCAGTTCCCGCTGCCGAAGAAGACGTTGCGACCGTCGTTGAGAAAATTGAAGAAGAGGTTGTCGCAGAGCTCACCGAGGCCGAGCAACCCAAGCCGCAGGCAATTGAGCAAAAGGACTCTACTGACGAAACAAAAGTTGATGAGGATTCAGTCAAAGAAGAATCCGAAGAGTCTGACGATGAGAAAATCACGCCTGCGGGTCCGCAAAACGTTCCCCAGCCCGCGAAGCTGAAAGGGCCGCGTGTCGTGCGGTACGAAGCACCGGATCCTGAACCGCCCAGGCGACGACCACGAAAACCCAGGCCGGCTACTTCGGAAGAAGTGCAACCGACTGAGGTCCCCGCTCCCGATCCAACAGCCAAAAGCGGTAAAAGCGCCAAACGTCGCGCGGGGCGTGTCAATCCACGCCGTAGCGGAACACAGACTGGTGAAGCGGATGAGAGACTTCAGGCCTGGCGAGACCGCGATCTGGCGGAGCGTAACGAACGCCTTGCCGGGGCGACGGGTCGCCGAATCCACCGACGTCGTTCGAGTAAGCCCTCCGCTCCCGGCCAGCCGTCCGCAGGTCCGAAGACCAGTGCAAAGGTTCAAGAACCTATCCAGATGAAGGACTTTTGCTCGGAGACCGGGCTTAATTTCATACAATGCTTCAAGATCCTCAAAGAGCAACACAACATGTTGGCCAATATCAATATGGTGTTGCCAACGGAAACCGCTCAATTGCTAGCTCTCGAACTCGGCATCGAACTTGAAGTTGTGCCTGCCAAGACACAGCTTGACACCCTCAAGGACGAGTTCGACAGCCGTGAGCGCCAACAACTTAAGACCAGGCCTCCAGTGGTCACCATGCTCGGTCACGTCGACCATGGCAAAACCAGCCTGCTCGATGCGATTCGCGAATCGCGTGTGGCTGCGGGCGAGGACGGTGGCATCACGCAGCATATCGGTGCGGACCATATCAAGACAAAGCAAGGCGCGGTCACATTTTTGGATACGCCAGGCCATGAAGCTTTCACGGCGATGCGAGCACGTGGGGCAAGATTAACGGATATCGCCGTATTGGTCGTAGCCGCTGACGATGGGCTCATGCCGCAAACAATCGAGGCGATCAACCACGCAAAAACGGCAGAAGTACCCATTGTCGTTGCGCTCAACAAGATCGACTTGGGCGATCAAAACGTAATGAAAATTTACGGTCAGTTGGCGGAGCATGGCCTTACACCTTCGGGCGATTGGGGTGGCGAGACAGACGTAATCCATACTTCCGCGACAACAGGCGAAGGCGTTTCGACGTTGCTCGAGCATCTCGCAGACTTAGGTGAGTTGCTCGAGTTGGTGGCCGATCCAACGATCCCGGCTACGGGTACGGTCATCGAGGCGGAGACCAAAACGGGCGTGGGCTCGGTCGCACGTGTGCTGGTGCAGGAAGGTACGTTGAACGTTGGTGATATCGTGGTCTGCGGCAACGCGGCAGGTAAAGTTCGAGCGTTGGTGAACGATCAAAGCACAAAGCTCAGAAAAGCCGGCCCCTCGATACCTGTCGAGATATGGGGGTTGGATGACGTACCTACGTCAGGCGACCGCTTTTTCGTCGTTGATAACATGCAGCGAGCCAAGTCGGTGGCGGACGAAGTCAAGCAGACTCGCTTGGAAAGTGGCCGCTTGTCTTCGCGCAAGGTTACGACGCTGGAACAAATGTTCCAGCAACGCTCTGCCGAAGAGACTCCCGAACTCAACATCATCGTGAAGGCGGACGTGGACGGCAGCGTGCAGATGTTGCAGCAAACATTGGCGAAATTCCCATCCGACGAAGTCAAACTGACAATTCGTCACGCGGGTGTAGGCGCGATCAACGACAGCGACGTGTTGTTGGCTGCTGCCTGTGCAGGCATTGTGGTGGCTTTCCGCGTGGAGATACCGATCGGCGTGAGGCGTTTGGCTGATCGCGAAGGTGTCGACATCCGCAGCTACAAAGTCGTTTACAACGTCGTTGACGACATCAAGAAGGCACTCGAAGGCCTACTCGCTCCTGAAGAGAAAATCGAAGAACGGGCCGTCATCGAAGTCAAGAACGTATTTCGAATCAGCAAACTGGGCATAGTGGCAGGCTGTTTGGTGAAGGACGGTACGGTCGACCGAACTCACCTCGCACGCGTGTTACGCGACGGCAAACTAGTCCGCGACGGATGCAAGTTTGACTCGTTGCGACGCTTCAAGGACGACGTCAAGGAGGTCCGCGCGGGTCTGGAATGCGGCATCCGCCTGGAAGGATTCGACGACGTCCATGAGGGCGACACCATCGAATCCTACGAGGTGATCAAGATCGCGCGTACGTTGGACTAAACCCCAATCAATCAGCGTTTGGTCTGTATGTGTATTGCCGGTGTGGGTTGTCTCGGATTCCAACTTGACGGCGTGCGGTAACCGTCCTGACCGTTGCCAATAACGGATTTTCGCGTTTTTCGGCATGGCGTTTAGTAGTTGTTTCGTCGAGGTGGATGGCGAAGACAGTCAAATAAGTTTGACCTTGCTGGCAGAAGATCTGGCATGATCGAGTTTAAAGCTGAATGTGGACATACCGTTCGCGCAAAAGACCAGGACGCAGGTAAAGCTGTGCGCTGTTCGTACTGTGGCAAGACCTGCACGGTCCCCGACGATAAAGATGACGATCTCGATTTCCTCTTCCAGGAAGTAGAAAAATCTGCTGTGCATCCCGCCATTCAGGGTTCATCCACGAAACGGCGACGCAAGCGTAAGCAAACCGTCGTTGCGGGCGTTCCTGTGCGGCGGGGAGAATTCAACCCATTTCCGATTATTTTGAAGATGGGTTATGCGGCAGTGTTGTTGATTGTTGTGATTGTACTGGTGACGAAGTTCGTGCTTCCTCATTTTAGAGACAATGGCAGCTCGGCTTCCCCAGCGATTGAGCCCGGTGTCGTTAAGAAAAAGTATCCGCCCGGCGCCGAACCAAAGCCAATCCGAGACACCAAGCCACAACAAAAAGAAGGATTCCTCGAATTGCAAGGGGATACGGGGCTGTTCGTCAGTTCGGTGCCAATCGGCGCCTCGGTTTATTGGATTCAACATTCGACGCAGGTCGAATCTTCCAAGACCATCTCACTGGTAAATGGGTGCAATCGAGCAAAAACGGATAGCCAGCTTCGCGAGGCCCGCCCCGGCCGTTACATCGTCGAGGTGGTATTCCCATGGTCGAACGCGGACTTGAACGCTTACCCCGACTTCTTCGAATTTCGCCGGAAGATTCGAGACGGATCGGAACACGAAGCCAGGCGAGAGATGGAACGATTCTTCCTGCCGGATGATGCCGACGAAATGTTCGTCCGCAAGGCCGAGGATATGTTGTACCTCGTGAAGCGTTTTGATGTTCAGGTCACCCCGGGATCGTGGGGTACGGTACGAGCATTATTTCTACCCAAGCCCTTAACCGAGGACCGCAGTGGTTTCGATTATAAGATAATTCTCGACGACTACCTGACGATGCCCAACCGATACGGATTTGACGAAGAACAGGTAAACGTGGAGTTGAAGTTCCACGAGGTACCCGACAACCAGTGGCGGGACATTCGGTCGATCCTGGCGAAGACGGGTGCGGTGCCGTTTAAGGCCGAGCGAAATCGCGTCATCCTTTTCAAAATTCGGATCGAAGATGGTGTATTTGCGGCGAAAGAATTGA
>JANQHN010000200.1 GCA_028282665.1 Phycisphaerae bacterium | reverse complement strand
CCTATATTGACGTAACGGAAGAGATGGTCGACCCGTGGCTTTCGCGGATCAACCTCCGATCCAACATCGAAGTGAATATTGCTTCCGTCATGCTCAAAGGGGACAACGTTCTGGACGCCGCCGCCATCGGCGTGCACAAGACGTACTATTTCATCGTGCAGGTTTACCAAACGATCAACCGCATGATTTTCTCCCGCTCGATAGGCGTGGAGAATCTTTCCGGCCCGTTGGGTATTGTGCATATGGGCAGCCGGATGGCGGAGTCGAGTTGGGTGGACTTCTTCTGGTTTATGGCGATCATCTCGGCGAACCTTGCCGTGCTGAACTTCTTGCCGCTGCCTATCGTGGACGGCGGACTGATGGTCTTCCTTATCATTGAGAAAATCAAAGGAAGCCCGGTCTCAATCAAGGTTCAAGTGGCGACGCAGATCCTGGGGCTGTTCCTGTTGATCTCCGCGTTCGTGTTCGTCACGTTTAACGACGTGATGAAAATTTGGGGCTAGAGCGAGCTCTAGCCAGGTGTAGCGTCCAACACCGTGTCTTGTACTGCCGGAAAGTCGACATTGAACGCTACGCTTGGATTGAAATTGCTCTAAAATAAGCTACAGGTCATCTGGCGTGCCCGGCACGGTGGAGTGGTTCGGTGCAAGATGCGTTGGTACCGGTCTTGCAGGCTGTGGTCATTACACATCCTGCCCCAGGCGTACCGGTTTGAACCTGAGTACCTCAATCAGCACTGCGTAGATCACAGGCAGAATTAGCAGCGTCAGCACCGTTGCGACCGCGAGTCCGCCAATCATGACGGCGGCGAGCCCCCGCCAAAGCGGTCCGCCGTACAGCAATGGAATGAAACCGCCGATGGTCGTTAGCGAGGTAAGCATGATGGGTAGCAGGCGTATGCGGCCCGCCTCCGCCAAACACCAACGCAAAGTCGAGCGGGGCAGTCCACACGCAGTCATTCCCCCGTGACTTGCCTCGATGGGCCCGTTTTCCAGTTTTTCCTTGATCAGCCCGTCCGCGAATTCGAGGTAGAGAATTGCGGAATTAACCACCATGCCTGCAAGCGCGACAAGCCCGAGCATCTGCATGAATCCAAGTGCCTCGCCGGTGATGTAGAGCCCACTAAGTGCACCGATTATGCCCATTGGTAACGTGGACATGACGACCATCGGTTTGACGAAGCTGCTGTACTGCACGATGAGCACGAGCAACAACAACAAAAAACCAATCCCGAACGCCGCCGCGAACTCGGCCTGCGCGGTCTTTGCTTCTTCAATTTTTCCGCCGTATTCCAGCGTGATTCCCGGTGGCAAAGATGCGACGATTTCTTCGATACGCGGTTTGGCGTGTTCGAGTCGTTCATTCGCTAGGAAACCGTGGTGGTTGCGAGCACGGACTTCAATCATGCGTTGATTGTCACGTCGCTCGATGCGCGTCGTTGCCGGTCTGACGCGTACTTCAGCCACGGCGTCGAGCGGCACTTTCCCTTGAGTGCCTTCTACAAAAAGTCGCTCAGGGCTTAAGTCAAGTGTTCGTTCGCTCTCGGGTAGACGAAACATGACCGGAATCTCAAGCTCGCCGTCCCGAAACATCGTCAGCGTTTGGCCGCTGAGGTAAGCTCGCAGTGTTGAAGCTACCGCCTCGCTGGATACGCCGGCAATCGCCGCCCGTTCCGTATCCACGTTCACGTCGATTTCCGTCGCCACCTCACCCCACGATGTGTGGTGGTCCCAGGTTCCTTCTGTTTCGCGGAATACATCCAGGAATCGCTCCGCCACTGCACGAAGTTCATCGGGGGCGGCAAACCCTGGATCGTCCAGGCCAACCGAAGACACCCGCAGCCCGATCGGTGTGGCAACCGGTGGCCCGAGCACGAATCGGCGAGGAACGACCCGGGCGCCGGAGATTCGTTTTTCCGCTTCAACCCGAAGTTTTTCCACCAGTGGTACGGTGACCAACGGGTCGGTCGTTGTGACGATCAGCTGTGCGAAGTTGGACGTTGGGGCGGTGGGGGAGACACCCAACGCGAATCGTGGACCCGATCCGCCAACAGATGAATAGATGCTGCGGATGGTTGACTGTTTCTGATCGGTTGCCGTGCCTATTTCACGCAGCAAATCCTCGACTTGCTTGGTTACCCGATCCGTCGCATTCAACGATGCGCCCTGTGGTAACCAGATATCGATATAGAATTGATCCCTCAAGTCGTCGGGGAAGAACTGTGAACCAATGGGCAGGCGAGTGGCGCCGACAAACAGAAGAGCGAAAACGCCAAGTACGATCCATCGATGTTTTAGCGTTCCGGTCACAAGATCGCCGTAAGTCTGGACGAGGGAATGCGTCGGCAGGTTGAATCGCCTCATCGCATTGCCGATCTTCCTCCCCAGCCAGGCGAGCGGAGAAGAAGTTGCACCTTCCTTGACTGGCTTAATGATGACGCTGGCCATGAGTGACGTTAGCGTCATGCCCGCGATCCAACTTGTTAACAACGTGATTCCCACGACAACGGGGATCGAAAAGATGTAGTCAACTTTTGCCCCTTTAAGCGCAAACGTCATGGGCAAAAAGACGAATACGGTCGTGAGTGTACCCATCAAAGTTGGAACGAGTACTTCTTCAACGCCCGTCGCTACGCTCTCTTTGCGAGGTAAGCCCATGTTCATGTATCGGCGGCTGTTGTCGGAAACAACCACTGCGTTGTCCACCATGAGTCCAAGAGAAATGATCAAGCTGGCGATGGACATCTGCTCTAAAACGACGCCCAGGTTGCTTGCCAATCCGAAAGAAATCAGCATGACGAATGGGATTGCGGCGGCCATGACCACGGCCGAGCGAATTCCCGCTAACAGCAAGGCTACAATCACCACGAGTGAAATCGCCTGGACCAGGTTTACGAGAAAACCTTTGATTTTTCCATCAACGAACCTGGCCTCATCGAACACCGGACTGACTCCCACGTCCGGGGGAATGATGCGTTCCGTCTGCTGCATCGTTTCGATTGTGCTCAGAAGGCGAGGGCCGAGCACGGTCGCCTGCGCGTCGTTCATCATAATGACTGAGATGATGATGGCATCGGCGCTTAATTTTTCGGAGCCGTAGCGAACAATGGCGTTGGGGGGATCGGCGTATCCACGACGAACGGTTAAGCCCGCGTCCTTTAAAAAGATGGGGGCGCCATTATCCGAGCGACCGATCGTCAGTTGTTCGATCTCTTCGACGCTTTGGAGTTCACCGCTCGGTTGAGCGGCCACTCTGACTGAGTCGACATCCAGCGAGCCGCCAGTCGTACGAATATTCCGGGAGGCCAGTGCAGCCTGAAGGTCCGAAATGCTTAGCCCCGTGGAAGACCAAATGTCCGGCGACGCTTCGATGAAGATCTGCTCTTGCC
>JANQHN010000197.1 GCA_028282665.1 Phycisphaerae bacterium | reverse complement strand
GAGATGACGAATTTCTCTACTTCCGCAGGAATGTCGACCTGCACAGGAGTGGCTTTCCCCGCGCCACCAACGTCATACTTCGAGCCCTTATCCTTGTCCACAGCCGTCACAAACTCGATGGACTCTTTGCGCAGCTCTTCCGCTCGACGCTCCTCATCCTCATCAAGGGGGGCGAGAGGGATTTCGTCGGTCTCGTTCGGATCGGGAATGTAAACTTCTTTCGAGCAGTAGGGACATTTGCCGCGTTTCCCTCCGGCGTCTTCGGGAGCGCGGATCAGTTTCGCACAGGCCGGACAATGCAATTCGATCTTCACGGCATGCTCCTTATCGCGTACGACGTGTCGGTCTGGAAGCCGGGCTTTGCTCCTGATTGTACTTCGAGCGCCTTGCTTTAAACACCAATCGTATCGGGATTTCTTCGAAGGGCAAACTCTCTCTGAGGCGATTCATCATAAAACGCTCAAAAGCTGGCGTAACCAGTTGAGCCGCGTTCACAAAAATCACGATCGTTGGGGGTTGGGCGGCAACTTGCGTTGCGTAGTAGACCTTGGGAGGTCTTTTCCCCCGCTTTGGTGATGGCGGATTCATGCAAAGCGCTCTTTGCAGTGCCGCGTTTAATTTCCCCGTACCCACACGCATCCGGGACTGTTTAAACAATTCTGCAGCAAGGTCAATCACCGAATCTAGGTTACGGTGCGACTTGGCCGTGGTGAATGCGATGGGCGCAAAATCCATGCCCGGCATTAGCTTTGTTAGATACTCTCCATACTCATCCGTCGAAGCATGGTCTTTCGCAAGGTCCCACTTATTCACGACAAGAATACACGGCTTGTGTGCTTCCACGATCAGACTGGCGAGCTTTTTGTCGACTTGCCCAACGGGTACCGCTGCATCAATTAAAAAGAGCGTCACATCGGAACGCTGTATGCTCTCATGCGCACGAAGCGTCGAATAGAATTCGATGTCATCTTGAATCTTGCTTTTTTTTCGTACACCCGCTGTGTCGATGGCAACAAACGACCGCCCTTGCCTCTCAAACCGCACGTCGATGCTGTCGCGCGTTGTGCCGGGAATCTCACTGACTATGACCCGATCCTCGCCGGCCAGCCCATTTACAAACGTGCTCTTGCCCGCATTGCGCTTCCCCACCAGCGCAATCTTCATCACCGGCTCACCCGGCGATTCCGATTCAAACGTACCAATGTTCTCGAAGATGAGTTGCCGAAGTTCCTCCTTACCATGCCCTTGCAACGCACTAAGCGGCATGGGTTCGCCGAAACCGAGCTTGATAAATTCACCCAGTTCGCGTTCGAAATGAGGTTCGTCTACTTTGTTCGCGAGAAGCTTGACGCGATCTTGGTAAGGCCTGAGTAGATCCGCGGTCTCTCGATCGAGGGACATCAGTCCATCGCGCGCATCCACCACAAAAAGAATGAGTTTCGCTTGACTGATAGCGTAGTGGATCTGGCGCTCGACGTGTTCGCCAAGATCATCGCGATCGACCACACCGTGCCCGCCAGTATCGACGAGTTCAAAGTAGTGTTCATCGATTTCGCAAATATTAGTAATGCGATCGCGCGTGACGCCTGCAGTCGGTTCGACGATGCTGGCACGTCGCCCGATGAGCGTGTTGAAAAGACTGCTTTTGCCGACATTCGGTCGACCTACGATGGCAACGATGGGTAAGGCCATTTGCTTGCTCGCTGGTGAACAAACAAGGCACTATACCCGGCGTATGGGCAAGATGCCAAGCGAAGTACTTTGCGTCACTTTGAGTCCGGCTCTTTCGTGTCGCCCAAGTGTTCAATCCGGGAACCGTGTACCTCTTTGTACAGTTCAAGGGTCCCGGAATTTGTTTCTTGAGCAGAGACACGAGCCCGCACGATTCCATTGGCCCGGTTGTACCAAAACGCACCGAGAGACGAATTCACTTTGTTCCGCGGGTGTGTTAGGTTCGGTCTGTCGACGATTTCGAATGTTGTCTCGGCATTGGGGAAAAACGGATTAGTCGGCAATACCGATCCTTCGAACCACGTTGGATCAATCTCGGCAGGAAAATACCCAAGCTCAGCTTTCTTCACGGAAAGCTGCCGCTGAACGCCTTTGACGATGTACGAGGCTGTTCCGGCGCGGGTTTTGTCCGAGGCTTCCGTGAATTGTGGAATGATTGTAGCCGCCAAAATTCCCATAATGATGACCACAATTAAAAGTTCGACAAGCGTAAACGCACTTTGTTGTCGTTGCATGGTTCTTCCTCATTGCGTTCAGGTAGTGCCTTATTTTCGCATCGGCTAATATCGGTAGGAACTAAACTGAACTGAATAGAAAGAAGCGTCGCGAACAGCAACAAGTTTATGAGACCTTTTGGTAGCAGAAATTGAGCAGTCTCATAATGAGCGCTGTGCGCAAGGCAGGCGTTTCTCGCCTATGGCGAACACCAACGCCCTGCAAAATGCAAGCGTGCGAATAGTCTGTGTAGTGGGAATCGCGGGCCGACGCTTATTGGTCGTGCCACTTCGTCAACCGCGACGGGCGGTCAGTCTGAAGGACTGCATCGATGTCCTCATTGAGCGCGAGGCGGTCACGGCGGGCGACGGACTTCCACTGGTGGGCGTGCTCGTGCGCCGACTGGGTCAGAGTCGGTGTATAACAACCACCGACCAGACCACTAAGAGTCACACAAGCCAAAACCGCAAGGAGGGTAACACGCGTCATGGGTAGTCGTCCTAAGTTCCGGTGAGTATTGCACTTCTTCATTCGAGTCGACCACGAGTCAAACGTAGTCTGCACGACTGATGCGGCGATTCTAAAGATCTCCCCCACAAAGTCAACAACCTCCCCTCCTCTCCGAACTACCAGTCTTTCTTTTTGCGAATCGACTCGATCTGCACGAAGTCATAATGCTTGCCTCGATTCATGCCCGGGCACTTGGTATGGGCCTCGTTCCAGCTATCCGGAGAGTGGAGATTTTGAGTCCAAAAAGGCCACGTACGGCACTGCAACGGCCTGACCGGATAGATCGAACACATTGCTTTGCCGTTCTTTCGGTGTAGAAAAACGCAGTCGCCATTCGGCCTTTCAGTGAGACTGTACCTGAAAGAGGCCTTGCGCAAATGTTCCGGCGCCAGCCAACCGTCCTCTCGCTCAAGATATTCCGCGACCCGCCGAATCTCTTCTTTCGTGATCCAGACGTATCCAGGCTCACCGCTACAGCAATTGCCGCACTGCGTACAGCCGAAATTCAATCCTGCCGCATACCATTTAGGTTTCGCCAATTTGCTGCCCTCGCATGATCCACACTTCCCGCGCACCGCGCCTGACTAGCGCGGCTTTGGCATGTCAAACCGCATAGTGCATTTAACGATGCTAAGTACCACCTGGCAAGGCGACGATGAACAAATCAGTATGTCGCAGTCGCTCGGTCATGCGAAAACGTCACCATTCGACGAAAACTGACCGTCTAACGATTCAAAGGGCGCGATTTTGAAACAGAAACACGGATTTCTCTGGTTACTCATCTTTGCCATACTCGGGATGATGTTCCTCCAAATCCCCCACTACATGGCTATGCGCGATTCGGTCCTCACGACATACGCCCCTCTCGTTGAGGCTGATGCCCTTGTCAAGAAGAAGTTCGTGGAACCGATTGACAGCAATGACTTGGTAGACGGTGCCTTGCACGGCCTGATGCTTACCCTAGACCGCTACAGCGGTTACATTCCGCCCAACGAACTAGCGGCATATAGCGCTCGCAAAACGGGCCTATACGGTGGCGTAGGCTTGGAATTAGGCGAGCGACACGGCTCCATCACCGTCATTGCTCCCCTCACCAATGGTCCGGCTGATCGGGCGGGGATATTGCCTGGGGATTGTATCGCGTCTATCAAAGGCGAAGACGCGACGGACATGTCCGTCATGCAGGCGATGAATCTCCTTTTAGGTGAGCCCGGTACCAAAGTAACCATCGAAGTTCACCGAGAAAGACGAGAGGAAGCACTCCGATTTGAATTGACACGTGAACTGGTTTCAAAAGAAACCGTGCGTGGTTTTACACGTCAAAAAAATGGCGATTGGAACTACCTGATCGAACGAAATCCGCCCATCGGTTACATCCGCATAAGCAGTTTCAGTCCACATACGATGGCAGATTTCGATCGGTCGCTCAGCGAGATCCTTCACCGCAACGCAAAGATCCTCATCCTCGACTTTCGATTCAATCCGGGCGGTCTGATGCACCAAGCACTGGAAATGATCGACCGATTCGTTACCACCGGTCCTATTTTGGCCACAGTCACACGCACGCAGGCCATCACACAGTACTCTGCATCCCAAGCCGATACGCTTGACGACTTAGATCTCGTCGTTCTCATTAACGGGTACTCCGCTAGTTCCGCCGAGATCGTATCCGGATCACTTCAAGCCCATAATCGCGCGATTATCATCGGGGAACGGAGTTTCGGCAAAGGTAGCGTGCAACACCTGCTGCCGCTCACAAAGCATAAGGCGGCACTGAAACTCACCGTCGCCCATTACCAACTGCCCAACGGACGCATTATTCATCGCGATGCACATGCCAAATCTAACGAGCCTTGGGGAATCATACCAGACATCGAAGTCCCACTTGGTCCCGAAGAGGAACGCATTCTGCGATTGGCTTGGTCCCAAATAGATCGCCGTTTCTCAAAAAAAATCCCTCCTGAAATTCAAACTCACCATAACCAAAGCCCAGAAAATCGGGCCACAGTCCCGCTTGACACCCAACTTAAACGTGCCCTGTTCGAAGCAAAACTACTCCTCACGGCCCGCGAAGATCGCCCATCACATTCGCGCGTTGCGAAGCGTCGTTGAATCCTCATAATCGCACCAGAACATCCGAGTGACATCGTGTGGCTTCGCCCCCCTTTGGGAGCGGTCGCCGATGACGGCCTGTTCGATCTGTAACATGAACCGCGTCGCATCCCCCTTGCCCTGATGGAGTTACGCATATGGAAACGATCATTCACAAACTGCACGATCTTGGACAGTCTATCTGGTGCGATCACATCAGTCGCAAGATGATCGATTCCGGAGAACTCAAACACCTCATCGATCTAGGAATCGTCGGCGTCACCTCGAATCCGACAATTTTCATGAAGGCGATTACCGGCTCGACCGACTACGACACGGCCTTTAAGAGACTGCTCAATGAAACGCATGACAATATGGCGCTTTACGAAGGGCTGGTGATTCCCGACATTGCAGATGCGGCGGACATCCTTCGGCCTGTATATGACAAAACCGACGGCGTGGATGGATATGTTAGCGTAGAAGTCAATCCCAAGCTCGCATACGACACCAAGGCAACCATCGACGAAGCGAGGCGTTTGTACGGCGAATTGAACCGCCCCAACATTTTCATCAAAGTCCCTGCTACGAACGAAGGCATTCCAGCGATCGAAACGCTGATCGGCGAGGGTATTAGCGTGAATGTGACGTTGATCTTCGGGTTGGAGATGTACGACGCGGTGATGCGAGCGTACCAGGCGGGCTTGCAAAGACTCGCTGCAGTTGGCGGAGATTTGAAGCATGTTGCATCTGTAGCGTCGTTCTTCGTGAGCCGTGTAGATACGCTGGTGGATAGCAGGCTGGAGCAGATTGGTGGGAATGCCACCGAACTTGCCGGCAAAGCAGCCGTCGCGAACGCACGGCTTGCTTATGCCAGGTTTCTTACTGCCTTCAACCCTAACGGTCCGTGGGGAAGCCTGGCCTCAGCAGGCGCACGCGTACAAAGACCTCTGTGGGCATCAACCAGTACCAAGAATCCCGCCTACTTCGACACGCTCTACGTGGACACGCTCGTGGGCGAACGCACCGTCAACACGCTCCCCCCCGCGACCATCGACGCTGTCCTGGATCATGGCCACGCTAAGATCGTACTGAGTGATGAAATCGACGCGGAAGTATCATTGGTCAAACAACTCGCCGATCTGGGTATCGACATGAAACAGGTTACAGATCAACTCCTCGATGAAGGTGTGAGGGCATTCGAAGAGTCGTTCGATGAACTCCTCGCGAACGTGACGGAAAAGAAGACTTCATTAACATAACGAGGTCAGCCGAATCGTTTGCACAACACAAAAACAGCCGCGTCTCTTCTAATTCGAGACACGGCCGTTTGGGGATGGCGTTTTGTTGCTTTGCGTTTCTTTACGAACGCGGGTGGGCTTCGTCGTACGCTTGTTTCAGTCGCGGTGTAGTCAAGTGAGTGTACACTTGCGTCGTGGATAACGACTGGTGGCCCAGCAATTCCTGAACGCTCCGCAGATCAGCCCCGTTGTTGAGCATGTGCGTCGCAAAGCTGTGTCGCAGGGTGTGTGGACTAATCGTCGGGTCCATACCGCATTCGGTGAGGTACTTGTCCAGCTTACGGCGTACACTTCGTGTCGAAAGGCGTTGACCGTGCTTATTGACGAACAACGAGTTCGGATCGAAGTTCGCGCTTCTCGCGTCGGCCCTTCGCATTTCAAGGTAACGGTGGAGTGCGACCATCGCGGTCTGACCGACCGGCGATATACGCTGTTTTCTTCCCTTGCCGCGAATCAGAATCGTACGGGCGGAGAAGTCCACATCCTCAATATTCAAGCCAACAAGCTCACTCACGCGCACGCCCGTCGAATAAAGCACCTCGAGCATCGCCCGATCGCGACAGCCGAGCAACGTTGAAGAATCCGGCGTGGAGAGCAACTTATTGATTTCGTCGACCTCGAGGAACTTCGGTAGCGATTTTTCCTGTTTAGGAGTACGAATGGTCGCCAAAGGATGAACCGAAATGTAACCTCTTCGCATGCAGAACTTGTAAAAGCTCCGCAAGGTCGCGAGTTTTCGCGCAATGGTCGATTTCGAGTAGTTCTGGTTGGAAAGATAGGCCAGAAACGCCTTGACTTGTTCCGGTGCAACCTCTTTGAGCTTTTCACCCATGCCGGTGTCGAGAAGCACAGCGGTCATCGAATCCGAAGTCGCGTTACCTCCTTCAGCAGCGTTCACTTCGCTGGTCGCGTAGCTTTGCGTCTGGGAAGTACCTGCCGCCTGCGAATGGCCTGTCGCCCCCACCAGGAAGGAACAGAATTGCGCGAGGTCGGCCGAGTAACACTTTGCCGTGTGCGGCGAGAAGTGTCGCTCGAACTTCAGGTAGTTCAGGAACTCGTCAATCAATGGGTTTTGATTCATGATCGCAACTTACGGTTCGGCGAATACACCCACTCGAGTCCGGCCTGGTCTTGGCCGGCAGCCCGGGCCGCCATCACTTGGCGACTACTTGGCGATTTGATCGAGCTCCATCTCAAGCCGTCGACCCATCTGGTAGCTGAGCACCGCTGCATCAAACCAGTCGAAACCACTCTCCTGGTTGGAAGCCAATTCCGCAAAAGCGTCGATGACTTCGGCCTCCTGCCCAGGTTGGTATCGGAAAATGAAACGCTCCGCTCTCTTTACCAATTGGAGCTGACGAATTTGGCTCATGGTATCCCTACCCTTCAGCCTTTCTAGCTTCCTCATCGACAGGTTTTGACTCGCCATTTAACAGTGCCTTGATCGTGGCATGGCAGCAAAACCTGAAAAAGTCACGCTGACTTACAACGAACCTACGCCACCCGTAGGGGCTTTCTCCGGTGCCTCTTTCTCTTGCAAAGGCTTTGATTTCGGCCTCAAGGGCGGCGTGGGAGGCGTCAAAAACTCGCTGTTTTTGGGAAAGCAGTCCCCGAGCCGCCGGCGCAAAGGTGGATGGGCCAGTCCGGCCTTGCCGAGACAGAGCGACCGGATCCAACCGCCCGACGCCTTGCCCAGGCCTCGCACCGTACAGTTGAGCGGTGATGCCGATGATCGGTGGATCGTAGGGGTCATACTCGGTTACCGCGAATACCAGAAGCGCATCCACACCTAACAAGCCAACCAATTCCAACGCATGCTCGGGCGACTCAACACCTGGCATTCGTTGAACATCCAGAATCGCGAGAACACGATTCACCGGAACAACCTCAATCCCCTCGGCGTAGCTCAATTCGCTAGCCATCAAATCCGCGAGTTGGTTCGGATCGAAATCCGCCGAACCACTCAGATTGACGGCAGGGGCCACGGCAATCGACGCGCGTCCCATCGTTTGATTCTCGATGGTCAGCGGTGTTGAATCGCGCTTGCCCCACTGACAGCCTGTGACCGTCAACGCGCAAACTACGCAAAGGGCAAACGCTTTTGTCCAGCATCTCCAACATCCAC
The DNA here is from genome assembly GCA_028282665.1 of Phycisphaerae bacterium. Lineage (GTDB taxonomy): Bacteria > Planctomycetota > Phycisphaerae > UBA1845 > UBA1845 > JANQHN01. Next base: position 589 of record JANQHN010000197.1, on the reverse strand, counting down.
GAAGACGCCCATCGCTTCCATGCTCGGACAAATCGGTCATCCTTGACCTCTTTTGATCGAAACCTTGCTATACTTGAAAAGGCCGCAGAAAATCGCGAACTCGGCAAAATCCGCCAAACTCGCGCTACGAGTTCATCGTCCATTTCTTACGGACGCTTTCGCGCGAATATGTCCCAAAATCCCGCGAAATCACTAATCGCCGTTATCAACCGGTTCCGGGCCTATAATCGTCTCCGCCATCGTCTCACGTGTCTGTTCATGCTCCGCACTTCGCATTTCGGGCTCGTTCAGCAAGCCGTTTCTGGCAGGCAGCAGCGACCAAATGTGCTCTTTCTTGCCCGCGCTTGCGGTGAAGTAAAGCCTTCCCGCAGCGTCGAAGGTCGGCGCATAGTTGGCTGAATAGCCATCCGTGAGGCGAATTTTCGTACGTCCATCGGCGTCCATCACCCAGATATCGGACGGTCCACCCGGTGAATTCATGTTCGTTATAGGCCGATGTCTGGGTGATGGACGCCGATGGACGTACGAAAATTCGCCTCACGGATGGCTATTCAGCCAACTATGCGCCGACCTTCGACGCTGCGGGAAG
>JANQHN010000188.1 GCA_028282665.1 Phycisphaerae bacterium | reverse complement strand
GGGTGGAAACTCCGCTACAGTTGGCGGTGGCGAAAGCAACACCGCCGATGGAGATTGCTCCACGATCGGTGGTGGGTCCAACAACACCGCCAGCGACATCCGTAGTACGGTGTGCGGAGGAAGCACCAATTTGGCCAGCGCAGCATACTCCGTTGTCACCGGAGGCCTTGACAACACCGCGAGCGGACTTGCGGCTGTCGTTGGTGGCGGACATGGCAACACGGCGAGTGGTGACTCATCCGTCGTGCCCGGGGGAGGAAACAACCACGCCGCGGGGGAAATGAGCTTCGCGGCCGGTTACCGCGCCCAAGCCACTCATGATGGCGCGTTTGTCTGGTCCGACAGAACCGATACGGATTTTGCATCGACCGGACCCGACCAGTTCCTGATCAAGGCGGAAGGTGGCGTCGGCATTAACAAGAACGACCCGGCCACGGCCCTGGATGTCGACGGGACGGTAACCGCCACCGCGTTCGCGGGTGACGGCTCGGCGCTCACCGGCCTGCCGGAGTCACCCTGGCAAGTGGATGGCAGCGACATCCTCTACGTTGCCGGTAACGTCGGCATCGGGACGGACGCACCAGTGACCGAATTGGATGTTGGCGGTACCGTAACAGCCACGGCGTTCGTCGGCGACGGCTCCGGTCTCAGCGGCGTCGCCCAAGTAGGCTCAACAGTGGATCTCCAAAACGTCGCTCTGCTGCGCTGGGATCTGCTCAACCGCAACATCGCTGTAGATGACAACCCCCAGGCTCTCGCTTTCGACGGTGAGAATATCTGGGTAGCAGCCTACGGCAGCCTCCACGTCAGCAAGTTGCGCGCCCGTGACGGTGCCCTCGTGGGGCATTACTGGCTGGGTAGCCATGCCGACACACTCGTTTTCGATGGGACTCACATCTGGTGCGGGGCATCGACCAGAGTGTACAAAATGCGGGCCTCCGACGGCACCGTGTTGGACCAATATACCGGGTGGGGTAGAGGCGCCAGGGGTATGGCGTTCGACGGAGCCAACATTTGGGTGGCCAACCAGTACGACGAGGAAGTGGTTAAGTTGCGCGCCAGCGACGGCGCCATCCTGGGGACCTATCAAGCGGGGTCGCAGCCTTTCGGCATGGCTTTTGACGGAGCGAACATCTGGGTGACGAACAACAACGCCAGCAGCGTAACGAAACTACAGGCCAGCGACGGGACCAACCTTGGCACATTTGCAGTGGGTGGCGGGCCAAGAGGCATCGCCTTCGACGGAAACCACATCTGGGTGGCGAACCGCAACGACAACACCGTAACCAAGCTGTTGGCGAGCGATGGCTCCAACCTGGGCACGTTTGCAGCCGGTTCTTACCCTTGCGCAACGATCTTCGATGGGACCGCCCTCTGGGTCACAAACGATTTCGCTGGCCATGTGACGAAAATACGAGTCAGTGACGGCGCCAACTTGGGGACGTTCACAACCGGTGATCGCCCCTACGCTATCGCGTTCGACGGGGCCAACATCTGGGTAGCGAATTACGACAGCAACGACGTGACCCGGATCTCTCTGGTGAAATAACTGCAATCGGCCAGGCTGCGTGGAACGCGAGACTTCGGATGCCGCCGTGCCCGGCCGGAGAAGGTGACGTTTGAACACACAGAAGGAGATCACCGATGCAAAACGGAAGGAAGATCCAAATCGGATGCACCCTCGCGGTATTGTTGGTGATCACAGCCGCGCCCGCGCTAGCCCAAACACCGCTCGGCACGGGCTGAGCGTGGCCAGCCCGTCCGGCGGCCCGTTCACCACGCTCAGCCCGCGCCAGCCGCTCATGCCGGCGCCAATGGCGCTGGCCCTGCGCGGCCTGCGGACGATCGAACCCGGAGACGGCGTTACATTTCCAGACTCGTGGAATGTCCTCGGGGGACACCCCGAAAACAGCATCGACCCGAATGCCGCCGGCGCGACCATCTCGGGCGGTGGCTAGGATAACACCGTCAATGCTGCGACGCTACGGGAGCCAAGCGGGTTGGACTAAACAGACTAGCCTCCATTGAAGCTAGAATGGGCTTTATCCAGGACACAGGAATTCGACAAGTCTTCAAGCTGAAGCGCCTCCGCATTGAGCCCCAACACTTCCGTTTAAAACACGAACGTCAGCGGCGAGTCATTTGTCGTAAGCAGTAGCGTGATTTTTTTAGAGCGTATCATGGTTGCTTCTCATCGCCGTGCCAGTTCGCTGGCATAACGAACACCCAAATCGGACGCATGTTTTCCAGCCCAATCCGTCAGCTTGGTTTCGCCCGCCGGCGGCGAATCGGTGTAAAGAAGCCCGTCCATCAAACCTTGAATCTCCTCACGAGTGATAACGACATCGCCCACAAGTGCCCCCAGGAATCGTGCGATCATGTATCCAATGCCTGGCGAGACGCGTATGATTGGCCGTCGATAGCCGATAATACGGCCTATGGTTTCGATCAACTCTCGATAAGTGAACGTCTCTGGACCGATGGCGTCAATAACGCAGTTGTTTCGCGCCTCTCCTTCCCGAATCGCAATAGAAGCCAAGTCGTCCACATAGATCGGCTGAATACGGTAGCTGCCGTCTCCGAATACACCGAATATAGGAAAACGGCGTAACATCCAGGCAATATTGTTGATCAAAATATCCTCTTTGCCAAAGAGGACGGTAGGTCTAAGAATTGCATAAGAAAGACCTGATTGCCGCAGTGCCTGTTCGAGACGCCCCTTCCCTCTAAAATACTCGAGCGTAGAATGCTCGTCGGGGTTTGTAATGCTCACATGCACAACGCGGCGCACGCCGGCTTTTTGGGCTGCGTCGAACAGCTTCAGCGTATTCTCAACCGCTTCCGCATGTTTAAACCTGGCGTGATTGAATCGGACCCAGTACGTGTTGTACAGCACATCCGTTCCGCGCAACGATTCAGCCAATCTAGCCGGATCGTCAAACGACCAAGGTAAGGCCTTGACCAAATGACCGAACGGACTTCGCGACTGTGCAGCGCTTGTGAGAGTACGAACCTCCATACCCATATCCAACAGCCGACGTGCGATGTACCGCCCGGAATATCCGAACGCACCAGTAACCATGTGCATCGGTCCATGACTCCTCATTATAGAATCTTATGCCAAACAACACGGGCAAATGTACGCACGAGCATCAAATAATTACCCAAAGATCGATTATCACCTCATCATCAGCTTCTGCACCGGTCGCGCAGCGACCAAGCCCCTGGATCGAATGCCTCCCAAAAAACCTCCCCGCCCCAGAGGGCGGACGAACACCGCCGGACAATTCGGACCTTCGCATATGAATTCACCCATAAATCAAAGTCGGGGGTCTCTCGGCACCCCAAACTACCACACCACCGTACGTACGGCTCCGTATACGGCGGTTCAGTAGGTGCTCGCAAGTCGTCGACGCTGCTCAAGTAGGCTCACGAAACCCACGCGACGTCGCCCTCCTATGCGATCCCTGTTCGTTGGGCCGCAGCTTTGCCTGCAGCTTCTTTCAGACACCGCCCCGCGGCGGCAACCCTGGCTGTTCAGCTAACGGTCCCTGTTATCAAAGTTCGTAGAGGACTTGCACCTCCAAATCTTCACACCATGCCCGGCGCACCACAACAAAAAAGGCTCGGTTAATTTGCCGAGCCTACTGAGTTTAGTGATCTTGGGAATTCGGAATTCGGCTACAAACTCATCTTGAAACGGATTCCACCGACGAAAGTATCCGGATCACCGTCATCGCCGCCAGTGTTCGTAATAAACTGCAAATCGGGACTGATGATCAGCCACGGGGCAACGCGTATTGAATAGTACATCTCGTAAACGGTCTCACGATCCGCCATAGGCCTGATACGCCGATATTGACCCGACTGCAACGCCTGTGCAACACCAACCCCCAGAAGGTCTTTGTCTCGACCGGGTACGAGGCCTTCGTATTGCAACGCTGCCGCCCAGAAATGCTCGATCCGATTGACGTTACCATGTGCATGACCATAGCGCGCCGCCATCGAGAGGCCTTGCTTGTCTTTCTCTGCCTCGTTTTCCTTCCAAATCATCTGATCGATGCCAACATACCAGCCCCAATCTCCAGTCTGAACACGCGGTTCCAATCGCCCGTCCAAATTATCGAGGAACTCCACTTTCTGCTGAGGATCGTACCACGTACCCAGACGATAGTGACCGGACACATTTCTACTCATCAAAGGAAACTTTGGTGTCCAACCAATCTCACCGTAGAAACGAAACTCCGCCTCGTCGTGGAACGCGGTATTAAAGTTCGTCTGGCGAGCACGCGCGTTGGCATCTAAGGCGGCAGCCCGAACGTAAAAACAATCATCCACATCCCAATTGCCGAAGATACCAAGTCCTTTGTTTGCAGGAATGGTGGCGTTGCGCACCAGCGCCCGGTTTAGAAAGTACTTGTCCTCGTGCCCAATTATTTTACTGGTGTCGAACAAGTCCTTTACCGGCTCCATGCGACCGATACGAAATTCGAGCCCGGCAGACGGAAACACTTGCTTCCAATGCCATTTGTCAACGAATAGTGGCTCTTCCGAACTCGCGTCCTGGTTCGTCTTGAACAAACCTCCTATTTTCTCTTTGTCAAAATCGCTGTCGTCACCGCCCCATGTTCCTTTCGCCCGAATCCAAAACTCAGCCCCCTCGATAAGCTTCAGCTTCTCGAAATCATAATAAATGTTGAACTCGTAGCTGCCTGCGGTGTCATGCCCGTTCCTGGTCTCTTGGCCGCCATGCATATTGACCATAACTTGATTCATCAAGTCAATTTTGAACCGCAAGCCAACATCTTCCAGATCCGTACGGATGCCACCCCAATCTCCGGTCAAGCGTTTCGCATTGAACAAATCGAAAGTCTCTGCGTGCGCAACTACCTCCACCGAATTGGTATCACGATCGGATCCATCCAATCCAAACGCCGTCCACGGCAAAAGCAACACTGTTAAACACGTGCCTACAAAGTGAAATTTGTAAAATCGAACATGCGCAATACTCTTGTTCATGAATAGCAACTCCTTAGCCAATTGCCGCTTGGGGCATCTACACTCAATGGATCACTTGGATGAAGCCTAACCTCAGTGCACGCCTCACTGAGATCAGCCGCGATTAGCGTAACGCAAAATATTAAGATTGCTAGACTTTCGTAAAGAATTGTTTAAGCTGAAGGGCTTGGCTTCGATGGTGGCAGGAGCGACTTTGAAACGACTGACTTGTGACTTTACAAATGAAACCGAAGACGCACGGTTACTCCACCCCTATAAACATCTACAAATCGTTTGAAAAGTACCAACGAAGCGCGATGTTCCAGGCGCAGAATGCCTGCAACGCACAGCACACACAAACTCAAATGCCGCTGGCGACGAATATGGCGTTCATCCGGTGGCGTTAGAACAGTGGTTAATAAACCACAAATCAGGGCTGGGTTGTTACCTGCCCACCTGCCTAGTTCCATCCTCCTGGTGTCGAAGGATCACCCGGATCACCGAGTTCCACTCCTTCCCAGACCATCCAGTCGAATGGTGAATTACTATCCTGGCCATTTGGTACACGCATCGCACCGTCAAACTCGAGAAATTCCACATCGAGCACCAGTGGTGAAAAGAAATAGGCGTGATCGATAAGCGTATCACGCGTCGCAACTACATCCAGCGCCCCTTCGAAACGAATCATGTCCACCGATGCCTGCGTCAACTGATTGGGCGCACCAGTGCATGAAGGATCAGGAATGCCCGGCCCTTCGCAATATTCGATCATGAAGGTTTGAACGAGCGCGTAGGTTTGTGAACCATTCTGCAACTCATCCACGACTCCATTGCCGTTTCCAAATATAAGATCCAAGTCCGCATCCACAAGTGTCATTAGTTCAGGACCCGTCCCCATAAGGAAAAAACCATCCGCATCCAGCATGAATCCGTCCAAGCTGGCCTGCAACGTCACCTTGCGGAAATTGACGGATTGCTCGCTGCCGTTCGTGTCGCCATCCACTACGATCAAACTAAAACCATCAAGCGGCATGCCTGCGGGGCCAAACAGCTCGACGAATTCGTGCGTATCCTGGCCGGGGTCATCCGCCCACACTTCGTTGATGACGATCATACCCGGCATCGGTGGCTCGCATGGCGGATCGATGTCCGAGCAAGTCATGCCCATTCCTCTGTAGAAGCCACCCATGTATTCGATGCATTCAATAGCCTCTACTTCTTCACAGCTTCCGTCGCGCAAGCAACAAGCTCCCGCATCCACCAATTCAGGCAATGTTCCAAAACGCCTCTGGAACGCCGCGAAATCGATCACATCCACGTCGCGATCGGCATCATCGTCCGCCCAAAAACAAAGATCGCCCGAAATCGTACCCGGTCCCGTCAGGCATTCACCGAACAAAATGTAATCCTGAATATCAACAAAGCGATCGCCATTGCCATCGCCGAAGTGATGATGCGGCTCGATCATCTGGAAACTGTTCAACACCGTCGCACTGGATGAAGCATCAAATCCTGCCAAAATTAACTGCGAAAATGGCTCGACAGTGGCAACGGTCAGACTCGGCGCGAACGTGTCAGCCATGTCCAGCGTCGCGAAGTAAAAGTCGGTAGCGAAGAAACCGGGCATGTGCGCGAGTTCCTCAATATCCCCAAAAAGGACTATCATGTTGTGACCATATCGGGCCATCAATCCGTCATCAACATGCACTGCCTCGATTTCCGCTGAAAGCACGAGAACGTCGTCCTGGTCGTACACAAGCATCTCGCCACCAGTGAACAGGAGCATGCCATCCTGTTGCTCCGCAAGCTGCATCCCGGTCGCCACCAATTGGCCACCGGCTAATACGTCAACCGAAAATTCAGGATCGATGCCATCTTGCCCCGTAACAGTAAGCACGTTGACAGGCGCGGTAAACGACAAATTGCCGGTATCCGCCGAGTAGTCAACCACCGCATCCGTACTGCCAACGCGTACTTCCGTCACCACCGTCTTGCCAAAACATGTGTAGATAAACCCCCATTCGACGCCTTCGTAAATTTTCATAGTCTTCGTAGCCGGTGTGGTTGTCGCATAACACTCGCCTATCCAATAAGTCAATCCCGTGGCAGGGCAGTAACGCGACGGCTTGTCATAAAAATGGCTGTCCGCGTACTGGTATGGGTAATACGGAGGTCCCCACGCCCCCGCACCCGGCGGATCCTTCACATCCATGTATGACGCAATCGGTCCATGCCGCCCACCAAGCCTGTCATTCGTAAAGATGCCCTGCGTCCACTTAATCGTGGCAGGATCACCAGCACCGGGCGTGTAGTACATCCTGAACTCCGCCCCACCTAACGGACAATCATTGAACGCGTTGTACGTCTGAATGTTGAACGTGCCGTTTAGCGAACCTGACTGCCTCGTCCAATCCGGAGCGGCCGCGTCATATACCGGCGTAAACCAGCTGGAACCGCCGGCTGGCATCAACCGTGCGGGAAATGGATGCAAGCGTACCCAACAGACGTGGTTCGCGTGCGACGGACAGGGGTCCAGACCGACTCCCGTCGTCGCAACCGATGGCCCCTGAAGCGTCACTGCAAATGAAGCTTGCACAGCCAGTACCATCACCATAAGCGTAATACTTTTGATAAAAAATGAAGACTTGCGCATGACATACCTCCTTCACGTCGAGCACAGCACGCCCCTCACTGACGCCACTTCGCTCTTTGGGCCTGATTTGATGTGTCCCCTCGCGCGCATGGTAGAAGCCGCACCGGCCTCGGAGTACGGCGGCGCGCGAGACCGCTTTTATTGTATGGCAGGACCGGGAAGGCGCCTACACAAATGAACATGCATTTGTCATCTTTTAGCACACAGTTGCACTTTAGGCGGTTGCGGCAGGAAAGGAGGCAAACGGCAAACCAGTTCTTCTGAAAAGGGATGTTTTTAGTGCAACTGTTTGCCAGATGAAGCCGGCATCTGGTTAGAACTTTCTCATCGAAGGAATTGAAAACCAATGATGTTCAAAACAACGTGCAATATGAGCAACCGACGGTTCCAAATCAAATCGAAGAAAGTTCCGCCCACTTTGAGTTGTTTGATCTCTACCTTGATTCGCCGAACGAACCGATTGAAACCCTTCCAATTCTTCTTTGGATATCAATCTTGAAGCAATGCTGCATATCGGTGGGTTATTCGCAAAATCCGGTGCCGTTCATCAAGCAATTCACCGAAGACCGGCGCGGATGGCAAAACCAACGAACCTGGACACCCACCGAAAAGGAACTGAACGCCGATAGCACAAACGGCAGCTAGGATACGTCACATTCACATTCGTTTTGCGAAGCAAGCACCAGCTATGAAAGACGCAGATCGCATCCCCGCAAGTGTAGTGTCACTTGAGAAGATCGCGATGGAGACAACAACGCCCTTTAGCGAACAGACGTTTCTTCAAACTCGATCGTTGCGCGACCGCGGTCCGGCTTAAAGACCCAGTTTGTTGCGCAAATACTCCAGACAACGCGACTTGTCGATCCGCTCTTGGCTGGCGTCGACATTGCTTCGCACTGTAACCGTACCATCGTCCTTGGTCTGGCCGTCCACTGTAAAGCAGAAAGGCGTACCGGCCTCATCCATTCGCGCGTATCGCTTGCCGATATTCTGCTTAGCATCAAACTGACACGGGAAGTGCCTGTTGAGTTCCTGATAGATCGGCTCGGCAATTTCCGGCATGCCGTCCTTCGCCACGAGCGGGAACACTGCCGCTTTAATGGGTGCGAGACGCGGGTGGAAGACCATGTACTCCGGACTCGCGCGGTTTTCATCCACGTGATACGCCTCAGTAATCGCCGCGAGAGTAAACCGATCCGCCCCGGCGGACGGCTCGATCACGTGCGGCATATACTTTTGTTTCGTTTCGTCGTCCATCACCGCGTAGGCGTCCTCCTTGCCCTTACTGTGCAGGCCGTGCTGCGACATGT
>JANQHN010000114.1 GCA_028282665.1 Phycisphaerae bacterium | reverse complement strand
TGGCAAGAGTGGTATCGTGAATACATGCGCGTCACACGGGAACCTGGTTTCGCCTTCGACGGTTCGGCGAGTTTGTCGGATAATGTTGTTTCGGTTGCTGCCCACATTCGACAAGCACTTAAGTTCGACTTGGGCGAGCGTAGACTCATGCGTACATGGGAAGAAGCATTTCGCAGATTCGTAGAGCAAGTAGATGAGCTAGGCGTGTTGCTGATGGTCAGCGGCATTGTTGGCGGAAACTCCCACAGAAAACTCGACCCTGAGGAGTTTCGTGGGTTCGCCTTTGCAGACTCACTAGCACCGCTGGTATTCATTAATGGACAGGACACGAAAGCGGCACAGATGTTCACGCTCGCACATGAGCTTGCACATCTCTGGCTCGGACAGACTGCACTCACAAATGTGTGCCCTGCGTCTAGTCCTGCGAATCGAATCGAGAAATGGTGTAATCGAGTTGCTGCCGAATTGCTTGCCCCAATCAAAGCTGTGAAGCAGGAGGTGGACATTGGTGAGCCACTATCAGAGGCTAAAAAACGTTTGGCTCGCTGCTTCAAGGTAAGTACCTTGGTTATCTTGCGCCGCCTCCATGACGCGGGATTCATCACTCGGGAGCGTTTCTGGGAAGAATACGAGCTAGAAAGAGATCGGTTGATGAGTGTCACCCGTAGCGCAGGTGGAAACTACTATGTAACGACGGCTACTCGAGTGGGGAGACGTTTCGCCCGTGCCGTCGTCACCAGTACTTTCGAGGGGCAATCTTCGTTCACGGACGCCTTCCAGTTATTGGGCTGCAAGAAAGTGTCTACACTCCGAGAGCTTGGCCAGAGGGTGGGAGTGGAAGTCTGATGGGTTACTTGTTAGACGCTGATTGCTTTATTCGGGCGAAGAACCTCCACTATGGCATGGATTTCTGCCCAGCATTCTGGGATTGGCTGATTCGGAAGAATGGTGCTGGCAAAGTCTTCAGTATTGAAAAAGTAGGTGACGAAATCAATGCAGGGGACGACGAGTTGTCTGAATGGGCTGCCCAACGAGGTGCCGGTTTCTTCCTGCCGCCAGAAGAATCTGCACTGGCCGCGTTCGGAAAGGTGACAGGGTGGATTCAGAGCCAGAGCTACGAGTCATCAGCCATAAGCACTTTTTTCCAAAAAGCCGACTACTACCTCGTTGCACAAGCTCTTTCCGGCGGGCACGCGGTTGTGACGCATGAGATTCCGTCAGCATCCATTCGAAAGATCAAAATTCCTGACGTTTGTGTTGGGATGGAAATCAAATGCATAACACCATATGAGATGTTGCGCTACGAGAGGGCGACTTTCGTACTCAAGGTCGCCGGCAAATAAGTCTTCGATTTGCTTGCAAGAGCGCCCCATCCCATCCTTACAACATTTCGCATCATGCAGTTTTTGTTCAGGTTATCCGCTGGAGCAGGTACGGGTGGTAGAGGATGATTTTCAGTTATCCCGCGGTCACACGGGACAGTTGGCGCACTCAGTTGAGCAGCGGCGCGAGCCGGCAGGGCGGACGAACGCCGCCGGACAATCCGGACCTTCGTATATGAATTCACCCAATAACCAACGTACATGCGCGAATTTCTCCTAACAACGACGACTCAATCTCTACGAACGATTCGTCCGCCCTCCGGGCGGGAGCGCAATGGTCCTACCTCGAAGACGGGATGGGGCACCCGGCCGGGCGTTCCTGCAAAATTCTCTCATAACAAACGAACACGCGCGGATTTTCCCCAATCACGAACGCCTCAATCTCTACGAACAGTTCGCTCGCTCTGCTGGGCGCCTGAACATCAACGACCAACTGAACCGCACTCGAGGCCGCTGTTCCATACGCAGGCCGCAGTCGCGCGCATAGTTCTCGTACGCTTCAAGAAGCTGCGGTTTGACATGATGCTTGGGCTCAACAATCAGCAGCACACCGCCGGGCCGGACTGTCGTCGCCATCTCATGCACAAACGCCTCCGGACTGGGCGTTTCGTGAACCATCCAGAATGCGATCGCCAAATCGACACAATCCGGTTCAAGCCCGACTTTCGTCGATTCGCAACGGTGCAGGCGGACTCGGCTGCTGATTCGCTTGCGGCGTGCCTTGGCCGCAACGCGATCGAGCATGCCCTGCTGCAAATCCGCACAGATGATGTGGCCTGTCGGGCCGACTGCGCGTGCCAGGTCGAACAGTAGAGGTGCCGAACCGCAACCGACGTCTAACACCGTCATGCCCTCCCGCACGAACTGCTTGGCAAAGGCCCGCTGGCGCATCAGCCAACGGCGTAACGGGTTGTCGAGGAAGAAGGCATGCTTGGCCGGGTACACATGCTCGTTGCCGGGCTTGTTCTTGACGTTGATCACTACGTCTGATTCGTTTGGTAATTCTTGCGTCGCCATAAGTTTAGCTCCTAAACATTTTGCGCGTGTTGTGTAACAAAGTGCTGCTTTGGGCTCGCTGACGAATGCGGACCCGCAGTCAATTCGGTAAGGATTTCTTCTTCTCCATTTGGTCAAGGATTTCGTCGAGTTGCGTAAAAACGTCGCGGAAGACTCGAAGCCGTTGTTTGTAATTTCGGCCGAGATGGTCACGCATCAGTTCGGCCATGGCTCGATGGACGGCTTCGTGGCCGGTGCGGGCGATCTGGCCGCGGTCGGTCAGATACAGCCGCAAGTTGCGGCTGCTGCCTGGTGCGTATTCCTTACGCACGAGATTCTTCGCGACCAGTTTGCGAATCATCTGTGAAATCGCCCCTTTTGTGACGAGCATATGTTCGGCCAGTTCCGTAACGCCGAGGCCGGGATGGTCGCCGATGGCCTGCACGGTGTGTATTTCGGACCGATACAGCACATCGCCGGTACCGAAGTCGTAGGCTCGTTTCTCAAGTTCCGACATGCGGCTGACTACCTGATCGATCAGGCGCATCGTCTGTTCGAATTCTTGCTGGATAATGGTCATGTTGTGCCATATAGTATAGCAGCTAAACAATAGGTAAGCAAGTCAATTCTGGCCACGTGATTGGGGTTATGACAACCAGGACCGTCGACAGAGCCCCCCGTTGATCTAGTCGGCCTACTTGAACAGGTCGGCTGGTGCAAAGAAGCGGTAACGCAATACGGTTGTGCGTTAAACTTTCACTAGGGAATTCACGGATTCGAATTCGATTGGCCTTCCTTGTATTCGAAATTGAAGTTTGATTCCCCGTGAGACCAAGAATGACGTAGCGGTTTTACGGCGTCGCGGGAAAATAGTGAAGTTAGGGGTTCGTCAATGCGGCAGATTAAGCCGGCATCTTCCTAAAGCAAGCTCTAGCCAGGTGTAGCATCCGACACCGTGTTTTGTGCTGCCGGAAAGTCGATATTCAGTGCTACGTTTGGATTGAAACTGCTATAGATGAATCTTGTTACTTGTCTGCGTATCAGGTAAATCTCTGCAAGAAGGAGAGGAGCACCTTTCCTCAACGGCGTTGACGTCAGTGTTGCTTTTAAATCGAGCTCACCATTCTCCACGAGGGTCGAAGCCATGTCACACGAGGCGGGTTCCCCGTTGGATCGGATACACAAATCCTTGAGCTGCCTTGTGTTGCGCAGCGTCAAATCGCGAACCTATCGTATACCTTCGCTTTGGAATACGTGGGAGTTCGCTGAGGCTGAGCCGGCCGGACGCGGCGAGGTATTTGTTAATCCACACAGGTGCCTGTTGGACTGCATCGACCGCGTTATCCTGCCTGCGCGCGGCGATCGGAAGCTTGCATACCGCACTCTTTCGCAAGCCCGTGCAAAATTGGCGTTGGAACGAGCCGGGCGCGACGGCATCACCGGTAAACGTGATAAGCCCGGGGATTGGCTTCGTCGCTCGAACATTTATTCCATGATGATTCGCGTGAGCACTGCCTGGGATCACAACGCGGACGGTACTCTCAAACCAACCGTTCGTCACACGGAAACAGGCACATTCCTCAAGTCGATCCTGCTTCTGCCGCTTCTGCGAAAGATGGGTGTCAGCGTCATCTATTTTCTACCGGTCACCAAGTGCAGCCGGATCTACCGCAAAGGCGAACTAGGCTGTCCTTATTCAGCCAAGAATTTCTATGAGTTCGAACCTGATTTACACGACAGGCTGTTGGATCGGGAAGGGGTCGATATTGACACCGAATTTGCGGCATTTGTTGAGGCTGCCCATGCCCTGGAAATTCGGGTTATGGTCGACCTCGCGCCGCGGACGGCCGCACGTGATAGTGACCTGTTGCTCGATCATCCTGACTGGTTCTATTGGATCGATCGCCGTGCGGAGAAATCATTCGGTCCGCCGCAGGTGCCGGATATTAAACAGGGGATACCGACCGGAGCGGAGTTAGCTCGAATTCTTCGAACGGACGAACTTGTACGTCATCGCGAGCAATTTCGGTTTGCGCCCAATGTCGATGAGCCCGTAAGATGGAAGCGCTTTGCGATGGCTTGGCGTCGTAAGCCCCGTGCGAATCTGTTGCAGGCCATTAAACGGGAGTTCGGTGTGGTGACCGCACCGGGTTTTTCAGATGTCGTCAATGATCCGCAACCGCCATGGAGCGACGTAACCTACTTGCGGCTTTATCTGGATCATCCAAAAGTGTCCGTACCGCATTTAAGCGATCCGACCGTTCAACCTCCGTACGCTTTTACCGACTCCATTAAGGCGAGCCTGTTTCCAGGTAACAGGCCGAACTATGAGCTGTGGGAAATGTTGTCCGGCGTTTTGCCGCATTACCAGAAACTCGGTGTGGATGGCGCGCGGGTGGATATGGGCCACGCGCTGCCAAACGACTTGCAGGACATGATTGTCAGGAAACCCCGCAAGACCGATCCCGATTTTGGATTTTTGGCGGAAGAGCTGTCCTGTGATCGGGCGCCGCAGGCAAGAAAAGCCGGTTACAATGCGATCATCGGCTCAAGTTGGTGGATGGAACCGCGGCACCGCGAGGGCGAGTTGCACAAGCTCGTTTACGAAGTGCTTCCTTCGTCGAAGCTGCCTGCGTTCGCCGCAGCGGAGACGCCGGACACTCCCCGCGCGACGGTGCGCGAAGGCGGGAGATCGTTTGCGAGATTGATTGCGGTCCTGAATCACTTCTTGCCCAACTCGTTTCCCTTTCTCAATGGTGGACTGGAAGTGTTCGAAAAACAGCCCATGAACCTTGGGTTGGATATCGTACCGCCGGGGCGGTTCGCGCTGCCCAGAAGCGATCCTTATTACGGTAAACTGGCCTACTTCGACGCTGTCGCGTTGCATTGGAAGAATGCGGGAGCCAAGCGGTTTATCGATTTGCTGTCAGCAGCCGGGCGGATCAGGGAACGTTACATCGACGTTCTTGCGAGTCCGCGCGCATACTTCAGACCGACTGTGGAAACTAACGCTAAGAAGATTCTCGCTTTCGCCTATCGATTGCCGCGGCAAAAAGGAGTGCTCCTCATTGTGGCAAACGTCGATTTCGGGAAAAAGCGTCAAGTGCGAATCGCGGGCCTGGGAGGGCAGTCTGCGGTTACATGTTGTATTGAATTGCAAACGAACAAGCACGTGTCACAGCCGCGGATTGATGCAAAAAAACGACTCGCACTATCGCTGCCCGCAGGAGAACTCGCCGTCATCAGGCTCAAGTATTGACCCGCACTCGGGCAAAAGCAGGCACGCCAGACCGCGTGAGTTAGGGCGGTTTTGCAAACATTTTCAGCCATACGCGGGGATGATGCCGTATTCATGCCGTTGGCGGTTTTTTCGTTTTCGGTGCATGTCGTGTGCGATCGTCCGAGAATAAAAGGCAGCCCATTCGGGACTGGGAGGAGTCGCCCAACTTATCTGCTGCTTGGTTGGGAATCTATTTTCGTTCATGCCTTTCTGGACTTTTGATGCCCGTAAATTGGTGGTTTTTGGAAAAGTAGGGTGTGGGCCGGTTCAAATTTCAACCAGGGTCGACAGTGAGACTTTCTATTGTGTTTCCGCTGTGGACTTATCTGATCCGTGCGGACTTTTGATTGGGTTCGAGATTGGTATGGCGCGTGTAAGGTTCGGATAAGTGCCGCCAGCTCATCAAAAAGTGGACTGCCCACGATCACCACATCAAACACGGTGCGGGGAATCCACATGAACGAATCCACCGTTCAGGCTCTCGAATTTGCCCAAGGTCCGCTATTGCGTGTCGCGATAGGACTGCTGGTATTGGGGAGTCTGCGCGCAATTGCATTGGCGTTGGCGGATGTGATTGCCGCCTGGCTGACAACTCAGAACAAAGCCCATTTTTGGTACAAGCTCCGCATGAACGTGATGTGGGGCTTATTCCCCACCTTGGTGTTGAGAAAGGCGCGCCCTGAGCAGACGAGGCATATGTTCGGTTACCACCTGTGCCTTTGCTTTCTCGCGGCGGTTCAGCGAGCAGGGACGATTCTGGTTCCGCTGTTTATGATCGCCCACGTGCATTTGATGGAGAGGGCGACCGGTTTTGCCTGGCCTACGTTTTCGGGTTCGGTGACCAATGCGTTGGCTATCATCACGCTTGTAGCGGGTTTTTTGGTATTCCTCGGCAGACTTTATTCGCCCATGCTGCGGTCGTTCGAACCGCCGTGGACTTTCGTCAAACCCCTGATTCTCGTCGTACCTTTTTTCACCGGGTACATGGCGATGCATCCGCGATGGAGCCCTCTGGATTGGCACTTCATGATGTTGTTGCACGTTTTGTCGGCCTGTTTGGTGATGGTCATGGTTCCGTTCGGGCGATTGCTGGCGTGCATTCATACCAAGCTTGTCGATTTGGCTCCCGAATTATCGTGGAGAGACGGTAAGCAGCGTGATGACGGCAGGGGAGTCGACGAAGGTGTAGTGCGCACGTAAGAGGCTATGAGCATGCTCTACGAAATTACTGAAGAAGACCACCGGCAATATGCCATTTTGACTGACACAACGTTATGCACTGGATGTGAGGAGTGCGTGCATGCCTGCAAGCAAACGTATGGGCTTGGGCGAGATCGCGCGTGGCGCTGGAAACAGCGGATTGACGACCTCTCCTCGACGCGATTTACAACCATCATTCGCAGACCGGGCAATAATTACGTGCGCCAGCAGTGTCGCCATTGCAAGGAGCCTGCCTGCGTGTCTGCTTGCATCGTCGCGGCGCTGAAAAAAGAGGAGGATACGGGGGCTGTTACGTACGACGAATCTCGTTGCATGGGATGTCGCTATTGCATGATGGCGTGTCCGTATGGCATTCCGCGTTACTCGTGGGAGAACACGGTGCCTTTGGTGCGCAAATGCATTTTTTGTCACGATCGAGTGCGAGAGGGCGGTCAACCGGCCTGTACGGAATCCTGCCCGTACGGTGCGACGATTTTCGGCACGCGCGCGCAGATGATCGAAGAAGCGAACAAACGCATTGTCGAAAACCCCGAAAAGTACTACATCCCGCCGGGCGAGTCTCAACCGCGCCTGTATGGCTATTCGGAGGTCGGAGGCGTAAGCGTGATGTACCTGTC